>JANLQJ010000189.1:0-2028 GCA_031367715.1 Hyphomicrobiaceae bacterium | reverse complement strand
CTTTTTCACATTCGCCAAAGTCGGGTTCGAGACCCAGAACGGGCTGGATTTTTCGTAGTTGTACAGGTCGTCGTTGGCCTTGAAGGTGGTCACCGTCATCCAGTAAAACGGAAACAGCAGCACGAAGGTGAAGGCGGCGAGCGGCAGGTAGACGGTGACCAGGCGACGCTGGCGCGTCACCAGGAAATCCATCCCGCCTTCGGAATGCACCTGGCCGGGCTTGATGCCGGCGTCCTGAACGGATTCGCTCATGTCAGTCCTTGCTGCCCTGTTGCCAGGCGCGTCGCTGCAATCCGAAATAACTGATCAGGATCGCGCCGACCAGAAACGGCACCATCGCCATGGCGATGGCGGCACCCTCGGCCAGTTGACCGCCGGGAATCGCACGCTGGAACGACAGGGTCGCCATCAGGTGGGTGGCGTTGACCGGCCCGCCGCGCGTGATCACGTAGATCAGTTGAAAGTCCGTGAAGGTGAACAGCACCGAAAAGGTCATCACGATCGCGATGATCGGCGTGAGCAGCGGATAAGTGATGAAGCGAAACCGCTGCCACGGCGTCGCGCCGTCGATGGTCGCCGCCTCGTAGAGCGAGGGCGAGATCGTCTGCAAGCCGGCAAGCAGCGAAATCGCGACGAAGGGTATGCCGCGCCAGATGTTGGCGGCGATCACCGACCAGCGCGCGTTCCAGCCGTCGCCGAGAAAATTGATGTACTTGTCGATGATCCCGGCCTTGACCAGCACCCACGAAACGATCGAGAACTGGCTGTCGAAAATCCACCAGAAGGCGATCGCCGACAGGGTGGTCGGCACGATCCAGGGCAACAGCAGGATGGCGCGCATGAAGGACTTCAGCGCGATGTTCTGGTTCAGCAGCAGGGCCAGCCACAGTCCGAGGAAAAACTTGAAAAAACTCGCCACGCTGGTGTAGAGGATGGTGTTGAAGACCGCCAGCCTGAACACGTCATCGTCGAACAGGGATCGGTAATTTTCCAGCCCGATGAAAACGCCGTCGCGGCCGATCTTGGTGTAGGTGAGCCCTAGCCACACGCCGAGCCCGAGCGGATAGGTCAGAAACACCAGCAGGATCGCCGCCGCCGGCAGCATGAACAACAGGCCAAGCCCGTTGGCGCTGTTGTTGAGCCGGCCCATCAGGGTCATGCCGGAAGCTTGAGACAAGCGAAACTCCTGAATGTTTGCACGATGAACAACCGCCCTGACCTCGCCCGGCCCCGTCCCGCCAGTGCGGGAGAGGCCGGGCGCCACCCCGCCGAGTTGACCGTCGCCGCAGGTGCACGGTCGAACGCGGCGGGATATTCCGGCGCGAAAGCGCCCGGAATATCAGACCTTGTAATAGCGCTCCGCGCGTTTCTGCGCACGCTCCGCGGCTTCCTTGGGCGTCTTCTGGCCCGAGGCCGATTCCGCCACCATGTCGAGCATGATGAAGTCGGCGGCGGCGGCGGCGGACGCATAGCCCATCTTGCCGGCGTAGCCGATCGGGCGCATCACCCTGGTCGCACTGCGATAAGGCGTGTGCTTGGGATCGACGGTCCAGATCGGGTTTTTGTCGTACGCCATCAACGGGTGACAGACATAGCCGATCGCCGCCTGCATCCATGGACCGTACTGCTCTTCTTCCATCATGAAGCGGATGAACTCCTTGGCCGCCTTCGGATACTTGCTGTACTTGAAGATCATCTGGTTGAAAAACAGGTTCATTTCGGTCGGCACGCCCACCGGTCCGATCGGCAGGTTGGCATGCTGGATGTCCGCCGCCATTTCCTTGATTTTCGGATCGGTGGAATTCTTGGCCGCGTAATAAACGGAGATGCCGTTGGCGGTCAGGCTGATCTGGCCGTCGAGGAACGCCTTGTTGTTGTTCGGGTCCAGCCAGGACAGGGTGCCGGGCACGAAGGTGGCGTACAGCTCCTTGCCATACTCCAGCGCCTTGACGGTCTCGGGACTGTCGATCACGACCTGATTTTTTTCGTTGACCATCCGTCCGCCGAAGGCCCATACCAGCCAGAAGG
>JANLQJ010000123.1:0-2218 GCA_031367715.1 Hyphomicrobiaceae bacterium | reverse complement strand
CTGCATTACAATGCCGAACTTGAAGCCCTTGGTCTTGGCCGCAGCGCATTCCGCATCGGTCAACAGGGCCAGCTTGGGATCAGAGGCGGTGTCACCGGCCTGACTGGGGCCGACAATATTGGATGGCACCAGCGTTTTGGCGACCAGATCGGCTGTCGGATCGGCGGCGAGTGCCGCTGGCGAACCTGCAGAAATGAACATTGCGGAAATCGCGATGGCAGCGGTAGTGCCAAGCCAAGTTGTGGACATCGTTCCTCCTTGTTTCGTCTGTGGCGTCCGTGTAACGCCTTTTTCGCTTTTGCGTGATGCACACGTATCATGCATCAGTTTATGTGGCGCGACAATCTGGATGAGAATTTTGCGGCCTTCCTAAGAAACACTCATCCGTGTGAGGGCGCCTCCTGGAGGACATAACCGAGCGACTTCGCCCTTCGCTCGAGGTTGGCGAGGACGCGCTGACGGTAACGTTCCTCGTAGTATGACGCTCCAGGGTCTGCATAGGACATCCCGTGGCGGAGGGTGTTGTAGAAGAGCACGGCGATCTTGCGGGCTGTGGCGGTGACCGCCTTGGCCTTGCCCACACGAGCGGCCAAGCGCCGGTAGAACGCCCCCAACGCGGTCTCGGTGCGCCCGACGGTTACGGCGGCGAGCCGCAGCAGCGCGGCGGCCCTGCTGCCGGATCGTCGGGTGCGTGTCGATAGCACTTTGCCGCCTGAGATTTTGTTGCTCGGCGCCAGGCAAAGCCAGGAGGTGAAGTGCTTGGCGTTTGGCCAGGCTGAGAGATCGGTCCCGCACTCACCCACCAGCTTGAGCGCAAGGTAGGGCCCGAGCCCATGGATCTGGGTCAGGTCGCAGCCGAGCAGTCCATGCAGAGCGGCGTGGACGTCAAACGCCAAGCCGTTGGATTGCCTCTTGGTGGATCTTGCCGGAGGCGGCTTGCTGGCCGGAGTACTGGCGGCGGCGCGCATGCGTTTCAGGACAGCCTCGATGCGCGCGTCGCATGCGGCGACTTTTGCTTGGTAGGCGTCATAGAGTTCCACCGCCTGGGTGAGGGCGAAGACATGCTCCTCTCGATCATTGCCGGCCAACGCCTGGCTGATCGTCTCGACGGAGGCGTGGCAATGCGGATCGCGCAGCGAGGCCAGCGTCTCAGGATTGCGCTCACCGGCGATGATGGCGCGGATGATAGCCATTCCCGTGACGCCGGTGATGTCCGCCACCACGTGATGGAGTTGCAGGTTCATTTGCATGAGCGCCTTCTGCATGTGCTGGATGTGCGAGGCGGCGTAGTCCAACAGGCGCTCGCGTTGACGCAGGTAGGCCCGCAGGGTTGCAATCTCGCCCTTCGGCCGGAAACTGGCCCGGAGCAGACCGTATTCGTGCAGGCGCTGCAGCCACTGGGCATCGCTAATGTCGGTCTTGCGGCCGGGAACGTGCTTGGCGTCTCGAGCATTAACCAGCACCACCTCGAAGCCGCGCTGATCGAGGATTTCGAAGGCGGGGATCCAATAGACCCCTGTGGATTCCATGGCGACTGTGCGAACGCCGCAGCGCTTGAACCAGTCTGCCAGCCGCTGCAGATCGCCGGTGAAAGTACCAAAGCTGCGCACGGGTTCGGGGTCTCGATCCGGTCCCACCGCGGCGACGTGCATCGTAGCGCCGATGTCGATTGCCGCCGCATCTGGGTGAGTTGGGGAAATATCCCGCCTGGCGCGGGACGGCTTCGGTCGGGCCATGGACTCCTCCTGTATCAAGTGGGGCTCACGCACGAAGGGGCTGGGCTGTGCAAAGAGATCAACTTCCTAACCGGGATCACCGCGAGGGTGTCACCACTCTCAAGTACGCAGCAGCCCATGGACCACGTTATGTGACGGGGTTGGACACCACCAGAGAGCCGACGGCCGCTCCCCTCCAGGGCCGATGCTACCACGGTCTGTTTCTACGCCCACAGGCGGCACAGCGCTCCGCGAAACCCTCCGTGCCAATGATGCTGAGACAAGCGACCCCTGGGAGTTTACCGTTGAGGGCAGAGGTCATCGCATTTCATGGTCATGCCCGTCGTTCCCTTCGAAAAGACTCTTGCCGATGGCGCCGAAACGAAGGGAGGCCGTAGGTGTGCCTGGCATGGGCACTGGATTGGAGGTGAAAGTCCTTCGCGGGGCGAGATGGTAGCAACCGCGAGCCGGAGGCAACTGCACGCAGTATTCGCCGTCGTGAG
>JANLQJ010000114.1:0-57423 GCA_031367715.1 Hyphomicrobiaceae bacterium | reverse complement strand
CGCAGGGGTCAGACCCCAAGTTACTGAAACGCCGGCTCATCGAAGCTTCGCAATTTCCGTGAATGCAGCCGCTCGATCCCGCCTTCCCGGATAATGCGGATCGCCTCCAGGCCAATGGTCAGATGCTGGCTTATCCGCTGGCTGTAGAACGCGTTCGCCATGCCGCGCAGCTTGATTTCGCCGTGCAACGGCTTGTCGGACACGCACAGCAGCGTCCCATACGGCACCCGGAACCTGAACCCATTGGCCGCGATCGTCGCGCTCTCCATATCAACGGCAATCGCGCGGCTCTGGTTGAACCGCGTATAGAGATCGTCATAGCGCAGCTCCCAGTTGCGATCGTCCGTGGTCACCACGGTTCCCGTCCGCATGCGCATCTTCTGGTCGTCGCCGCTGAGACCCGTGACGGTCGATACCGCCTGCTGCAGAGCCACCTGCACTTCGGAGATGGTCGGCACCGGCACCCAGGCCGGCAGGTCGTCGTCGAGCACGCTGTCCTCGCGCACATAGCCATGCGCCAGCACGTAGTCGCCCAGCTGTTGTGAACGTCGCAACCCGCCACAATGGCCGATCATCATCCAGCAGTGAGGACGAAGCACGGCGATATGATCGGTAATGGTCTTGGCGTTGGACGGGCCGACGCCGATGTTGACCAGCGTCACACCGAGACCATCGGGGCGGACGAGATGATAGGCCGGCATCTGCGGCAGCGAGCCGGAGGCCGCAAGTAACGGCTTGCCGCCGGCCTTGTGGATGCGATTGCCGGGCTCGACAAAAGCCGAGTAACCCTCATGGTCGCCCTTGGCCATCAACGCGTGGCCGTGCGCGATGAAGGCATCCATGTAGCGCTGATAATTGGTGAACAGCACAAAACGCTGAAAATGGCGTGGGTCGGTGCCGGTATAGTGGTGCAGCCGTTGCAGCGCGAGATCGACGCGCTCGGCGCCGAACAGCGACAGCGGAGCGTCGGCGCCAGGAGCGGTGCGCGCCGTGCCGTTGGGGATGCTGTCATCGATCCGCGACAGATCCGGTAGCTGGAACACCGCCGACAGCGCGCGCAGGTCGGCGACGTCGATATTTGCGGTCGATTCCTCCAGCACGAACGGCAGCGGAATGGCCCGGTCGCTCATCGAGACACTAACCGGCACGCCATGATAGCGCATCAGCCGCTCGATCTGGGCGTGGTAATAGTCGCCGAAGATGTCGGGACGGGTGAGGGTGGTCGAATAGCTGCCGGCATAGGCGATGGTGCCCCAGGAGGGGCGGCCGTCATAGACCAGCTGGTCATGGCCAACGGTGAGGCGCAGCATCGGGTAGCAGGCGGCGGTTGTGGGGTCGCCGGTGCGTTCGCCGTCGGCAAAGCGGCGGAAGCGGGCGCGGATCAGCTCGGCGCTGGCGTCGTAGATGTCGGCGATGTGCTGCGTCGCGGCCTTGGCGTCGGTGAAAATGTCGGGTTGCGGCGCCTCCGCCGCCCCGCTGCGTCTGCCGCGCGCCATGTTGGTGATCCTTGCTGCCGGTGCTGTTTTGCGGCGCACCATGCTGTAAGCAGGGGGAAGAAGTCGAGGGGGGATCCGTAGAAAACTGTGTTTGGCGACGATGGTCAAGGCGTAGGCGCGCGCAGCAGCGCGCCCGTGTTTCAGCAATTGACGCCGGTAATTGTAACACGACGGGCGCACTGCTGTGCGCCCCTACGCAAGCGGCTCATGTTCTGTTACAACACCCACTGAAACCAACCTTGGACCCCAAAATGTCCCTCGCCACTACCACCCGTCCCGCCATGATCGACCCGTTCGGCCGCCATGTGTCGTATTTGCGCGTCTCGGTCACCGACCGCTGCGACTTCCGCTGCGTCTATTGCATGTCCGAGCACATGACGTTCCTGCCCAAGCCGGAGCTGCTCAGCCTCGAAGAGCTGGA
This sequence comes from Hyphomicrobiaceae bacterium, assembly GCA_031367715.1. GTDB lineage: Bacteria > Pseudomonadota > Alphaproteobacteria > Rhizobiales > Hyphomicrobiaceae > JANYHF01. The sequence goes on along the minus strand of JANLQJ010000114.1, from coordinate 55,506 downwards.
CCGGCTGTGTACGGCCTTCATCGCCAAGGGTGTGAAGAAGTTACGTATTACGGGTGGCGAGCCGCTGGTGCGCAAGAACATCCTCAGCCTGTTCGAGTCGCTCGGCCGGCATCTCAAATCCGGCGCGCTGGAGGAGCTGACGCTCACCACCAATGGCAGCCAGCTGGAGAAACATGCCGGCGATCTGGCGCGGCTCGGGGTCAAGCGCATCAACGTCTCGCTGGATACGCTGGACGCCGCCAAATTCCGCAAGATCACCCGCTGGGGCGATCTCGCCAAGGTGGAAGCTGGCATCAAGGCGGCACGGGCGGCCGGGTTGCATGTCAAGCTGAACGCCGTGGCGTTGAAAGGCGTCAACGAGGACGAATACGACGATATGATCGCTTACGCGCACGGCGCCGGCATGGACCTGACGCTGATCGAGACCATGCCGCTGGGCGAGATCGATGGCGACCGCACCGATCAATATCTGCCACTCTCCATCGTGCGAGCGCGGATGATGGATCGCTGGACGTTGGAGGACATTCCATTCCGTACCGGCGGACCGGCGCGCTATGTGCGCGTCAAGGAGACGGGTGGAAAAATCGGCTTCATCACGCCGCTGACGCATAATTTCTGCGAGAGCTGCAACCGCGTGCGCATCACCTGCACGGGCCAGCTCTATATGTGCCTGGGCCAGGAGGATATGGCGGACCTGCGGGCGCCGCTTCGGGCGTCCAAAGACGATACGCTGCTCAGCGCCGCCATCGACGAAGCCGTCGGACGCAAACCCAAGGGCCACGACTTCGTCATCGACCGCCGCGACGCCAAGCCGGCCGTGGCGCGGCATATGTCGGTGACCGGTGGCTGACGTTTCGGCAACTCACGTATCCGAACGCAATAACCTGCCCGGCATCCTGGCCATGCTGGCCGGCACTGTCGCCTTTGTCTGCAACGACTCAATCGTCAAAGTGCTGGGCGAACATCTGCCGCCGGGCGAGATCATGGCGCTGCGCGGCACCTTCGCAACGGTTCTGTTGTTCGGCGCCTGCCTCTGGTACGGCGCGCTGCGCTGGCCGGCGGGCGCGCTCACCTCACCTGCCTTCACGTTGCGTCTGATCGGCGAACTGGGTGCCACCGTCAGCTTTGTCGTCAGCCTCATGCATATGCGCTTTGCCGACGCCAGCGGCATCCAGCAGTTCCAGCCTCTGACTGTCACGGCGGCCTCGGCACTGTTCCTGGCCGAGCCTGTCGGCTGGCGGCGTTGGTTGGCCGCCGGCGCCGGCTTGCTTGGCGTGCTGTTGATTATCCGCCCTGGCAGCGGCTCGTTCGAGCCGTTTGCGCTACTGCAGGTGCTGTGCGTGTTGCTGGTGACGTTGCGCGACCTCGCCACGCGCGTCATCGCGGCCGGTGTACCGACACTCCTGCTGGCTTTGTTCTCGGCCGTTGTCGTGACGCTGTTCGGGTTCGCGATGCGTGCTGGCGAAACCTGGGTGACGCCGCAGCCACTGGACTGGCTCGGCTTCGGTGCAACGGCGGCCCTGATCGTTGCCGGTTACATGTTCGTCACCATCGCCGTGCGCATCGGCGAGCTGGCGGTGGTGTCGCCGTTCCGCTATGCCTCAGTGATCTTTGCCGTTGGGTTGCAGATCGCCATCTGGAGCATTGTCCCGGACGCCTGGGCATTTGCCGGCATGGCGATTGTGGTCGGCGCCGGGCTGTACACCTTCCATCGCGAGCAGGTGCGGCGCGGCGCCACGGCCTGAGGTTCCCAGCACAATAACTACGCAGACTTGCTCGCGTTATCAGGTGATTTTCCACGCGAATGGCAAAGATGGCAGGCGCACTTATCGTGCAGGGTGCCCTTAAGCCTGTGCGCCCATAGCTCTGGCAGTGAACCGCTATTCTTGCTACATCCTGTCGCCAGCGGACCAGCAGGGTTCCGGTGGCAGCGTCGTGGCGTGAGCCTGCAGACACGCATCCCAACGACGAGGTCGTTTCCATGCCGCCCTGGCGCTTCAGCCGTCAGTTCGGCGCCCTGCTGATGGCGGCGCTGAGCGCGACTTTGTCGGTTTGCACGCCGGCGCAGGCGGCCACCAAATCGCCCAGCGGATCGCTCAGCACTTCACCGCGCATCGAAATCCCGATCGAACGCACGGTCATGCTCAGCGGCACCGTCCGTTACACGGTATCGATCAAGATTGGCGCGATCGGTCCGATACCCGCGCTGCTCGATACCGGGTCGACCGGCCTCCTGGTCATGGCAAGCGCGCTTGGCGACAAGCAGCCGCGCAAGATCGGCAGATTCGTCTACAGCTTTGACAGTGGAGAGGTGTTCAGCGGCGGCATCAGCCGGGCCAAGATCTCGATCGGGGGCCTCAGCACCAACGGGCCGGTCAATTTTGGCGTCGTGCAGAAAGTGAAATGCACCACCGACCGGCCGAAATGCCCGGCCGTGTCGCTCAAGCCCCAAGACTACGGCATCGCCGGTGACGGGACAGCCGGCGAAGGCTTCAAGGCCATCATCGGCATCGGCACCGATCGGATCCTGTTGGCAAATCCGCTGCTCGGCGCCGGTGCCCAAAGCTGGATTGTTGCCCTGCCGCTACCTGGCACCCAGGGCAGCGGATCGTTGATCATCAATCCGGACCCGTCCGAACTCGAAGGCTTCCAGCGCTATCCGATCGCACGCAATGCCTTGCGCATGCTTGGCGCCTTCCGCTCCTCGCTGCCCGGATGTCTTGGCACCCCGGACGGCACACTCAATCTGTGCGGTCAGGTGGCTTTGGATACCGGTTCGCCTCAGATCTACGCCAAAGTGGCAAAACTGCCGCCAGTGGCCGCGATGAACACACCGCAGCGCTTTACTCTGACGCTCTCGGAGGGCGACGGTAGGATTGAACTTCCGATCGAGGAGACCTGGCAAAGCAAACGTCTGGTGGTGTTCCAGCGCACTCCCAAGGTCGATGCGCCAGCCATCAACGCCGGCGTGCTGCCCTATCACCGCTACCTGGTGTTCTACGACTTCCATAAGAATGTGATCGGGCTGAAGAAGCGCTGATGGGGCGGCAGCGTTCGGACCAAGCATAACGGCTACCATTGTCATGGGCAGCGGGTGAGACTAGACCCAAGCTTGAACATGGCTGCGCGCGATAAGCGAACAGTCCGAAATTGACGAGAGGATTTCCGATGGCATCGGCCACCCGCACCGAAACCGATAGCTTCGGCCCGCTTGAAGTGCCCACCGACAAATACTGGGGCGCGCAGTCGCAACGCTCGATCGGCAATTTCAAGATCGGCTTGGAGAAGCAGCCTATCCCGGTGGTGCGCGCGCTCGGGATCGTTAAATGGGCTGCTGCCGAGGTGAATATGGCGCTCGGCAAGCTCGATACCAAGATCGGCGACGCCATCGTCATGGCGGCGGGCGAAGTCGCCGAGGGCAAGCTGGACGCGCATTTCCCGCTTGTCGTATGGCAGACCGGCTCGGGCACACAGTCGAACATGAACGCCAACGAGGTGATCTCGAACCGTGCCATCGAAATGCTGGGCGGGGCGATGGGGTCGAAGAAACCCGTGCACCCGAACGACCACGTCAATCTGAGCCAGTCGTCCAACGACACCTATCCGACCGCCATGCACATCGCGGCGGCCGAAGAGATCCATCACCGTCTGCTACCGGCCTTGCAGTATCTGCGCAATGCGCTGAACGACAAGGCGGAGGGATGGAAGAGCATCATCAAGATCGGCAGGACGCATACGCAGGATGCAACCCCGATCACACTGGGACAGGAGTTTTCGGGCTATCGACAGCAGGTGGAAAACGGCATCGCGCGCATCGAGCAGACGCTGCCGATGTTGATGCAGTTGGCCCAGGGCGGGACGGCGGTGGGGACGGGGCTGAACGCGCCGGTCGGGTTCGCCGAGATGGTGGCGCAGCAGATCGCCAACATCACGCGCATGCCGTTCACCTCGGCGCCGAACAAGTTCGAAGCGCTGGCGGCCCACGACGCCATGGTGATGAGCCATGGCGCGCTGAATACGGTCGCGGCCAGCCTGTTCAAGATCGCCAACGACATCCGGTTTCTGGGCTCGGGACCGCGCTCAGGCCTTGGCGAGCTGGCGCTGCCCGAAAACGAGCCGGGTTCATCAATCATGCCGGGCAAGGTGAACCCCACTCAGTGCGAAGCGCTGACCATGGTCTGCGTGCAGGTGTTCGGCAACAATGCGGCGATGACGTTTGCCGGTTCGCAGGGGCATTTCGAGCTGAACGTCTTCAATCCGGTGATGGCCTACAACTTCCTGCAATCGGTGCGGCTGCTGGCCGACGCAGCCATGTCGTTCACGGAGCATTGCGTTCTGGGCATCGAGCCCAGGCGGGACAATATCGAAGCGGGGCTGCACCGCTCGCTGATGCTGGTGACGGCGCTGGCGCCCAAATACGGCTATGATCGCGCCGCCAGGATCGCCAAAACCGCGCACAAACATGGGACGACGTTGCGCGAAGAGGCAATCAAGGATGGCATTCCGGCGGAGGATTTCGATGTCATCGTGCGGCCCGAGAAGATGATAGGACCCAGCTAACCCATGGCCGACATCATCAACCTGAAACTGTTCCGCAAAGTGCGCGAACGCGAAGCCAAGGAGCGTGAGGCCGAGGCCGCCCGCGCCAAGCACGGACGTCCGAAAGTGGAGCGCTTGCGGGTGGCCGAGCAAGAGCGGCTGCGGCAACAGCAGCTCGATGCGCTGAAACGTGACGTCAACGACAATGACGAGAGCAAAGATCGCTGAAGGCCAGTCATGAAGCCAATCAAGCGCTCGTTGACCATTGCGGGACACCGCACATCGATCTCGCTTGAACCGCCATTCTGGGTCGCGTTGCAACTGGTCGCAGACTTTGAAGAAACAACGGTGGCCGCACTCGTGGCGCGCATCGATGCCGAACGCACCGCAGCCGACGATGCGGACAACGGCGGACTTTCGGGCGCGGTCCGGGTGCACATCTTGTTGCACTTCACCCATATGAAATAGGCCCGCAGGTCGAACCCGCGGGCCTGATCATGCTAACTGTTTGCTGGCGAGGCCTTCAGCTGGCTTCGTCGCCATCCGTCTTGCCGTCGCCGGTGCGCTTGCGCAGGGCGGCGCCGAGAATGTCGCCAAGCGAGGCCCCCGAATCCGAAGATCCGAACTGCGCCACGGCTTCCTTCTCTTCGGTGATCTCCAGCGCCTTGATCGACACCGAGACGCGGCGCGTGGCCTTGTCGACCTGCGTCACCATGGCGTCCACCTTGTCGCCGACCGAGAATCGCTCGGGGCGTCGTTCTGAGGCGTCACGAGAGAGATCGGCGCGCTTGATGAACGCGGTCTGGTCGGTGTCGCCGATCTTGACTTCGATACCGTGCTCCTGCACCGCGATGACGTGGCAGGTGACGGACGAACCCTTCTTCATGCCCGCAACGTTCTCGAAGGGGTCGCCTTCGACCTGCTTGATGCCGAGACTGATGCGCTCCTTGTCGGTATCGACGTCGAGCACCACGGCCTTGACATTGTCGCCCTTCTTGTAGGCCTTGATGGCCTCTTCGCCGGGCTGGTTCCAGGCCAGGTCGCTGAGATGGACCATGCCGTCGATACCGGTATCGAGACCGACAAACAGACCGAACTCGGTGATGTTGCGGATCTGGCCTTCGATCGCCGAACCCTTGGGATGGGTGGTGAGGAAGCTCTCCCACGGATTGGCCTGGGTTTGCTTGAGCCCCAGAGAAATGCGTCGCTTGACCGGATCGACTTCCAGCACCTGCACTTCGACCTCTTGCGAGGTCGCAACGATCTTGCCGGGATGGATGTTCTTCTTGGTCCAGCTCATCTCCGAGACGTGGATCAGGCCCTCGACTCCCGGCTCCAGCTCGACGAACGCGCCGTAATCGGCAATGTTCGTGACCTTGCCATTTAGCTTGGCGCCAACCGGATACTTGGCCTCGATGCCCTGCCACGGATCGGACAACAGCTGCTTCATACCCAGGCTGATGCGCTGGCTATCTGGATTGATGCGGACGATCTGCACCTTGACGCTATCGCCGACATTGACGATCTCGCTCGGGTGATTGACGCGGCGCCAGGCCATGTCGGTGACATGCAACAGGCCGTCGATGCCGCCAAGGTCAATGAACGCGCCGTAATCGGTGATGTTCTTGACCACGCCCTCGATGACCTGGCCCTCTTCCAGCTTGGAGACGATCTCCGAACGCTGCTCTTGCCGGGTCTCTTCCAGCACGGACCGGCGCGAAACCACGATATTGCCGCGGCGCTTGTCCATCTTCAGGATCAGGAACGGCAGCGGCTGATGCATCAGCGGGCCGATGTCGCGCACCGGGCGAATGTCGACCTGGCTGCCGGGCAGGAACGCCACCGCGCCATCGAGATCGACCGTGAAGCCGCCCTTGACCTTGTTGAAGATGATGCCAGTCACCTTCTCCTGCTTGGTAAATTGCTGTTCGAGCTTGATCCAGCTCTCTTCGCGCTTGGCCTTCTCGCGGCTCAGTACCGCTTCGCCCATCGCGTTCTCGACGCGCTCAAGATAGACTTCGACGATATCGCCAACCTTGAGCTGGACGTCGGAGCCCGGAGTCATGAACTCCTTGAGCAGAATGCGGCCTTCGGTCTTCAGACCGACGTCGATGATGGCGAGATCCTTCTCGATCCCGACAATCGTGCCCTTGATGACGTTGCCTTCGGAAAGGCCGTCCGAATCAAAGCTCTGATTGAGCAGGGCCTCGAAATCGTCGCGCGACGGGTTCATCTCGCGATGGTGCTCTGCCATTTGTGCTGCTGCGCTCATCTAAGCTCCTAAAAGAGTTTCCCGGACTTCGGTTGCGTTCGGGGCACGGGCTGGTTGGGAATGCCAAGCGCCGAGCCCGGTTCAACGTGAACCGCAGCCGTAGCCGCATCACCGCCAGCCTATGCAAGGGTTAGCGATACCGCCCCGGCGAGGCTCTCGGAGGGTCGCAAACCCTCATCGATCCTCGATGCCCGATTGACCCGTGCGGATGTTCCAAACGGCCTTAGGCGCACCTCAAAGCGAGGAACGCCCGGACCGGCCCGTACGTGTCGTGATCAGATCCACGGCGGCTCTGAAGCTAGCATCTATATCCAAATGCGTCGTATCGAGCAAGGCCGCGTCTTGGGCCGGCTTCATGGGGGCGGTGTGGCGCGACGCATCGCGCTGGTCGCGGGCGCGGATATCGGCCAACACATCAGCGGCCAAAAGCGTGCCGCCAGCTGCCACCAGCTCGGCGTGGCGCCGCCGTGCCCGCTCCTCCGGGCTGGCGGTGACGAAGATTTTCACGTCCGCGTCCGGGCACACAACGGTGCCGATATCACGTCCGTCGAGCACCGCGCCGGGAGCCTTGCGCGAAAATTCCTGCTGGAATTTCAACAAAGTCGAGCGAACTTCCGGGATGGTGGCGACAATCGAAGCGGCCTCGCCGGCTTGCCGGCCGCGCAACGCGGGATCGTTGAGGCTGCCCGGATCGAGCACGCGCGCCGCAGTCACTCCGGCCCAGACATCTTCCAATTTCAGCCCGCGCTTGCGCAAGTCCCGCGCGACCGCCCGATAAAGTGTACCGGTATCGAGATGGTGGTAGCCATAGTGGGCCGCGATGCGCCGCGCCAACGTGCCTTTTCCCGACGCGGCAGGTCCGTCGATGGCAATGATCATGCGCCAAAGTCCTTAGGGGAACGGCCGTTGCTCGGATGTGCCCGGGCATAGAGCAGAGCCGGCCGGCCGCTGTCAACGCTGGGGCAGCTTCCCTCTCCCCGTATAGACGATGAGAGGAGAGCGTTCCCTGCGCACTGGCACAAAAACTAATGGGCAGCGCGAAGCGCAAGAGCTGGGCGGTCGGAGAGAGGCAAGGACTTGCTCTGGTGCTGTTTCAACAACATCAGAGCAAGTTCCCGCCCCGCACCTGTCGCTTTGCATCAGCGTTGCCGCGCCTCGAGCGACATCCTCGCCCCATGCAGCGCGAGGGAGAGGGGAAGAAGCGCCACCTTGCCGACTAACAATTGGCTTTGACAGGCTGCGGTTGCCATGCCAATGGGGGACCAGAAACCAGACTTTCCCAACCCCACCTCATGAGGGTCCGCATGTCCCAGAAACAGGCCCGGGGCACGAAACGCTCGTGCCAATCGTGCAATAACCGCTTCTACGATCTCGGTCACGATCCGATCGTCTGCCCGCTCTGCTCGACGCCGTTCGTGCTGACGGCGGTTGAAGTTGCCGCCATCGCCGCCGAGGCTGCCGCCAAGCCCAAGGTGGTGAAGGCGCCGCTGAAGGAGAAGGTATTCGCCATTGCCGATACCCCGCCCGATGGCGAGGAACTGCCGGAAATGGAATCGACCGAAGCGCTGGCCGAGATCGAAGGCGAGGAAGTCGCCGATGACGAGGCCGCCGACGACACGTTCCTGGAGCCGGAGGAGGGGGAGGAATCCGACGTCTCCGGTCTTATCGAGGGCCCGGTCGAGGGCGAAGAAGAGACCTGACGGGGTCGCGTTCTTCTGATGACACTCAATATCCTTTATCAAATCGCCGCGGCGCTGAAGGTGACTTCGGCGCCGCTTGCCTGCCCCGGTTCCAGCACTATCATGCCAGTGCCTTCGGCGCCCTTGGCGGCGAAGTTGAAGGCATCGGTGATATTGCTGGCAGGCTCTAGGCAGAAATAGCTCTCCGCAGCCGGAACATAGAGAAACAGCACGCCGAGCAGGCGGCTGGCCGACATGGTCAGCTCGGTTCCAAACTCGGGCCAGGCGATGACGGCGCGGCCATTCCAGCCGGTAAAGACGTTGTCGCAAACGACATAGTCGATGGCCAACCCCTGCCGTGGATCAAGCGGGCCATCGGGTAGGCCATGGCGGGTCGGCATAACCTCGCTGTCAGTCTGCCACAGGCCACTGACCTGGGCCTTCACACCGCATAACCGCGTGCGCGGGAAATAGGGATGCAGCCCGAACCCGAATGGCATCGGCTCCGCGCCGCAGTTGCGGGCCCCCAGGTGGATCGAGAGTCCCTGCCTCGAAACCACAAAGTTTTGAGTTATTTCATAGGCAAACGGCCATTCATCGGGAACATGCCGGTAGCTCAGGCTGGCGCTGCCGGCAGTCCGCTCCGTGCTCTTCCAAGCCTGCGTCAAGGCATGCCCGTGCTGGGCGTGCTGCCCGAACGGCGGCGGCGCCAGCGTGACCGTCCGCCCCCGGAAGGTGAACTGGCTGTCGCGCACCCGGTTGGCAAATGGCGCGAGCGGAAACGAGGCCAGCTGATAGGGATCGTGCGCCGAACCGCCATCCGCCAGCGGCCGCATCAGATCGATCCAGCCGCGCTCGGGATGGCGCCAGCGCAGGGACGCGATGGCCCCGCCCGCTGCCGGCAGCAACTCGACCCGATAGTCGCCAGCGGTCAGCGCCAAGCGTTCGTTCATCATGGTCTCCGGCAGGCCCGGTTTGGTTACGGGGCGGTCAGGGGCTGGTCTCGACGACTAACTACCGGGAGACGCCCTTGCCTGCAAACACTGTCGGCAATCGACGCGGAACGGTGCTAGAAATCGTCGGCTGCGGTCAACGCCGATCAACCGCAGGCCGCTGTCGGCGTCTTGCGGTCGACCGGCGCTGCCATGATCGTGTTTCGGGCCATCGACAGGGTTAGTGTTTAGACCGGAGAGTTGCATGCGCCTCATTCAATATCGCGACGGCAGCGATCGTCACGTTGCCGTCGTCGACGCGGACGGCGATCACGCCCACCCACTGGCCAAGGTCGCAAGCGTCTATGAGCTGGCGATGGCCGCGCTCGCCATGGATCTCCCGCTCGCCGAACTCGCCGGCCAGCTCGCCACCGACGTCCAGATCGACTACTCGGCTCTGCTGAAAGACGGCAGGGTGCTGAGCCCGCTCGACCATCCCGAACCCGCACGCCTGCTCGTCACCGGCACCGGCCTCACCCATACCGGCAGTGCCTCGGCGCGCGACAAGATGCATGCGTTGACGAAAACGGCAGGCGCTCCGGAGTCAGACAGCATAAAGATGTTTCGCATGGGTGTGGAAGGCGGCAAACCCAAGCAAGGAGCCATCGGCGTGCCGCCAGAATGGTTCTACAAGGGCACCGGCGCCTGCGTGGTGCCACCGGGCGGCGCGCTGCCGATCCCGGGCTTTGGCCTCACTGGCGGCGAGGAGCCCGAGGTGGTCGGCCTCTACCTCATCGACGACACTGGCCAGCCGCGCCGCATCGGCTTTGCCCTTGGCAACGAATTTTCTGATCACACCATGGAGGCGCAGAACTATCTGTATCTGGCCCATTCCAAACTGCGCGCCTGCTCGTTTGGTCCGGAACTTCTGATCGGCGAGCTGCCACAAAACGTCCACGGCCGCTCCCGCGTGATGCGCGCCGGCAAAGTAATCTTCGAAGACGACGCGCTGCTGGGCGAGGCCAACATGAGCCATTCCATCGCCAATCTCGAACACCACCATTTCAAATACGCCATCTTCCGCCGCCCCGGCGATCTGCATGCGCATTATTTCGGCGCGGCGGTGCTGAGCTTTTCGGCCGGCGTGAAAACGCAACCGGGCGATGAATTCGTGATCGAGGCGATGGAGTTCGGCAAGCCGTTGCGGAACACGTTGACGGCGGTCAAGGATGACGGACTCGTGACGGTGACGGCGCTGTGAGCATGGGTCAAGCGTTTCAGCGCGACGCAACATCCACGGGCGGAGTTTGCAATGTTGGGCCGCGCAAAAGCTTGACCCAACCGACGTTTCGGAGGCGATCTTGACACTCTCGCGACGACAGGCGCTCAAAGCTGTTCTGACAAGTGCCGCCACAGCAAGTCAGCTCACGACATCTGCGATGGCTGCCGACGCCTCGCAGCCCGCCGCCGCGACTGCGCCAGACGGCGTCTGCACGCTTTGGCCGCAGGTCGATGAGGGACCCTACTATTTCGATCCGCATCTGGTGCGCACCGACATCACCGATGGGCGGCCGGGAGCGCCGGTCACGCTGACCTTCAAGCTCATCGAGCTTGGCTCCTGCAGGCCGTTGAGCAATGTGCGCATAGATATCTGGCATGCCGATGCTGGCGGCGTCTATTCCGGTTTTGTCGGCCAGGGCGACCAGCACAACGTTTCGACCACCGGCAAAGCCTATCTGCGAGGTTCGCAGATGACCGACGCCAGCGGTGTCGCCACCTTCAAGACCATCTATCCCGGCTGGTATCCCGGCCGCACACCGCACATTCACGTCAAGGCGTTCTTCGAAGACAAGACGCTCGTAACCGGCCAGGCCTTTTTCCCGGATGAGTTCAGCACCCGCGTATACAAGGAGCGCGCCCCCTACAAGTCTCGTCCAGTGGCCGACACCACCAACGCGACGGACGGCATCTTCCAGGATGGCAACAAGTCGGGCGGCGGCATCGTCCTTGCCCTGACCGATGCCGGCGGCATCATCCAGGCCGCCTTGACCATCGCTGTCGACCGCTTCGGCAAGGCGGCGCAACGGAGCCAAGGCTGGTTCGGGACGTTGTTGCGCGTGATCGGCTGGCGGTGATCATCGGGCGCCCATCGCTCTCGCGATCAGATGCATATCGGCCTGGCAAATCTCGAACAGCCCGAAGCGGAGCTGATAACCCCAATTCGTCTTACCCGCTGTAAAGGTGAGCTGGTTCAACAGCGGCCGGATCGGTGTTTCTTCGGCTGGCAGCCACTGCACATCGCGCCGATATGGGTGAAAATCTGGCGTCTGATCAACCTGGTAAGGTTCGGATGCCTTGGTGATGCCAATGGCCGTGAAGGCCTGCAGCTTATCTGCGCCTTTGAAGCTCACGGTCGGCGAATAATAGACCACACCGTCCCCAGGCTTGACGCGGCGGAGCGGGGCCGCCTTGCCATGACACACCTGCATGAACCCCACCTTGCGGCCGAGCCGGACGTGCTCGGCCGAGGCAACTGCGAGCCAGTTTTTCATCAGCACCCCTCCTAATCGGCAGCAGGCGCGAACGCGCGGATCCGGTTGCCGTCCGGGTCGAGTGCGACGAAGGTAAAGCCGAAATCCATTTTCGTCGGCGCTTGGACGATTGTTACGCCGCGCTTTTTCCACTCGCCATGCAAACGCATCACTTCGGCGTCACTGTCAGCCGCGAAGGCGATTTCCGATGCGCCGGCCGGAGCTGTCACTTTGGGCTCAACCGCATCGCGGCGCCAAAGTCCCAACATGACGTCGCCAACCAGCGGCAGCACTGCGAAGCCCGGTGAGCTTTGGACCACCGGCTTGTCGATGAGGCCAGAGTAGAATTTTCCGCTGGCGATGGGATCGGCGACGTAGAGCAGGGCGAAACTGAAATTGGCCATGACTTGGGACTCCTTGTGAATGTTGTCGGAAGCGAACCGCTCGCGTCCTGCATGACCAAGGGTTACGACATGGCACTGCCAATTTTTGTCAGTAGCGTACAAATGGTCTCAATTGGTAGGGGCGGGCAGCGCTCGCCATCGTGCAACGTGCTCGCTGATCCAGGGCGGGCGCTGCTCGCAATTTGCCCCGAGCTGAAATTACGAACTCTCGCCCAGCCCCTCGCGCTCGCGCCATTCCTTGAACATCACCCGGCGGCGGCGTGGGGGACGCTCGTCGATGAGGTCGGCCGTCCGCATACGGTCGATGCGGAAGTGCCGGTAATCCTTGCGCAACTCGCACCAGGCGGCGAGCACTCGCACCTGATCGAAGAAGCCCAGCGCCACCGGCCAGACAGTGCGTTTCGTCGCCTTGCCCGCTCCGTCGGCATAGGAAATCATCAGCTTGCGCTCTTTGCGCAAGGCCTCGCGGATGAGGCCGAGATCAATTGTCCCGGCAATGATCGGCGCGCCCTTCCCGACCAGCAGCCCGCCGGTATCGAGAGTCTCGGCGAGGTCGGTCGGCAACACGGCGCGGATTTTGGCCAGCGCATTGTTCGCCGCCTCGCCTAGGCGCGCATCGGCCCGCTGCGCCACCCATTTGGAGCCGAGCAGTATGGCTTCCATTTCGTCGGGCGTGAACATCAGCGGCGGCAGCATCATGCCGGGGCGCAACACATAGCCGAGCCCGGCTTCGCCCTCGATATGCGCGCCCTGGCCACGCAGCGTATCAATATCGCGATAAAGGCTGCGCAGGGAAATGCCGAGTTCCTCGGCGAGCGCATGTCCGCTCACCGGCTGGCGATGGCGGCGCAGCAGTTGCAGCAGATCGAGCAGTCGGCCGGCGCGGGACATCGTGAGGCTCTAGCACGTCTTGCTGCCAAAAAATGGCAGCAAGGGTTGGGTCAAGCTTTGCGCGACCCAACATGGCTGGCACCGCCGGTGAAAGTTGGGTCGCGTTGAACTGCTTGACCCAACCAACAGCTGTTCGTGTCAATGTGCAGGAGCGCCATTAAACCCCAGCGCCGCCGCGCCGATGCTCATCTTGTTGCCGGCGACGCTGGCGCCCCAGCCACTCTGGACCGTGATCTGCTGCTCGGCAAACGACTGTTCCGCCGCCAGATTGCGCGTCTTGATGCCCGGCGCCTTGGCTTGCTTCATCAGCTTTTCGGCACCCGGCTGATCGAACGCCGCCCACAGCTCGGGCTTGGCGCGCACAAACGGCGGGCAGGGCGCCGAGGCGTCCTGCGGTGCGCCCTCGATGAATTTGGCATTCACGACATATTGCTTCGAGCACACTGACACTGCGGGCGGCTGGCGCGAGATCTCGAACGAATCATAGCCCTGCTTCAAGGTCTTCCAGAACGCGAACCACTGGTTGCCCTGGTGGCGTACCATGTTCTCGTTGGTCATTCGGAATGGAAAGGCATGCAGCGCGATCTGCTTCTGGCCGCCGGCCATGGCATCACGCATCACGCCGTAAATCTCCTCGACCAGCGCATCGGTCATGGCGTAGCAGCCCGCTGACTTGCAGTTGCCGTGCACCATGATGGCCGTGCCAGTCCGTCCGTAGGCGCGGTCATAGGCATTCGGGAAGCCGACATTGAAGGAGAGATAATAGTTCGAGTTCGGGTTCAACTGCCCGGCGGAGATGTTGTAGAACCCCTCCGGCGCCTGCCGGTCGCCACTTTCCAGCTTGGGTCCGAGATCGCCCGACCAGTTGCAGATCGGATAGGTCTTGAAATGGTAGAAATGACCGTCATCGCGGGCCTTCCATACCTCCAGCTCGGATTCTTCCTTGAAGATGCGGATGAAGATGGGCGAGGCGGTGGTCATGCCCTTCTGCTCCATCAGATGCACGGCAGCCTTGGAGACCGGCAGCGCAGCCGGCGCTATGCCGCCGCCATCGGTCTGGCCGCAAGCCGCCAATCCCGCAGCGACCACCGCAAGGCCAAACCAACGCAAAACCCGGATCAACAAAGCAGTCCCCGTCCAAACCAGCATTCAGCGTGCCCCAAAGCGCAGCTTGCGCCACCATGTGTCGTCACAGTTAATAGATCGTTACCCTTGGCCGGCAAGGGCGCAGAACGGTATTCGCATGGAATCGCAGCATGAGTGTGGCGAACCGGCCAGCCTCTCTTCGCACTGCGGCAATTGGGCCTTAGATCGGTGCCGTTGACTCCCGTAAGGCCCGGACGTACCGTCCCGATCGCCTTTTCGCAGTTGCGAGATCGCCTTTCCGCGACACGCCCGACGGGAGCCTCGAACCGATGAAAATACTCGTGCCCGTGAAAAGGGTGGTCGATTACAATGTCAAGATCCGTGTCAAGGCGGACGGTAGCGGGGTTGACCTCACCAACGTCAAGATGTCGATGAATCCGTTCGACGAAATTTCCGTCGAACAGGCCATTCGGCTCAAGGAAGCCGGGCAGGGAACCGAAATCGTCGCCGTGAGCATTGGTCCAGAGAAGTCGCAGGAAACGATCCGAACGGCGTTGGCCATGGGTGCCGATCGCGGCATTCTCATTGTGACCGATGTTTCACCCGAGCCGCTGGCCGTTGCCAAGTTGCTGAAAGCCGTGGTGGATACCGAGCAGCCCGGCCTGGTCATTGTCGGCAAGCAGGCCATCGACGACGACTGCAACCAGACTGGCCAGATGCTGGCCGCGCTGTTGGGCTGGCCGCAGGCGACCTTCGCCTCCAAGATCGTGATTGCCGATGGCGAAGCGACCGTCACACGCGAGGTCGACGGCGGGTTACAAACGATCCGCATCAACATGCCTTGCGTCGTAACCACGGATCTGCGGTTGAACGAGCCGCGATATGCCTCGCTGCCCAATATCATGAAAGCCAAGAAGAAGCCGCTCGACATCAAGAAACCGGAAGATTTCGGCGTTTCAGTCACGCCGCGCCTGACGGTGCTGAAAACCGTCGAGCCGCCGCCGCGCAAATCCGGCGTCAAAGTCAAGTCGGTGGCCGAACTGGTCGCGAACCTCAAGACTGCGGGAGTGATCTAGCGCCATGGCCGTTCTTCTGATTGCCGAGCACGACAACAAAACGCTCAATCCGCTGACCCACAAGGCGCTCAGCGCCGCCTCTGCGATGGGCAGCCAAGTGCATGTGCTGGTGGCGGGCGCGGGTTGCCGGCCGGTCGCCGAGGCAGCCGCCAAGCTCGCGGGCGTCACCACGGTGAAACTGGCCGATAGCCCACAGCTGGCCCAGCAGCTGGCCGAGGAAATGGCGGCGCTGATCGTGCCAATGTTGGCAGGCTACGATGCCGTGTTGGCGGCAGCCTCCTCTTCCAGCAAAAGCTATATGCCGCGCGTGGCCGCGATGCTGGACGTGGCGCAGATTTCCGAAATCACCGCCGTTCACGGCGCCGATACCTTCGAGCGCCCGATCTATGCCGGCAACGCCATCCAGACCGTCAAGTCCACTGACCGGAAAAAGGTAATCACGGTGCGGACGGCTTCATTCGCGGCGGCGGGTGAAGGTGGCAGCGCCGCCATCGAAGCGGTGAGCAGCCCAGCGGTGGTCGGCATCTCGAACTTTGAGCGCAACGAGCTGTCGAAGTCCGAGCGTCCGGAGCTTACCTCCGCGAAAATCGTCATCTCGGGTGGACGCGGCATGCAGGCCGGTGAGAACTTCAAGAAGTATATCGAGCCCGTGGCCGACAAACTGCGCGCCGCAGTTGGCGCCAGCCGCGCCGCCGTCGATGCCGGCTACGCGCCCAACGACTATCAGGTCGGCCAGACTGGCAAGGTGGTCGCCCCCGATCTCTACATTGCCGTCGGCATCTCCGGCGCCATCCAGCATCTGGCCGGCATGAAGGACAGCAAAGTAATCGTCGCCATCAACAAGGACGAGGAGGCGCCGATTTTCCAGGTCGCCGACTACGGGCTTGTTGCCGATCTTTTCACAGCTCTGCCCGAATTGGCGGCGGAGCTGGATAAACTTCGATCCTAACCAGGACCACCACGATGGACAAGCAAGCGCCCAAGAGCAGCGTCGAAGCCGGTCTCAACTTGCCGCAAAGCGAGGACGGCAAGCGCGCCCGCCAAATCATCCGCAAGGTCGGCATCATCGGCGCCGGGCAGATGGGCACCGGCATCGCCCATGTGGTGGCGCTGTCGGGTTATGACGTATGCGTCGCCGATCTCGAAAAGGCGCGTTTCGATGCGCTGCTGAGCAACACCGACAAGAACCTGACGCGGCAGGTGGCCAAGGGCAAGATTGCCGAGGCGGCCAAGGTGACGGCGCTGAAACGCATCAGCTTCGTGCCAAAGATCGACGATCTTGCGAGCTGCGATCTGGTCATCGAGGCGGCGACCGAAAACGAACCGGTAAAACGCAAGATTTTCGCCGACTTCGCGCCCAAGTTGAAAAAGGGGGCGCTGCTGGCCAGCAACACGTCTTCCATTTCAATCACGCGGCTGGCCTCGGTCACCGACCGACCGGAAGCCTTCATCGGCATGCATTTCATGAACCCGGTGCCGGTGATGGAGCTGGTGGAACTGATCCGCGGCATCGCCACCGATGATCCGACCTTCTCGCTGGCGCGCGGGTTTGTCGAGACGCTCGGCAAGACCATCGCCGTGTCGGAGGATTTCCCGGCCTTTATCGTCAACCGCATCCTGCTGCCGATGATCAACGAAGCGGTGTACACGCTCTATGAGGGCGTCGGCACGGTGGAAGCGATCGACAAGGCGATGCGGCTCGGCGTCAACCATCCGATGGGGCCGCTGGAGCTGGCCGATTTCATTGGCCTCGATACCTGCCTGTCGGTGATGCAGGTGTTGCATGAGGGGCTTGCGGACAGCAAATACCGTCCGTGCCCGTTGCTGGTGAAATACGTCGAAGCGGGCTGGCTTGGCCGCAAGTCCAAACGCGGCTTTTACGATTATCGCGGCGAAAAGCCGGTACCGACGCGATAACAATCGCGAGCCTTTGTTGGCACTGGGCATCGCCCCTGCGGGGAGCCTGCCTCCGAGTGCGATGCCCCAACGGCGTCATGCTCGGGCTTGTCCCGAGGAACCATCGATCGGCACCTGCGGCGGCAGATGGTCTGGCTGCGCGTGCAATTCAAAAGCTACCGCGTTGGCTCAACCATGGGTCCTCGGAACAAGCCCGAGGATGACACCCTTTATTGTTCCGCGCGGTGCCGGCGCGGCCGGTTTTGCGTCGTGAGCGGCGGCGGGGATGACAATGCCCTTGGTTACCCCAGCAACTGCTTCAACCAGCCAGCGACATCTACCCAATTGGCAACGCCATTCACCAGCGGAAACACCACCAGCCGGGCCACCAGCAGATAGCCGATCGCCACGCCGATCGCCGCCCGCCACGACATGCGCCAGAAATTCTTGTTCAACGCCGACACCAGCCAACCGGCCGAACCCAGATTGGCAATTTCTGTCACAGCATTTGCTAAGGTTTGCAGGCCCTCTAGCGACCCGGACCACCCCACTGCGCGCGCGAGCAAGGCGACCAGCACGAACACTACTATGATCGCCAGCAACAGCAGCGTAAAGAGAATGTACCAATAGCCAAAGCCGAGCACGGCCAGCTTGAGGTATGCACGCGGTGTGTGCCGATGCGCTGCCAGGGCCCGGCAAACATAGAACATCGCCGGCGCCAGGATCAAAATCGCAACGATGGTCTCGGCCTCGAAAATCAGACCCTGCCATTTGTTGCTGTCGAGGGTCTTGTGATCGAGCCGCGCCACCAGCCGCGGAATGAACACCCCGACGGTCGCGAAATAGATACCGAGTGAAGTCAGCAGCAATTTCCACTGCCCGGCATAGCTCGCGTCTTCCGTGAGCTGAATGATTATCGTGACGGGCGCACGCAACATGCGGACCATCACCGCCAGGACGGCATAGACCGGAGACTGCTTTAACAGCTCGAGCGCCGCACTGAACCAACTCTCGCTGGCCTTGTCCGGTGCGGCGACGAATTCGGCTGCAATGGCCGCCCCGCAATGGCTACAGAATTTTCCGCTGACGCCCTTGCCGCAATTGGTGCAAAAGCGGGATAGTGCCGTGTCGGTCATGCTTCGCCCCCAAATTCAACCGCGCCTGGCCGGCGGCGGAGTCCTTTGTCATCCAGGCGCCCGCGCGCCCACGAAGGCATCGAACGCGGCCCAGAACTGTTGGCGCAGATCGTCGCGCTCTTGCAAAATCTCGTGACGAGCATAGGGAATGGTGATCGCGCGCGCCAGCTTCAGGCGGTTGGCGTAATCCTCGATCAACGGGCTGTCCGCTATCGGATCATCGCCACCCAGCACAAACAGGATCGGTACCTTGATGGCGGCGATGTGTGCTGGTGAGCGGATCATCCGCATAGATCGAAAAGCAGCCTGCATCCAACCATAGGTGGGCGAGCCCAGGCCCAGTGCCGGCTCGGCCACCACGATGGCGTTGTTGCGCGCATAACGTTCCCGGTCGGTGGTGACGAAATTGCCTTCGAACGGCCAGGTCTCGCCGTAGTCGTCGCTGCCATTGCGCACATAGGCCTTGCCGGCGCCGAACAGCGAGGCGGTGGCGCTGGCGAATTTGGCAAAGCCGCGCGTGGTCGGCAGCACCTTGTCGTTGAGGCGAATCATCGGCGCCGACAGCACGATGCGCTCGAACCACAGGTCCGGCCGGATGGCGGCACGCAGCAGGATGTTACCGCCCATCGAGTGCGCCAGGCCGATATAGGGCGGCGGGCAGTCGGGCAGCACGATCTCGCGCATGAAGCGGTTGAGATCGTTGTCGTAATCGGAAAAATCGCGCACATGCGCCTTGCGCTGATTGCCGAGTTGGCGGTCCGAGCCGCCCTGGCCGCGCCAGTCCATGGTGGCGACCGCAAAGCCACGCCGGCGCAGATCGGCCACCACCTCGAAATACTTCTCGATGAATTCGGTGCGACCGCCGAACAGGCAGACAGTGCCCAGCCGTGGGCTCTGATTGGCCTCCCAGCGGCAATAGCGCAGCTCAAGGCCATCATAGGTCTTCAGTGTATCGACCACGGCCCCGCTCGGGACGGGGTTCTTGGCTAAGGCAACAAGTTGGCGCATTGCCATGGCAGTTCCCCAAAAAAAGACGTGCGTGGCAAGTCGCGAGTTGTGAGTCGTGTGTGGAAAAAGGACGACATGCAATGGTTCACTACCACTCACCACTCACGTCTTTCTTTACCCCTCACCCACGCAACACCGCCATTGCCTCATCATACACGCGCTGGTCGCCGGCGGCGATGATCTGTCCGCCCTCCAGTGCCGGACCGCCAGCCCAGGTGGTGATGACGCCACCCGCCCGCTCGATGATCGGGATCAGCGCGGCGACGTCGAAGCTCTGCAGATTGGCTTCGATGACCAGATCCACCATGCCGGCTGCGACCAGCGCATAGAGGTAGCAGTCGCCGCCATAGCGCATCATCTTCACACGCGGCACCACCGCTTCAAAACGCGCCAATTCGACCGGCGTCTTGAACAAGTTCGGCGATGTGCAACCGAGAATTGCGCTTGCGAGATTTGCGCATGGGCGCACGCGCAAAGCATGTTCGCCGAGCGGCCCCGACGTCCGGGCTCCCGTCTCGCTGCTCCAGAACAACTCGCCGGTGAACGGCTGACTCATCACGCCCAGCACCGGCTGGCCCCGGTGCGTCAGCGCAATCAGCGTGCCCCATGTCGGCAGGCCCATCATGAAGGCGCGCGTGCCGTCGATCGGATCGATCACCCACTGGTAGTCGGCATCAGGGCGCGAAAAACCGAATTCCTCGCCAACGATGCCATGAGCGGGAAAGTGCGCCTCGACCTTGGCGCGGATCATCTCCTCGACGCCGCGGTCGGCGGCGGTCACCGGATCGAACTCGGCGATGCCCTTGGCGAGGTTCTTATCCTCAACCAGCATCGGCTTGCGATAATACGGCAACACCAGCTTGGCCGAATCGCGGGCCAAGCCGAGGGCAAAATCGAGCAGCGTCTGGAAACTGTCCTTGGCCGGAATTGCTATATTACTCATTGGCATCCTGTGAACTTGCGTTTGCTCCGGGGCAAAATCGGGCGTCGGCGCGGGGTTAGTTGTTGCGCGATAGGCACAACGCAGCTGCAATAACGCATCAGCTGGGCGCTTGACCTTGAACGAATCAGTAATGATACCCATATCAGACTGGTGAGCGCGGTGAGTTCGGCTCTAGCCTCATATGCCCTCCTTGGGCGTTTCCTCCCTAGACTTGGACCGCTGGCAATGCCGTCGGTCCTTTTTTATGACTGTTCCTGATATTTGGGCTGTGCTTGGCTACGCCAAAACGATCCTACCGCAGCGCAACACAATCACCAGCATCAGCGCGGCACTTGCCGGCCTCGGGCGATGTTCGGCGTCGAACCATCCAAATTTCGCATATCTCCGTGCCATCCATTCCGTTTTTGCATGCCGGCAATGCATGGCTGAGGACACGTTCCGCTTGCCAAATGTTGCATTGCACACTAGATTTTGCCTTGCCGGACGACGGCCTCGCCGTTCTTCGGTGCCCTCCTTGGGCGTTTCCTCCCTAGACTTGGACCGCTGGCAATGCCGACGGTCCTTTTTTTTGCTCTCTTGCTTGCTCGCACTGCTTGTCGGAGAACCGCAGCAGCACTTTTCCGCAAGCGCTCGGGTTCACTCCGCCGCCATCCGATGCGCCTGTAAAGCGGCGCAATAATCTGCCAGTCCCGCCACCAGTTGCATCAGCCCTGCGCGCAACGGCGCAAATCCATCGGTCAGCGTCAGGCTGGCCTCATCGGTGAACAGCGAGCGGTTGACCTCCAGCTGCAGTGCGTGCACGCCGCGCGCCGGTGCCCCGTAATGCTCAGTGATATAGCCACCGGCATAGGGGCGGTTCAGCGCCACGGCATAGCCAAGGCCGCTCAGACGCTGCTCGACCAGCCGAGTCAGATCGCCGGCGCAAGAGGCGCCAAAGCGGTCGCCGAGCACGAAATGCGCCCGCCCGCCGCCCGCGACCGCGCTCTCGGTGGCCGAGGACGACGGCATGGAATGGCAGTCGATCAGGATGGCAAAGCCAAAGCGCGCCCGTGATCTTTCGATCAGCTCGCGCAGCTCGGCGTGATAGGGCCAATAGAATTTCTCGATCCGCCACATGGCTTCCGCGACGGTCAACCGGCGGCGATAGATCTCCTCGGCATCGCCGACCACGCGCGCGATAGTGCCGAGCCCACCCAGCACGCGCAGCGAGCGGGTATTGGCAAACGCCGGCAGCGCATCCTCGAACAGATCCGGGTCCAGCTCGAACGGCTCGCGGTTGAGATCGATGTAGGCACGCGGGAAACGGGCTGCCAGCAGCGGTGCACCGTAGGCGACCACGCCAGCAAACAGCTCCTCGACAAAGGCATCTTCGGAGCGGCGCAATCGATCTGGGGTCAGCCGCGAGGCGGCGATCAGGTCGGGCGGATAGCAGCGGCCCGAATGCGGCGAGGAGAACACCAGCGGCAGCGCCAGCTCGCGCGGCTCGAACCTGACAAAGGCCGGGCTGGTTGGCAGCGCATCGTCCGGCTCGCTCAGGTCGGGCGGCGACAGCGGTTCGGGAAGCTGCAGGCTCATGAGGCTGGCATTTCTCCGGCAAGCGGTCGCATCCTGCCCGAAATGGCGCGTCCCTTGGTGCGCCACCATGGCAAGCGCCGCGGCCAGAGTCCATGGCTCGAACGCGGCGGCGGCATGGTATTTGTGGACAGAAGGTTGCTGGCGGTGCAGGCAAAATTTCACTCCACGTTTACCATCTTGACCGCACAGTGCCTCGCGGCTGTCACGGCTGTGCTGTAAGTGGAAGCGAGTGTTGAGGCATGTCAGTTTACGATTTTCTCGAGCGTCCGATGCAGCGCATCCTTCTGGCCGAAGACGATGACAGCATGCGCCGTTTCCTGGTCGGCGCGCTGGAAAAGGCTGGCTATCAGGTCGCCTCGTTCCCCGACGGGGCGCAGGCCTACGCACATCTGCAGAAAGAGCCGTTCACGCTGCTGCTGACCGACATCGTGATGCCCGAGATGGACGGTATCGAGCTGGCCCGCCGCGCCGCCGAGATCGACCCCGACATCAAGATCATGTTCATCACTGGCTTTGCCGGCGTGACGCTGAATACTGACAACTCAGCGCCCAAGGACGCCAAGGTGCTGAGCAAGCCGTTCCACCTCAAGGACCTGGTGAAGGAAGTGGATCGGTTGCTGGCGGCGTAGGCCGCGCCTGCCCCCTACCCGCCCACCCGATACGTCGCTTCGAACGTCTCGCGGTTGTTGCCGTACACCTCCGCGCCATTGCGCAAGACATAGCCGTCTCCCGCCACCTGCAGCTGTCCCCAGGGCGCAAGGATCTCGAAGCCGCCGGGCAGGTGCAGCGCCTCGACCACGCCCTTGGCGCGGAACACGTCGCCGAACTCGGTGCGGCCAATGTCGCGCTCGTAAAGGTCGGGGAATTTGGCCGCCAGGATGACGTAGACATTGGGCTTGCCGGCCGCATCACGCAGGATCGCGCGCTCCGGGCTGAGATTGGCGACAATGTAGTCGCCGTGTTCGGCCGTGTTGGTGGTTTCGGTGCCGTTCCATTCCGTCAGCACACTTTCGTGCGCGGCAGCCCGGCGGGCGGCGACGAACCCGACCTTGCGGGCGCGCCGGGCGATCACGCCGAGCGCGATCGCCAGCTGGTCGAAATCCTCCGTGGTCAGCCCTTCGGGAGCCAGCAGGCGGAGCGCTGTTCGCCCCTTGCCGGTGCGCTGCAATGTGAACATGGCGTCTTGCGCTCCTGGTTGGAACCGTCGCAAGCGGGGACACAAAAGTTCATTCGGCTCAAGCCTAAACTCGCCATCGGCCCAAACTCGCAATTGGCCAGGACGATGTCCGTCGGATTAAGTATTGTGTCCCTGTTTCAGGATTGCTCCATCCAAGGGGACAGCATGGAAAGCGTGACGCAGAAAGCCATCGAGGCGGTCGGCAGCAAGCAGGACAAGGACTGGAAGCTGCACCCAGATACCCACGCCGCGGAGCTGTCGGCTGCAGCCGGGCCGCTCCAGCGCATTCTCCTGAAGCCCGAACTCGGCAGCATCATCGCGGCCTTCAATAGCTCGGACGCACAGGCCGGCGGCGCGCAGACGCGCTACAAGAAATTGGCCAAGATCTCGGCCGTGACCAGCTTTATCGCCGTTGTGATTGCCAGCCTGCTGCTGTTGTTTCCGCACACTATCGGCGACTCGCCGTCCCTGTTCACGATTGCCGCCGTGGCGCAGTTTGGCCTGCTGGCGGTGTCCTACCTCGCCTCGATCTGGCTTGGCTACGCCAAACCCTACGATGACTGGATGCATGAGCGCGCCAAGGCTGAGACGCGCCGCATCGAGCTGTTCAACACCGTCGTGGCGGCCAGCGAGACACCACAAGGCAACGAGTTACCGACGCTGCCGCTGCAGCTCGAATATGTGCGCCGCTATCAGCTCGATGTGCAGCGCGCCTACTATAAAGGGCGTGGCAATCAGCACCGGCAGGCGGCACAGCGCAGCGGGCTATGGCGCATCGCATCGCTGATCATCCTTGGCATCGCGCTGTTGCCGGTGGTCGGAAATATGCTCAATGTCAGTTGGCTGCCGGGTGGCCTGCTGTCGTCGGGCGAACAGTCGCAGCGCCTGTTTCTCAGTCTCGGCCTGGTCGGCGGCGCGCTGCAGGGGCTGTGGGCGGCCTATGGCCTGCTGGGCCAGGACGAGCGCAACGCCGCGCGCTATCAGGACACCTCGCAAAACCTCGAAGATCTCGCCGCGCGCCCGCTCGACGAAGCGCGTGCCGCTGCGGCGCTCGGCCAGCAGGGGCCGGTGCTGGCGTTCGTGGCGTTGCTGCACCAGCAGATATCGTCCGAGCACCGCGAATGGGTGGCGCTACGATCGATCGCCCCGGACCTCTCGCTCGACCGGTTGAAGGTGGTGAGCCTACCACGACTATAGTACTGGCGCCGCAGCTGGTACGCTTCTTGCTCCCGGCAGCAAGGGACGATAGCTGGCCGCGCCGCTGTACCTCACTACCAATCTGTCAGGAGTCTGGTCAATGACCGAGGTTCAGACCGTCCCGGATCGACATCTCGACCGGCAATCGCGAAAAAAATTGCTGATCATGTTCGGCAAGATCGCTTGCATCGATTTTTCGATCGAATTGCTGATCATGTTGGTACTCTCTCGGGCCGGAATCATTACCGACGTTTCCTTCGCGACAAACCTTCTCGATCCGTTAGTTCTGACCCTGTTGTCTAGCCCGCTGATTTATCTGCTGGTGGTGCGGCCGTTCGCGCTCGCGGCCCGCGAGGCGAATGGCCGGCTGCAGGTGCAGCTGGAGGAGAGCCGGCACCTGCTTGAGCAGAACGAAAAGCTGCGCGCATCACTGCAGGCTGCGGGCGAATCGACCGCCGAGACGCACGAAAAGATCCTGCAGCGGATCGGCGCCGACCTGCATGACGGCCCGGCCCAACTGTTGACCTACACGCTGCTGCAGATGAACCGGCTGGCACCGCTGGTTGAACTGGCCAAGAAGAAAAAGAAGATCACCGTCGATCTGGACAAGATGTGCCGGGTCACCGGCGAGGCCTTGCGCGAAGTGCGCGCCATTTCCACCGGCTTGTCGCTGCCCGAGTTGAGCGCCACCTCGATCAGCGAGACCATCGCACTGGCGGTGCGCCGGCATGAGGAGCTCACCGGCAGCAAGGTCGAAATGAACCTGCGGGCGCTGCCAGCTAGCGCATCGCTGTCGCAGAAGATCTGCAGCTACCGCTTCGTCCAAGAGGCCCTATCCAATGCGCTCAAGCACGGCCAGTCCAAGACCCGCTGCGTCAAAGCCCAAGGCGGCTCGGAAATTTCGATCACCGTCCAGGACGATGGCCTGGGCTTCGATCCGGCAAGTTTGGGCCGCGCCGGCCTCGGCCTGACTGGCATGCGGGCACGCCTGCAGGCGCTTGGCGGGCACCTCGATGTCCAGAGTGCCCCAGGCCATGGCACCCGCGTGACAGCCACCTTCAACCCGGCCGCGGGACGTCCTGCATGAGCTTCAAGATCGCCATTGTCGATGACCACGCGCTGGTGCGCGAAGGCATGGCCGAGACCTTCGCTGATCTCGCCGATTTCGAACTTGTCGCCCAAGGCGAGAGTGCCGACGATGCCATCCGCATCGCCAGCGAACACCGACCGCACCTGATGCTGATCGATGTCAACATGCCAGGCGGCGGGGTTGCCGCAGTCGCCGGCATCGCGCGCATTGCGCCGGGCATCCGCACGGTCATGTTCTCGTTCCGGCAGGATGTCGAGATCGTGCGCGCCTGTTTGGCGGCGGGCGCGGTTGGCTACATCGTCAAGGGCGTATCGGGTCCCGAAATGGTGGCGGTCGCGCGCATGGTGATGAAGGGCGACAGCTATATCGATCCCGATTTGTTAAGCGCACTGGCGCTGGAGGGCGAAGCCAAGCCACGCGACCTGGGCGCGCCAAGTTAACGAGTGGTCGTTCACATGCGGATCGGCTTCCCTGGACACCTTGCAAACCTCAAGTCCTCTCGCCTGCACCCGATCGCCGGAACGCTGATCTTTGTGGTCGCGATGCTACCGGGTCTGGCGCAGTCGGCCATGCCGGCGCCGGTGCTGGCGATCAGCCTTGGCCTCGGTGCGATTCTGGTCGCCGCCAGTGTCATCGATTGGCAATCGTTCATCCTGCCGGACCGTTTGACCCTGCCGCTGATCGCGGCCGGGGTAGCGGTGACGTGGTGGCTGGGCAACGCGCCGATCTGGTGGAGCATGGTCTCGGCGGCGCTCGGCTATGGACTATTGTGGGTGGTGGATCGAGGCTACCGAGCGCTGCGCGGCCGCTCCGGCATCGGCATGGGGGATGCCAAACTACTGGCCGCAGCCGGTGCCTGGCTGGGCGCCGAGGCGCTGCCGACGGTGCTGTTGTGGGCAACCGCGCTGGCGCTGCTTGGCGCGATTGTGCTGTCACTGCGCGGCCAAACCCTGGTCGCGGGCACTAGACTGCCATTCGGACCGGCTCTTGCATTGGGCCTCTGGCTTACCTGGTGGTATGGGGCCATTGGTTGAATGTGCCGGTGCCGAACTGATGCTAGTTTGCGTTGAATGAACGAGCCAAGCAGAGTGACTGCACACCATGATCCATAGCCAAATCCATATGCCTGCTGCCTTCGCCGAGCGCCGCGCCCGCCAATCGGCGGCCCGGATAGCCGAGGCTGGTTTCACGTTGGTTGAAATGCTGGTGGTGCTGGGCATCATCGCGCTGATCGCGGCGCTGGTCGGGCCCCAGCTGATCAAATATCTTGGCAAGGCCAAGTCGGAAACCGCCGCCGTGCAGGTTGGCAATCTGACCAGCGCGCTGGAAATCCTCAACCTCGACATCGGCCGCTACCCGACCAGCCAGGAGGGGCTGGCCGCCCTGATGCATCCGCTGCCAGGCGCCGCTCGCTGGAACGGCCCGTATCTGCGCAAGGCCGAAGGTCTTATCGACCCGTGGGGCCGCCCGTATGTCTACCAGTCGCCCGGCGGGCATGGCGACTTCGACATCGTCTCGCTCGGCCGCGACGGCCAGCCCGGCGGCACCGGCGATGATCGCGATATTGTGAGTTGGTAAGGCGCCTTCTTCTCCCCGTTTTGACGCGGAAAAGAACGTATTTCCCGCCAACGCATATTTTGACCTGTTCGCAAAATCCGAGGCCAGGTTGCGACGACGCCATCTGGCTCATTCTCGCGACGGGACGAGAAGACACCATGGCGTAGGCGACCTGCGGGCGATCTGTCAGCGCATGCACGTTGCCCAAGGGCGAGCGCAGCTCGCCCTACGCTAACAGCTCCGATCGATTGATCGTCAGCACGGCGGCAATGCCGGAGCAGTCTTGGCCGGCTGTACCAGTTCCGCCCCCGACGACCCGCCGCGATACCATCGCAGAATCGCGATGCGCTGTGCGGTGCGGTCCTGAACGTCGACAATGGCCTCGCGCACGAAGCGCGCTCCGGCGGCGGTTTCGGCCTGGCTGCGAATGAGAAAAGCATGCGGCGCGGCTGCGGCAAGGAAGCCCTGCGGCAGCGCGGCGGTGGCGGCATCGCGGCTGGTGAAGGCCGGCCTTAATCGGCTCGACCCAGATTGGCCCGCCGCAGATTGGCCCGCCAAGACGCCGAGCAGCCGAATCGGCGCCATGCGCGGATCGACGCCGGTCGAGCTGGAATAGACCGTCACGTAGGGGTGCAGCTTGGCTACCAGTGCGGGGCTCAACCCCAGCACCTCGCCCAGTTCCTCGACGGCAACGAACGGCGCGTTTTTGGGCACGCTGGCAGAGTTTGCGCGGCGGTAGGTGTCCGCCTCGGCGCCGTTCAGCCGATGCAGGTTGTCGGCATCACGGAAGTCGAGGATGCGGTCAGCCACGCTCGAGGCGGCGATGTCCCGGCTGCCCACCCCCTCAATCAGCCGCAGCAACAGCGCATCGGTGGCCGTATTCAGGTCAACCTTGCCGGTCTCGCTCTCGACCGCGATGCTGAGACGGCCGAGGCCGGACAACGAACATAGGCGCGGCGTGCCATCGATCGCCAGCGGCGGTACTGCCAGGATGCCAGCAAAGGTCCGGCCGAGATCGAGCATCGCCAATTGAACGCCGGCATCGGCCAGCGCCTCGGCTTGGGCGTTCTCGACCTGGTTGGCGGTGATGAGCGCAGCGGTGCGCGTAGCCATGGTCAGCGAGGCGGCCAGCGCAGCCAGCAGGCCCAGCGCCCAGATCACCACGACCAGCGTAAAACCACGCTCGCCCGCCCGCCTGCCGCTAGCGAAACACTCGATTGAAGTTTTCGCGCCGGGTTGGCTTGCCGTTGGGATGGAAGGCGTGCAGCGGCAAGTTGAGCTGCTCGCGGAACTCCTGGGTCGCCTGACGCGCCTCATTCTCATTGCGCACTACCGTCGGGTGGATGAAAATCATCAGCTCGGTACGCTTGATCGTATCATTCTTGTTCTTGAACAGGTTGCCAAAAACCGGAATATCACCAATCAGGGGCACCTGATCGCGGGCGAGCGTATCGCGCTCTTGTATCAGGCCGCCAAGGGCCAGGCTGTCGCCGTCGTTAACGGCCACCGTGGTCTTGATCTTGCGCTGCTGGATGGTGGGCGAATCCAGCTTCGAACTGGTGGTCGGTATGACGTCGCTGACCTCCTGTTCGATCTCCAGCACCACGCGGCCACTGTCGCTGACACGCGGCGTCACGGTCAGCAGTACGCCGGTATTGCGGAAGGCGATGGAGTTGACGATCGGAGCGCCGGGTGTGGTCACTGCGGTGGCCGATTGGGTGGCGATCGGCACATCCTCGCCGACCTGCAGTACCGCCTGCTTGTTGTCGAGTACCATCAGCGAGGGGGCCGAGATGACATTCACGGTGGTGATCTCGGCCAGCGCGTTCAGCGCGACCTTCACGCTGACGGAATCGAGAAAATAGGAAAAGCCCGGAAACACCGATTTGACCGCGCCGGCCGCATCGTTGGTGAAGGTCGCCGAGCTATCGCCCTTCTGGAAAAACCAGCGCAGGCCAAAACGCAATTCGTCCGTCAGCGTCACCTCGACAATCACGGCCTCCAGCAACACCTGATTGGGCACCGAATCGATCTGTTGCAGGATGCTCAGGATCTTTTGGTAGTTCTTGCGCGTGGCGCGGATGAGAACGGAGTTGTTGGCTTCATCGGCCACCACAGTGATGGCCGCGCGCTCGCCATCCGAGACCGGAGCATCGGCGATCGCGGTCGCCGCATTTGCGATATCGCCACCGGCATCGGCCGAGATCGGCGCGGCGTTGGGATTGCCCGCCTGGTCCGTCCCCACGCCAAGATCGGTAACCGGCCCGGTCACTGTGCTGGTGGTGGTCGTCGTGGCATTGTTGCGGGCACCGGGCGCTATCGAAGTCACCCTGCTGGCGACCGCCAGACTGTCCCTGCCCTCGTTGCGATAGATGCCCTTGAGCAACTGCGCCAGCTCGCCGGCCGGACGGTTTTGGATGTGATAGACGAACAGCTGCTTGTCCTGCGACTGGCCGACCACATCGATGCGGCGGATCCAGTCACCGGCCTTTTTCAGGTAGAGCGACTGCGCCGCGATCACCAGGATCGAGCCCAGGCGGCGATTGGCGACAAACCGCACCAGGCCCTTGGTGGGGCTGGAGCGATCATTGGCGAAGATGGTGTCGAGTTCGGGGATCAGTGCCTCGGGATCGGCGCTGTCGACCGGGAACAGGCCGAACGACATGCCCTGCATCCAGTCGACATCGAACACACTGATCGCATCCATCATGGTCTGCAATTCGTTGCGCGTGCCCGACAGCACCAACAGGTTACGCGCCTGATCGACCCGCACCAGCGCTCCTTTGGCGGCGATTGGCTTGAGCACCTCGGCGACGTCGGCGGCGGCCACGAAGCGCAACGGAACCACCTGCACCTGGGTGCCGGGCCCCGACGTTTTCGACAGCGGCCCGGTTTCGATCGGCGTACCGGCGAGGCCGGCGCGGTCGGCCGGCACGATCTTGTAAAGCCCGTCCTCGACGGAAATGTTCGCGCCCTTGGAGCGCAGCACCGACTGGAAAATCTCTAAGATGGTATCGGCCGAGACGGGAGTGGCGGTGCGCACCGTGACCGTGCCCTTGACCGCCTCATCGACATAGAATGGCACCGAGAGCACATCGCCCAAGATCACTTTGGCGGCCTCGGCGATGCCGACATCGACCAGATTGACATTGACGTCGCCTGCCGCCGAGCTGCCCGAAGCGCCCCAGGCATTGTTGGACTGACCAATCACCTTGCCGCTGCCGGGGAACAGATGCGGGCCGGACGCCACCACCCCATTGTTCAGCGGCACGCCGTTCGCGTCTGCCAGTGCGCCGGACCTGTGCGCGCCGAATTTCACCAGCGAGGTGCTGTCGGTGGCGCTGGTCTCGTCGGCACGGTCATGCGGATCGAACCCGCACCCCGATAGCACAAGGGTGCAAGCGACCATAAACGCCCGCAACTTCCGTGCGCCCGACAAAGGCATTCCCCACCTGACGTTCCGCTACCCCACATTTGGGAGCACAAATAAAGCCAACGAGATTCAAACCCTTGAGCCGGGTACCATGATTCGGGAATACCCCGGCACGCCCGTCCGCCGATAGTTGGGGATGGATTGTCAGCTGGCCGGAGCGGCGCGCGGAACGATCACCAGTTCGGGCCAGTGGCGTGGGTCGCCGGGCGGGAATGTCACGCTAATGCCGATCAGGCGCGGCAGCGTTTGCTGGCCGTTCCAGGTGCTCCGCCAGTCGCGCGGCTGATTGGTGCTGGTGGGGTCGATATATCGGATGGTGAGGCCCGTTACGTTCTCAACCAGCACAAGACGGCGTGGCTTCCGGGTGGTGCTCGCTTCCGCCGGCTTGCCGTCGAACACCGCCTCCTCGATCACGAGGCTGGGCCGGCTGCTGCCATCGGGCCTGATGGCGGGCGCCAGCCGCAGGGCCTCCCGGAACAGCCCGCTGCCGCTGCTGGATCGCTCCAGTGGCGCTACAAACGTCACGGCGTCACCCGCGCCGGCAAAGGCGAGGTCGACGCCGCCGGACCGGGACTGCCAGCCGACCGGCATGGCATCGGCCAGGCGCGCTTCCAGCACCGAGCGAGCGGCATCGATGGCGGTCAGGCTTTCCAAATCGTTGCGCAGCTGCCAGACCCGACGTCCCGCGCCCAGCCCACCCATGATGGCCGCGACGATGAGCGCCAACAGGCCAAGCGTGACGATCAGCTCCAGCAGCGTGAAGCCCTGTTCGCTGGTCCGCCTATCCGCACCTGCCGGCTCGCACCCGCGGCTCATGACGGCGGCGCCAGTTTCAGCGTCGTGAGTGTAATCGACGGACGGTTGGAGGCAATCGCTCCGGCCCAAGAGACTTCGACGCTGACGTCGTAGGCCGCGACCGAGCCGGTGGCGACCAGACCGTTAGCGGCCGCATGGCGCCCGACGCTGACCCGCCAGCGATACCCCGCCGCATCCTCGCCGCTATGCTGCCCGGCCACCAATCGATCCTCGATACCGGCGGCCGCGAGCTTGGCCTTGGCGATCCGCAGCGCCATCGATGTGCGCTCGATGCGCGCCTCGCCCGACGCACCGCCCGCAATGGCGCGATAGAAGGCGCCAAGACCGATGGTGAGAATGGCCAGCGCCACCAGCGTTTCGAACAGCGTGAAGCCGGCTTGATCGAAACTATCGCGTGGCTTACTACGACGCTTACGCATTATTCATGGCTCCCGGCTGACGCGGGCCTGGCCGGTGAGCCAGTCGATGGTGAGGGTGCGCCGATTGCGGCCGTGACCGATCAGGATGCGGCCGCCGTTCGAGCTGCCGTCGGGGAAGAACTGGAAATGCACGATGCTGCGCGGCGCCGTGGCGACCAGCGGCGTCTGCACGTCGACCTCAAGCTGCGCCGGCACGCTCCAGGGTGCCAGCCGGGTCGAGCCCCAATAGGTGTTGGATTTCAGATCGAAATCGATGCCGGTCTCGGTATTGTCGTGGATGGCGAGCGTGCGCATGGTCATGAAATCGGCCGCCATGCGAAAGGCGGTGCGCTCGACCAGGCCAGCCTCGGCGCCGCCGCGCAACATCGGCATGGTCACCGCCGCAATCAAGCCGAGCAACCCGAGCACCACCAGCATCTCCAGCAGCGAAAAGCCGGCCTCGAAGTCGCCCGTTGTTGCTTGCTTTCTGTTCATCGCAGCGCCATGTCGTTGACGCGCAGGATGGTGGTCATAACGGAATAGATCAGGCCGCCGACACCCAGCCCGATCAGGATGGTGAGCAGCGGCGTCAACAGTCCCATCAGCATCTCGATGCGGCGCGTCAGCTCGGTCTCGGCGATACGCGCGACATGCGCCAGCATCTTGTCGAGCCGCCCGGTTTCCTCGCCGATGGCGACCAGCCGCAGCGCCATCGGCGGTATCACAACCGCCTTTTCCAGCAGCATGGATAGGCTGGCGCCTTCCTTCACCTCTTCGCTGATGCGCTCCATGGCGGCCTTCACCACCCGATTGCGCGCCACCAGCGTGGCAATCGCCAGCGCCCTGGGCAGCACCACGCCACCACGGATCAGGGCGGCCAGCGTCTGCGTCAGCCGCGCGGTCTCGGCGCGCGCGACCAGGCCCGAGAGCAGCGGCAGCCGCAGCGCCAGCCAGTCGCCGAAATAGCGCACGGAGGCGGTGCGCAAAGCCATCACCAGCAGCGCGCCGAACAGGCCCAGCCCGGCCAGCACTTGCGGCCAACGCAGCGCCACGACATCGTGTAGCCACAGCAGCACCTGCATGGCGGCGGGCGGTTCGGCGCCGGAATCCTCGAACAGGGGCGCCAGGCTCGGCACCAGTACGCTGACGATCAGGATCACTGCGACCAATGCCATGGCGACCAGGATCAACGGATAGACCAGCGCCGAACGCAGCCGCGCCTGCATCTCGACCCGCCGGTCGATGAGATTGGCGAGATCGCTCAGCACCGGACCCAGGCTGCCGCTGGCTTCGCCGGCCTGCACCATGCTGACGCAATATTCCGGAATGGCGCCGTTCTGGCCCTGCATGGCCTCGGACAGCGCGGCGCCATTGCGGACACGTTGCAGCAGGGCCGTGGCAACGATCTGTATACCACCGTTAGCCGGACCCGAGGCGAGCAGGCCCAACGCCTGATCGATCGGCACATCGGCGTCGATCAAAGTGGCAAGTTCGCGCATCAGGCCGGCCAGACGTACCAGCCGCATTGGCCGGGCGGACGTCGTGGTGGTCGCGCTGTTGCGGCCCGCTCTGGCGGCGCCAGCCTCGCGGATGTCGAACGGATAGAGGCCGGAGCGGCTGAGGGCGGCGCTGACCGAGGCAAGATCGATGGCCTCGATCTCTTTTTCCTCGAGCCGGCCCTGCTGGTCATAGGCGCTGTACTGATACCGTGCCATCAGGTCACCCGCGTCGCCCGCAGCACTTCCTCGATGGTGGTCTCGCCACGGAACGCCTTGGCCAGGCCATCGCGATAGAGCGTGATCATGCCCGTTGCCACCGCCGCCTTCTCGATGCTGCGGTCGCTCTCGCGCGCCAGAATCAACTCGCGTAAGTCATCCGTCATCAGCATAAGTTCGGTGATGGCCAGCCGCCCGGCAAAACCGGTCTGCCGGCAGGCTTCGCAGCCGGTCGGCTTCATCAGCCGTATGGAGGCTACGTCGAGGTCATGGCCGGGCAGCAGCCGCTCGACCAGTAAGGGCGATACCGCCGCCGGCACCGCGCAGTGCTTGCACAATTGGCGCACCAGCCGCTGCGCCAGGATCGCCGCCAGGCTTGAGCCCAGCAGATAATCCTCGACGCCCATGTCGAGCAGCCGCGAGATGGTGGCGGCAGCGCTGTTGGTGTGGACGGTCGACAGCACCAAATGCCCCGTCAGCGAGGCCTGCACCGCAATCTCGGCGGTCTCCAGATCGCGGATTTCGCCGATCATCACGGTGTCGGGATCCTGGCGCAGGATCGAGCGCAGCGCCGAAGCGAAGGTCAGGCCGATCTTGGGCTGCACCTGGATCTGGTTGATGCCGTCGAGCTGATACTCGATCGGGTCTTCCACCGTGCAGATCTTGCTCTCGGATTGGTTGAGGGCGCCCAGCGCGGTATAGAGCGTGGTGGTCTTGCCGCTGCCGGTGGGTCCAGTCACCAGCACGATGCCGTTGGGTTCCTTCAGCTTGGCCTCGAAGGCCGCGATGATCGGCGCCTCGAATCCGAGCGTGGAAAAATCCAGTTTGACGCTTGAGCGGTCGAGCACGCGCAGCACTACGCTCTCGCCGTGCAATGTCGGCATGGTCGAGACGCGCAAATCGACATCGCGGCCGCGCACCACCGACTTGATGCGGCCATCCTGCGGCAGGCGGCGCTCGGCGATATCCAGCCGCGCCATGATCTTGACCCGCGAGGTGACGGCGGCGCGCATGCCCAGCGACAGCGTTTCCACCGTATGCAGAACACCATCGATGCGGAAGCGCACGCGCAGGCAGTCCTCGGCCGGCTCGATGTGAATGTCCGAGGCCTGGATTTCGACTGCCCGGGAAATCAGCTGATGCACCAGTCGGATGATCGGCGCCTCGCTGGCGATGTCCTGCAGGCGCTCGACGTCGTCCTCGATGGCGTCCTCGCCGGTGAGGCGCTGCGCGGCAGGTTGCCCGTCGGCGCTGACGAAGTCGCCATATAGCCGCTCGATTCCCTTCTCGATGTCGCCGGGCGCCGCCACAGCGCGCAGCACCGGGCGCTTCAGCAGATAGGCCAGCGCGGAGACCGCATCGTCATTGAACGGATCGGCCATGGCGACCTTGAGGGCTCCGCCGGAATCGGCGATCGGCAGCAGGCCGTTGCCGCGCAGGAAGGCCAGCCGCAGCTGATCGGGCAGCAGAGCGGTATCGGGGAAATCGGCATGGCTCACATGCGGCAGCCTCAACAGCGCGGCGAGCGCGGCGGCCAGCACCTGCTCGCTGACCAGACCGAGCCGCGTCAGCACCAGATCGAACCGCTCACCCGAGCGCAGCTGGGCACGGCGCGCGCGCTGCGCGGCGACCTCATCGATCAGCCCGTTTGCCGTGAGGTGGCGGGCCAGCGCGTCGACAAAGGGTTGCGCCCTCGGATCGATGATGCTTGGATCGCCAGTGATAGCATCACCGGTGCCAGGCTGGGCGTCGATGGACAAGGTGGCCTCCAGGGTTCGCCTCCCTTGCGTTGCAGCGGCAAGACCTGCCGCAGTCTGCTATTGGAGCAGGATATTTATTGCACCATCCGGCACCGCCGATCAATCATCGGCTGACGATAGAATGAACAGTTATAGACTTCGCTTCTATGGCGCAAACATTGCTGCACTATGTTATGCTGCGCTGGCCACGTTTCAGCTTGGCACACATGGGAGATCCAGCTTGGACGGAGTGTCTGTCTTTGGCACGTTCGGCCGCAGTGCTGGAGCCTTCTGGCACTGGTGGCTCGGCGAGCTCTCCGGTCTGCTGCCGGCAGGGCTGGCGGGGCTGTTCGTGCTGCGGCGTCCCCGGCTGGTGCTTTGGGCGGACGGCGATACGCTGCGTCTGCTCCAGGAGCGCTCGGCCGGCCAGCCGCGACGCTGGCGGTCGCGATCCATCCCGTTCGATAGGCCGGCCGACGCGGCTGCAGCAATCGGTAAACTCAGGCGGCGCTCGCCCGCGATGCCCGTTGGCATCCGGCTGCCATGGGACGATTGTCTGGTGCGCAGCTTCAAGATCCCGGCGCAGGCACGCGGAAACTTGCGCGGCATCCTGGAACTCGAGATCGAGCGAGTGACGCCGTTCCGCCGCGACGAGATCTACTTCGACTTCATCGCCGCACTCAGTCCCGGCCCCGACGGCAAGCTCAACATCGAACAGATCCTGCTCGAACGCAGCCGGGTCGATCCGTTGCTGGCTGAATTGAAGGTCAACGGCATCGAAGCGAGTTTTATCGATTGCTGGAACAAGCAAGGCAGCGCCGCACTGCCGGTCGATCTGCTGGGCGCGGGGCGGGCCGGCGCGACCCGGCCGCGACGCAGCGCAATTGGTGTCACGGGCGCGCTTGCGGCGCTACTTTTGGCGTTGGCGGCAGGCACCATCTATCTCGATCTCGATCGCTATCAGACAGCGCGCGATTCGCTCTATGCCCAGATCGCGCTGGCCAAGCGCGAGGCCACCGGGCTGCGTCGCGCCCGCGAGGCCGCCGCGACCGCCGATGCGACCGTCGCGCAGCTGATCGAGCGCAAGCGGCAACTGAGCCCGACCGTCGCGATCATCGAGGAGATCAGCAGAATTCTGCCCGACGACAATTGGCTGAACAACCTGCGGGTTGAGGGCGACACGGCCGACATGAACGGATTTGCCAAGTCGGCAACCTCGCTGGTGGCGGTGTTCGCCAGCGCTGCAGCCAAACCGCAAGCGCTGATCGGCGATGCGCAGCTGACCGCGCCGGTCACCTTCGATCCGGGCCGCGACCGGGAACAATTCAGCCTGCGTTTGAAACTGAAAAAACACGACTTGACACAGGCACAGCCGAACACACCCGATGGCGCGGCACCAGCCGCTGCCCCGAGCACGGAATAACCAACTGCCATGCGCAAGAGCCTCGTTGGATTTTTCAGTCGGTTATCAGCACTCGCACTGTTGTGCCTTGCGCTGGCCGCGCCGATCCTGCTGATCGGCTGGCCGGTGCTGGCCCAGCACCAGCAGCTTGAGGACGAGATTGCCACCGGACGCGACCAGCTCGGCCGCTTCCAGAGCGCCGCGCAGGCCGAGCGCGAAGCCGCAAAAACCGTCAGTTCACAACCGGTTTCGCAAGACATTTTTCTTGGACAAGGCAATGATGCGGCGCTGTCGGCGGCGCTGCAGTCGCGCCTGGTCGAGATCGCCGCCGCCCAGAATGTGCGGCTTCTGAGTTCATCCCAGCTGCCGGCGCGCGACGAGCATGGCCTGCGTATCAGCGGTGTGCGGATTGAATTGCGTACCCCGATCGATGGTGTGCAGCGCATCCTGCACGCCATCGAATCGTCTCGGCCGATCCTGTTCGTCGAGGTCGCGGACCTGCGCGCCGACGGGGTTCCCGCACCCGACGGCCAGCCGTCCGAACCGCTGCTCGGCACGACACTTGATGTCTATGGCGTCGCGGCCCCCGGCAACGCCAGCAAGGATGCCAGCCCATGACCGCCTCGCGCTCGATCGGCATGGGTTTGCTGCAGCTTGGCATGGTTCTGATGGCCGGTGCGATGGCGCCATTGGCCTGGTTCCTGTGGTCGAGCCCGCTTGACGCCACCGCCGTGCCGGCAGCCTCGCCGACCGTGGTCGCAACGCCCACTGCCACCGCCGCCCGCACGGAACCGGCGCCGATCCCCGCCATCGCGCAGCTCAGCGAAACCGTGGCGCGACCCCTGTTCTCGCAGACGCGCCGACCTGCGGGCAGCGCCGCCGCGACAACGGCAAAGCCCGCTGCGACCAGCACGCTCGGCGAACTCGAACTGCTGGGCACCATGGTAACAAAAACCACCAGCACGGCGCTGTTGCACATTAAGGAACCGCCAAGCAATGTGTGGGCGGCGGTCGGCACCGTGACGGCCGGCTGGAAAATCGTCAGTATAGACCAGGATGGCGTGGTGCTGGAAGCCGATGGCCAGCGCAAAGAGCTGGAATTCTTCCCGAACCGGACTCCGGCAGCCCACTGATTAAATTGATCCGTTCAGGTATTATACCGCCCAAGCTATCTTTTGGCCGGTTGGCGGACGCAGGCCGAAGGGTCGCGGCCGCGCTATCAAACTGACTGGCGATAGGATG
This sequence comes from Hyphomicrobiaceae bacterium, assembly GCA_031367715.1. Taxonomy (GTDB): domain Bacteria; phylum Pseudomonadota; class Alphaproteobacteria; order Rhizobiales; family Hyphomicrobiaceae; genus JANYHF01. The sequence goes on along the minus strand of JANLQJ010000114.1, from coordinate 17,772 downwards.
AAATGGCCTCATTGCGTTGGGGCGAGCGCAACTCGCCTACGCCATGAAACTCCGACCGAACCCATATCCAAGTCTCAATGACAGGGAGCGGTCAAATCTTCCGAGCGCCGGTTCTCTACTTAAGGCCCGAACTTGCCGAATGGAATCGTCTTCCGCGAGCGCTGACGGCCCCCTTGCCGGAACCGGCTCGGGCATCCAGCGCAAGAAGCGCCGAAGGCACCAAACGCGACTGTGCCGGCAATTAACCGCAATAGACTGAAGTTGCACAGAATCAGACCTTAGTCTGAAAAAATGAGACCTCAGGCCAGAAGACATACCTATTGCGGCAAGTTATGATTTTTTTGCCTTAGACCAAGGTATCAAGTTGTTTTACCCACACGCCGTCCGGTTTCGCATCGGAATATGCGTAACCTCTTGAGACGCCGAGCTGTTTTTCTCATCGCGAAACTGAGTGGCGGACGCCCATCCGGCGACCGGTGGCTAAGTATTGTCGCGGAAGACTGACACTCTAGTCTGGGACGTTGTGGGTAACTCGCGACATCGCGTTGTTGCCGACGCCTGACAGGCGTCGGCCAGCGACCCGAGTTTCGGACCAGCGGCGCAGGTCCAGTTTGGCGCCGGGACTAGTGGCTGAACGACCTCGCCCTCGACGAGGCAACCTGAGTGAGTGCGCATCATGTATCTCCCCGACCAGGCCTCCCGCAGCCGCCAGAAGGAAGCTCAGAAGGCCCGCGACAACCGCTTTGAGATCAGGCAGGCCCTGAACCAGGGACAGATCACCAAGCGCGATCTGATCAAGTGGGGCATCTTCACCATGACCGGCGCGCTGGCGCTGAAGAACGGCTTAAGTCCCTATGCCCAGAGCGCCTTTGGCGCCGTGCCGACGGGAACGCCGCGCTCGCCGCTGTTCGGGGCGGCGAAGTTCACCCAGCCGTTCCAGCGGTTGAACCTGCAGACGCCCTGTCAGATGACCTACGACCAGGCGAGCGACAGTTGTTCTTTTCCCTCGACCATGCTGGAGCGGCCGGCCCGAAGGGAATCCTATCACACCGAATTCAATGCCGATCTGGCCAACAATATCCCGGCAGCCAGCAGCGATTATCGCAACAAGGTGACCAACCGTGGTCCCTGTGAGGGACGCCCGGATGGCCCCTATTTTGCGCATCAGCGGTGGGATGAGTTCAGCCCGCCAAAGGGCTATGTGATGACCCTGGGCAAGGCCAAGCAACCAGCCCCCTTGAGTTCGACAGGTGGCGTTCGATACCATGCGCGCATGCCGGCCCAAGCCGAAAACAGCGTCTGGTGCTACGGCAGCGGAGCGCCCGGTGCCGCACAATGCGCGCTGCCAGCACCGCTCATCAAGGCGCGTTATGGCGAGCCGGTGCTGACTCGCATCTACAATGCCCTGCCGGTCAGCCGCGCCGACAACAACGGTTTTGGCCGCAACGAGATCTCGAACCACTTCCACAACGCCCATAACGGCGCCGAGAGCGATGGGGCGTGCAACGCCTTCCACTTCCCCGGCACCTTCTACGACTATCATTGGAGCACCACGCTCGCGCGCCACGACAAGACCGATATACCCCAGCTCGTCGATTGGAGGGCCTCGGGGCCGGACGGGAACCGCGGGCTCACCCGGGTGCGCGGCGACTATCGCGAGATTCAAGGCACCATGTGGTTCCACGATCATCGCTTCTTCTTCACCGCCGAGAATGTCTACAAAGGCATGGCCGGCATGGTGAACTACTACAGTGGCCCCGATCGCGGCCACGAGACGCTGGACGATGGTCATGGCGTCAACCTGAAGCTGCCGAGCGGCACCTATCTCGACTACGGCAACATTGATTTCGACGTCAACCTGATGGTCTCGGACGCCGCCACCGATCCGAACGGCCAGCTGTTCTTCGATATCTTCAATACCGACGGCTTCCTTGGCGACATGCTGCTGGTCAATCACACCTACGGGCCCGTGATGGACGTGCTGCCACGCAAATACCGCTTCCGCATCTTGAACTCCTGCATGTCGCGCTTCATCCAGTTGGCCATCGCCGACCCATCCGGCAATGCACTTCCATTCCAGTTCATTGCCAATGACGGCAATCTGGTCGTCAGCCCGATCACGTTGTCCGGCCTCGACCAGCAGGGCATTGCCGAGCGCTACGACATCGTCGTCGATTTCTCGGGCTATGGCGCGGGGCAGACCCTGCATGTGGTGAACCTGCTGCAGCAGACCGATGGCAGAAAGCCGGACAAAGCGGTCTCGATGCGCACCGCATTCAGCGGCGTCAGCAACGATCCGGCGGTTGGCCCGATCCTGCGATTCCGGATTGCCAGCCAGGTCACCAGTGTCGATAATCCGGGTGCACCGTTAACGATGTCGGGCAGCGCCTATGGCGGCAATCCGCTGCTGTCGGGGATCACCAGGCTGACCGATCAGATCCCAATCGTCGCCCCTGTCCGAACGCGCGTGGTCGAGTTCTCGCGCGGCAACGGCGACTCGCGCGATCCTGTGACGGGAAAGTGCGTGCCCGATTGCGCCGCCGGTTCGCCATTCCCGTGGGTGATCAAGATCAACGGCCAGGCCGCCCACTCCATGAATGCCAACCGGATCTCGTTGCTGATCCCCAAACCGGGCGAGGTCGAGCATTGGACTTACATCAACGGCGGCGGCGGCTGGGACCATCCGATCCATCTGCACTTCGAGGAAGGCATCACCATGAACCGTGGCGCCGCGGCGATCCCGGCCACCGAGAAGCTGGTGCGCAAGGATGTCTGGCGGCTGCGTCCATCAGGTCAGGTGCAATTCCAGGTGCAGTTCGGTGAGTTTGGTGGTGCGTATGTGAACCACTGCCACAACACGGTGCATGAAGACTTCGCCATGCTGCTGCGCCTGCAGTTGTTGAGCGCCAATGGACCGCAACTTGGTGTCACCCAGACGCCGAACCCGACGCCCGACGGCGTCGTGTGGACCACTCCTGAAATTCTTCCCGAAGGTGATCCGAGAACGACGCAAGTCGCATCCGGAAACGGCGGTGGCGGTGGCTCGGGCGGTAGCGGCAAGGGTGGCAGTTCGGGCGGCGGCGGCTCCGGCAGCGGCAAGGGCGGCAGTTCGGGCCGCGGCGGCTGATCGGTAGGCCAACCTGTCGTGGCGCAAGGAACAAGGCTTTTGCGCCACGCCTTCTGACACGGCTTGCCTGTTTGCAATTGGGGTAACGACTATGACTTTGTTGGCACGCCAATTGGCGTCGGCATTGGCTTGCCTTGTGCTGATGGCCATCGGCATACCGGCTGCGTTGGCGGGCGGAGACCAGCCTGCCGCGGTCGGCAAACGCTGGGGCGCCAATTACTTCCCCAATTCGGTTGTCTATGACCAGGACGGCAAACCGCTGCATTTCTATGACGATGTCATCAAGGGCAAGATCGTCGTTGTCAGCTTCATTTTCACGAGTTGCAAGGACCTCTGTCCATTGACGATTGCGCGGCTGGCCGAAGTGCGCAATCGCCTCGGCGATGCCGTCGGGCGGGACGTTTTCTTCGTCACTGTCTCGATCGAACCCGAGAAGGATACCCCCGCCGCCCTGAAAGCCTACGCCGAGACATTCCAGACCGGGCAGGGCTGGCAGTTCCTCACCGGCAACCCCGACGAGATCAAGGAAATCCGCAGCAAGTTCGGCGAGCTCAGCCGGAACAAGTCTCAGCACAATGCCGAAGTTGTGCTCGGCAACGACCGCACCGGCGAATGGGCCCGCGATTCCGCCTTCAGCGATCCGGTGCTCCTGACGATGAACATCCGCGCCATGGACCCTGATTGGCGCGCGCAGCCAACCAATGTTTCCGCGCCGTCGGCCGGGTCCGCCGCACCCATGCCGTCGCTGCCGGGCGTGGCCATGTATCGCCGGCTCTGCATGGCTTGCCATACGGTCGGCAAGGGCGACCGTGTCGGTCCCGACCTCAACGGAGTCAGCAAGCGCCGCACGCACGACTGGCTGACGGAGTTCATCTCCAATCCCGAACAGATGCGCCAGCAGAACGACGCAACCACGCTCGCCCTATCGGCCAAGTTCAAGGGCGCGATCATGCCATCACTCGGCCTATCCAAAGCCGATGCTGCCGAACTGATCGCCTATATCGACGAGCAGTCGAAAGTGCTGAGCGCCAAGCAGTGACGGACCCGCACCGCCTTTGCTGCCCCACATCCGAACCCAGAAAGGTCCGGTGTCCGCAGCGCAGGGGATGACAGTGGGGCAGCTCTCGCAATCCGATCCGACTGACTGATTGACATCGCTGCATCAGACCTGCAAATTCGGCAGGCCTGCATTGTCATGGGTGCAAAGTGCGCCTCTGGGCTTGGCGGGTGAGCGATTGCTGCCGCGACGGGTAATGGTTTTGGGGTTGATGATCACGAGCGCCTCTGTAAGTGAACCGGCGACACGGCGCTCAACCCCACCGGGCGAACCGCATGTGCGCTTCATTGACGTGCAAAAGAGTTTCGATGGCCAGACGCTGGTGGTCAAGAACCTCAATCTCGACATCGCCAAGGGCGAATTCCTGACCATGCTCGGGCCGTCCGGCTCGGGCAAGACCACCACCTTGCTGATGTTGGCGGGCTTCGAGCCGGCGACCCATGGCGACATCACGCTGTCAGGCCGTTCGATTAACAGCATGCCGCCGCACAAGCGCGGCATCGGCATGGTGTTCCAGAACTACGCACTGTTCCCGCATATGACGGTGAACGAGAACCTGGCCTTTCCGCTGCAGGTGCGCAAAGTCGGGCGCGCCGATATCGAGGCGCGGGTCAAGCGCGTGCTGGAGATGGTGGAGCTGCCGCAGATGGGCCACCGCCGGCCATCGCAGCTGTCGGGTGGCCAGCAGCAGCGCGTGGCGGTAGCGCGAGCGCTGGTGTTCGAGCCCGAACTGGTGCTGATGGACGAGCCCCTGGGCGCGCTCGACAAGCAGCTGCGTGAGCAGATGCAATACGAAATCAAGCACATCCACGACACCATCGGCGTCACCGTGGTTTATGTCACGCACGACCAGGGCGAGGCGCTGACCATGTCCGACCGCATCGCCGTGTTCAAGGACGGCGTGGTGCAGCAGCTCTCGACACCTGCCGAGCTTTACGAGCGGCCGCAGAATTCCTTCGTGGCCCAGTTCATCGGCGAGAACAATCGCATCAGCGGCACGATCAAGACGGTGAACGGCCAGACCTGCAGTGTCGCGGTTGCGGGCGGCGGCGTGATGGAGGCGGTCAAGGTCAACGTCTCGGGCAATGGCGCTGCCACCTGCCTTTCGATCCGCCCCGAGCGGGTCGAGATCAATCCGGCGACGGACGATGTCTGCAATCGCCTCACCGGCACGGTCGCCGAAACCATTTATCTCGGCGATCACATCCGCGTCCGGGTCAAGGTGCCCGGCAGCGACGAATTCGTGGTCAAGGCGCCCAACAAGGAGGGCACCACCCAACTCATTACAGGCCAGTCGGTTGTCGTTGGCTGGCGAACACGGGATTGCCGGGCGCTCGACTCGGCTTAAAGCCGGGACAGCAAAGCCGCGCAGTCGCCACTGGAAAACCAGTGTGTCGAAGTTGAACCAGGGAGTGAAGCAATGAAACGAATACTGTTGCATGCCGCCGCCGTGACAGCGATGCTGGCGCCTACGCTCGCTCACGCCGGCGACAAGTTGAATGTCGTCTCGTGGGGCGGCGCCTATCAGGAGAGCCAGCGCAAGGCCTTTTTCGAGCCCTACAAGAAGGCCGGCAACGACATCACCGAGGAAGAGTACAACGGCGAGATCGCCAAGATCCGCGCCATGGTGGAAAGCAAGTCGGTCACCTGGGACGTGATCGACATCGATACCCAGACCGCGCTTGCCGCCTGCGCCGAAGGCGTGCTGGAAAAGATCGATTGGGCCAAGCTCGGGCTGGATCGTTCCAAGTTTATCGGCGGCGATCTGCAAGACTGTGCCGTGCCGAATATCGTCTATGCGACCATCTTTGCCTACGACACCACCAAGATCAAGGACGGCCCGACCAAGATCGCCGACCTGTTCGATACCGCCAAGTTCCCCGGCAAACGCGGCCTGCAAAAGAGCCCGTTCGTCAATCTGGAATGGGCGTTGATTGCCGATGGCGTTGCACAAGGTGACGTCTACAAGATGCTGGCAACCAAGGACGGCGTCGATCGCGCCTTCAAGAAACTCGACACCATCAAGAAGGACGTCGTGTGGTGGGAAGCGGGTGCCGCACCGCCGCAGCTGCTGGCCGATGGCGCAGTGGCCATGACCTCGGCCTGGAACGGCCGGGTTCAGAAGGCGATCGACGTCGACAAGAAACCGTTCAAGATCGTCTGGGATCAGCAGGGCTTTGACTGGGACTGGTGGGCGGTGGTCAAGGGTGGCCCGCGGGTCGACGCTGGCTACAAGTTCATCACCTACGCCAGCCAGCCCGACCGCATGGCCGACCAGACCAACTACATCGCCTACGGGCCAGCCAACAAGGACGCCATACCGAACGTCAACAAGGACGTGCTGACCAAACTGCCGACCAATCCCGGCAATATGGGCACCGCCCTGATCGTCGACGTCAAGTTCTGGGCTGACAATGGCGATGCGCTGCGAGAGCGCTTCAACACCTGGTTGGCGAAGTAGGGCCTGATCAGAGACAGAGTCTTTCAGCTCCTCCCTAACCCTCCCCGGCAAGGGGGTGGGCATCCATCTGGTGCTTGGAAGACAGTCTCGAAACATCCGACAGACGCACTCCCACCCCCCTCGACGGGGGTGGGGGTGACGTTCTGGGTGCAGACTTATTGGTTCCACGCCTCCCGAGCCAACTCCAGGATATCTCGTTCATGGCCGACGCCACCATCATCAGTAGCCGGACGGTACCGATGGTTGCGGACGCGGGCCGCTTGCGCCGGCAGCTGGCCAGCGCCGAGCGGCTGGGCAAGCTGAAGGCGTTCGGCCTGCTGCTGCCGTTGCTGGTGTTCATGCTGTTGAGTTTCGTCTGGCCGATTGCGCTGCTGTTGAAGAACGCCGTGCACGACACCAGCATCAGCCAGAACCTGCCGCGAACCATGGCCGCCTTGCGCGATTGGGACGGCCGGGACCTGCCGGGGGAGGCCGCCTATGCGGCGCTCACTGCCGATCTGAAAACCGTGCAGGCCGCCAACACGGGCGCCCTGGTTGGCAAGCGGCTGAACTACGAGATCAGCGGCATCCGTTCCAAGATCATTTCCAGCGCGCGCAAGGCCGAAGCCATCACGGCTCCGCCGTATAAGGAGCAGATGATCGCCGCCGACAAGATCTGGAGCGACCAGCTGACCTGGGCCAAGATCAATCAGGCCGGCCAGCCGGTGACGCCGTTCTACCTGCTGGCCATGCTCGATTTCGAGCGCGACGGGGCGGGCGCGGTGGTACCTGTTTCGCCCGACCGGCAGGTCTATCGCGGCGTCATCTGGCGCACCCTGTATATCAGCCTGCTGGTAACGCTGCTCACGCTCGTGCTCGGCTATCCGGTCGCCTATGTGCTGGCCAACTCACCGGCCCGCATCGCCAATCTGCTGATGATCCTGGTACTGATCCCATTCTGGACCTCGCTGCTGGTGCGCACCACGGCCTGGTATGTGCTGCTCGGCGACAACGGGCCGATCAACGGCACGCTGCACTGGGCCCAACTGATCAACGAGCCGCTGAAGCTGATCTTCAGCCGTTTCGGCACCGTGGTCGCCATGACGCATATCCAACTGCCGTTCACGCTGCTGCCGATCTACAGCGTCATGAAAGGCATCTCGCCAAGCTACATGCGGGCGGCGCGTTCGCTCGGCGGCGGGCCGATCTACTCGTTCTGGAAGGTGTATCTGCCGCTGACGCTGCCCGGCATCGGCGCCGGCTGCCTGCTGACCTTCATCCTGTCGCTGGGCTATTACATCACGCCCGCCCTGGTCGGCGGCCCGGCCGACCAGATGGTCTCGGGCATCATCGCCGAGGCCATGAACCGCGAGAACAACTGGGGCAAGGCCAGCGCGCTTGGCGCCATCCTGCTGGCGGCCACGCTGCTGCTGTTCTGGGTCTATAACCGCCTGGTCGGCATCGACAAGGTGAAGTTGGGATGATTTTCAACCAACCACATCACCTCCGACCGTTGCGACATCCCGGCCTGCACCGGAATGACGAAAAATCGGCGTCTCGCTGCGAGTTGGATCTCCTCCCATGGCGCTAGCCAGCCACGCCACCCCGACCGAAAAATTCTTCTACTACGGCGCCCGCGTCTGGACCGGCCTGGTGCTGTTCTTCCTGATCGCGCCGATCATCGCCGTGATGCCGCTGTCGTTCAACGCCGAGCCGTATTTCAGCTATCCGATGCCCGGCCTGTCGCTGCAGTGGTATACGGATTTTTTCACCAGCGAGCGCTGGCAGTCGGCCATCAAGACCAGTCTGGCACTGGCCAGTTGCGTCACCGTTCTGGCGACCATTCTCGGCACGCTGGCCGCGCTCGGCCTGACGCGCGCCAATCTGCCGGCGCGCTCGTTCATTCTGTCAATCCTCATTCTGCCGATGATCGTACCCGTGATCATCACCGCCGTGGCCACCTATATCTTCTATTCCTATGCCGGCAACATCCTCGGTTTCCCGATCATCGGCACCTTCCCGGGCATGGTGCTGGCCCACACCGTGCTCGCCTCGCCGTTCGTCGTCATCGCGGTGACCTCGACGCTGGCCGGCTTCGACTGGTCGCTCGCCCGCGCCGCCCAAAGTCTGGGCGCGCCGCCGATCATGGTGTTCCGCAAGGTGATCCTGCCGCTGATCCTGCCCGGCGTCATCTCGGGCGCGCTGTTCGCCTGGGTCACCTCGTTCGACGAAGTGGTGGTGGCACTGTTCATCTCGGGGCCGGACCAGCGCACATTGCCCAAGCAGATGTTCTCCGGCATCCGCGAGCAGATCAGCCCGACCATCACGGCGGCCGCGACCGTACTGGTGATCTTCTCGACATTGCTGCTGATCGGCGCGGAGATGCTGCGTCGCCGGTCGGAACGGCTTAGGGGCATGAGCCCCACCTGAATTCGACAAACCAGTGGCACCAAGACCAGGGTCAAGATCAGGGCGACTACGGACGATATGTTGCATGTCACCGAGTGGCACAATGGCGACGAGCGCCGGTCGCCGCTCTCGGATGCCGAACTGACGCGCCGCCAGAACGAACGGCGCGCACAATCGGGTCACCAGCAAGAAACCGAGGAAGGGGGCGGCTAGCGCGAACCCGCCATCGTCATCATCACCGAGAGCGGCGCCGAGACCATCGCCAACTTCCCATATGGGCCGGAGCCTATGATCATCAACGGGCAGGGCAACCGGAAGGTGGAGTTGCCGTGGCCGGCATGTGCGCGCACGAGTGTGGCCATATCTATCAGTTCAATTCGGCATTCCGCGAGCGCCTGGGATCGGTCCTGCTGATCGAGCTGCATGCCGACTTCCTGGCCGGCATTTACATGGGCAAGCGAAAAGAATTCACGGCTGATCGCGTCAAACAGTTCTCCGATGCCCTGCACAGCGCGGGCGACTACGCCTACAACGATCCCGGTTATCACGGCACGCCCGGACAGCGATCAGCTGCCATGGAAAAAGTCTACCAGCTGGCGTCCAGCAACCAGTCGTTCGATGCGCTGGCGGTTGTCGGCGAGACCTATGTCCGCAACTTGGCGTGACGGTCGTGCGGCGGCAGGGCGCAGATAGCGCCACCGACGGCAGCAGGCTGGCGCCGATGCATCATCTCGGCTAGTCGTGCCTGATGAATTCTCGTGCCGCCATCCTGATCGCCGGACCGACCGCCAGCGGTAAGTCAGCCGCCGCTGTGGTGTTGGCCGAACGCATCGGCGGCGTCATCGTCAATGCCGACAGCATGCAGGTCTATCGCGAACTGGCGATCGTCACCGCCCGGCCCGGCCCCGCCGATGTCGGGCGCGTGCCGCATCGGTTGTACGGGCATGTCGCGACGGCCGATGCCTTTTCGGTGGGCTTGTGGGTGGCCGATGCGGCGAGCGAGCTGGTCCGGGCTCGGGCCGAAGGCCTGGTGCCGATCATCGTCGGCGGGACGGGGCTTTATTTCGAAGCGCTGCTCAGGGGGTTGTCGCCGGTGCCGGCCATTGCGCCCGACATTCGGACCCATTGGCGGGCGGAGGCGACGCGGTTGGGACCGGAAGCTTTGCACGCGCTGTTGGCCGCACGCGATCCCGCGATGGCGGAGCGACTGCGCCCCAGCGATCCGCAGCGGGTAACGCGGGCGATTGAGGTTATCGTGGCGACAGGGCGGTCGCTGGCGGATTGGCATGGCGAAGCGGGCGCGCCGTTGTTGCGGCCCGAGGAGGTCACCCGCATCGTGATGCAGCCGACGCGAGAACATCTCTATGCCAGCTGCGATAGCCGTTTTGACGACATGCTGAGAGCAGGCGCGGTGGCTGAGGTGGCCGCGTTGCTGCGACAGCAACTGCCGACCGAGCGGCCGGCCATGAGGGCAACCGGCGTGCCGGCGCTGGCGGCGCATATCCGGGGTGAGCTGACGTTGGCCGAGGCGGCGACGCGCGCCAAGCTCGAGACACGGCAGTACGCCAAGCGGCAGATGACCTGGAATCGTGGGCGCATGGCGGATTGGACGGCGATCGCGCGCACGGCGCCGGAGGTGGCAGCGGACCAGATATTGGCGCTGCGGGCCTGAGGCAGCAACCATAGCCAAGTTTGCATGAAAGTGAGCGGTCAAATCTCTCCAGGGATGGTAAGAGACGATAGCGACACTCAAGTATCGGAGGTGGACTTTGGCGCCCATATGCAGAACACCGAAACTCATCAGCCGCGCCCTCCTGGCGATCGGATTGCTCATGCTGCCCCTCCAGGCTCAGGCTCGCGCCGAGACGATCTTCAAGCCCGTTCCGACCCAGTTCATCGCGGCCCTGGGCGATCCAGGCGCCAATTCAGGGACTGGCGCCGAAACCTGGGGTCTGTGGCGCAAGGATCCGGGCCCGCGCGGCGTGCGGCTGGCTAGCTATGAGAGTTTGAAGGCCGCCGGTGGCGTTGCGCCCGCCCAATGGAAACTCGACAGCACGGACTGGTGGTTGGAGGAGCACGGACTGATCATGGAGCAGCCGGAGGCCTCGCTGCCGCCCGGCAAATACCTGGTCACCGGCGGCCGCGAGGTCGAGAGCGTGCTGACCATTCATCCCAAGGACTGGGATGGCACGCAACGCTGGGACCTCGCCAACAGCGCCAAGCTCATCGACGTGACACATCTGCGCTGCCGTTCGGCGCGCTACAAGCCGGAAACGGCTCACAGTTCGTGCACGCCGGCTACGGTGCGACAGTCCGAGTTTCCGGTGGCGCCAGGGGGATTGATGCCGCCAGTCGCAGGCTGCAGCAAGCAGGATTACGCGGTGCTGTTTGTGACTGCGGTGGGCGTGGGGGAGTGATGCTGGGGCACAAGAACCCGCAGACCCGGATTTGGATCGATCCGGCCGTTTGAGGTCACCGTGCCGGACCATCGATTGCCAAGCCGGATTTTCCCACGCGCACCGCTGGTGGATCGGTCTGTGATGCTGTGACGTTTGCTGGCGTTTCGGCCGCGTTATACCGGCCAACAGCAATTCTCAATGTGGGGGCAGGACACCAAAACGTAGGGGCGAGTCTTGTCTCGCCCGGGGGGAAACAGCCGCTGCGTGTGCCGTGTGGCGAGACGGGCGAGACAAGTCTCGCCCCTACGCTTCAGACGCCGTGCCCCAAATTGAGAACTGCTGACCGTCCAACCTATCGTTTGACTCGTGCTCGCAAGCGGGCGCACAGCGGTGCGCCCGTCTGGCTGCGCGGCAAGCTCTTGGACGGGCGCACTGCTGTGCGCCCCTACGCCATGACCTCTGTCACGAACCTTCAAAGTGACAGGTCAAACCATAAGTTGGACGGTATTACTTGGCAGTGCCAAGCTCCTGTCCGGCGAGGCTCTGGTTGGCGCCATCGGAGGGAAAATTCGATCAAACGTCATGGGCCAGAAACAGACAGTGCTTTGCGCCGGACGAACGACTTGGCGGCTAGACGACGCGTTTGCGTTCAGACTGACCCTGCGCCAGGGCCAGCAGCAACGCTTGCCGCAGATCGGCGTCTTGGTAAGGCTTCTGCAGGTAAACGACCGTGCCGAAGCGCGCCGCGCATTCAAGCGACGCGATACCGGACGCAATGATGACCGGAGTGCCGCGAGCGGCCAAAACCGCTACAACGGGGTCAATAGGTCCATCGCGGAGCGTGCCGTCGAGCACCGCGACATCGAAGGGGTGACTTGCCACGAAAGCCGTTGCGTCGGTAACCCGCGCAGCCGTCCCAGCCACCGAGCAGCCAAAGTCGCTCATCATCTCTTCAAGCGCCCAAAGCAACATCGGCTCATCTTCGGCCAAAAAGACCCTGAGGCCTAAAAGCGCCGCCGCCTCATCCAACAGACACTGCGCCTGGGGCGCCAGCATCTCGGGGCCGATCTGGAATGGCAGTTCGCTATTCATGACGCACTCATATACGCTAACGGCAATACCCGTAGCATGGATCGTCCTTGGCAGCGCGTTAATCTGGCGGCCGTCCGGCAGGCATCAAATCAAGGTACATAGTCCAAGATGGATGAACCTCTCGACGGGATGACCCGCCTCCTGCGCAAACTCGACCCGCGCATCCGCTCCCATATTCCCGAACTCTCGGCCGTGATCCTTCTGGCCATGTTCGGCACGCTGGCGTGGGTGATCTGGGAGTACCAACGGACCGTCGACTGGGTGCGGCACACGGTCGAAGTCGAGACGAAAATATTGTCAGTGCTCGCGACGGTGCAGGGGGCGGACGCGAGCGCGCGTGGATTTCTGGTGACCGGCGACGACAGCTACCTGACTTACTACAGCGCAGCCGCCAAGACGATCGAGGCCGAGATCGGTCAGTTGCGGCGACTCACGGCTGATAATTCCGAGCAACAAAATAACCTTGCAACTCTTCAACCGGCGATCGAAGACCGTTTTGCCAAATTGAAGGGGGCTATCGGGCTGCGGCGCACGGCCGACTTCAACGCGGTGCAGTCAAATTTTCGCGTGGGCAGCGGTCCTGAGGCCATGCAGCCGGTTCGTGACCTTGTGGCCGCAATGACCGAGACCGAAAACAAGCTGCATATTCTTCGGGTGGCAAGCGTGCGGTCGGCGACGGTCGCTGGAGGGATCGCCTCGTTGCTCGCCCTCGCCGTCGTGATCGGGTCCATGGCCGGGTGGATCTGGAACACGCGCCGCGAAGCCCGCGATCTGATCCTGTCGATCGCCGACCGCGAGAAAAATGAAACGCAGATCCGCCAGATGCAAAAGATCGAGGCCGTGGGTCAGCTGACGGGCGGGCTTGCGCACGACCTCAACAATATGCTTGCGGTCATCATCAGCGGCCTCAGCCTGGCCCAAAAGCGGCTCGCGGCCGGCGACGCCAAAGTGGAGCGGTTCGTGACCGCGGCCATGGACGGCGCCACCCGCGCCGCGACCCTGACCAGCCGGCTGATGGCGTTTTCCCGCCAACTGCCGCTTGCCCCCGAGCGCATCGACGCCAACCGGCTGGTAGGCGGGATGTCGGAACTCATGCAACGGACCCTGGGTGAGACCATCCGTATCGAGACGGTTCTGAACGCTGGCTTGTGGCCGACCAACGCAGACGCCGGACAGCTTGAAAACGCGCTGCTGAACCTGTCCATCAATGCGCGCGACGCTATGCCGGGGGGCGGCCAGCTGACCATCGAAACGTCCAACAGTCATCTCGATGAAGCCTACGCACGCCAGTACGACATGCCGAAAGGCGATTACATCCTCATCACGGTTACCGATACCGGCGCCGGCATGACGGCTGAAGTCGCGGCCAAAGCGTTCGATCCATTCTTCACCACCAAAGGCGTTGGCAAGGGCACGGGGCTCGGCCTGTCGCAAACCTTCGGATTCATCAAACAATCGGGCGGACACATCAAGATCTACTCCGAAGTCGGCCACGGCACGACCATCAAAATGTATCTGCCGCGCCTGTACGACACGGGTCCTGAACAAGCGATCAGAGCCGCCAAGGAGGAAGCCTGGCCTGACTTGAAGCCCGAAAAACGGCAGGGCAACTCCGCTCATCTGATCCTGGTGGTGGAAGACGACGCGCGGGTCAAGGAGATGACCGTCTCGTCGCTGCGTGAGCTTGGCTATACGGTGATCCATGCCAACGGCGCCAACAGCGCATTGGAAATACTCGACGCCCATCCCGGCACCGCCTTGCTGTTCACCGACATCGTCATGCCAGAGGTCAATGGACGGCAGTTGGCCGCCGAGGCGTTACGCCGGCGGCCGGACATCAAGGTGCTCTACACGACCGGATTCACGCGCAACGCAATCGTCCACAGTGGCCGGCTTGATGCCGGACTGAATTTCATCGCCAAGCCGTTCACGCTGGTGCAAATCGCCGCGAAAATGAGCGAGGTGCTGGCTGGAAGTGCGGCAAGTTAGGAACGTAGATCAGACTTTGGCTGGTTCGCTTTGGGTCACAGGTCGCAAATAGTCGCTCAACGTGCTCTCGTGTAGGCGTCCGCTTCGCGGCTATCAGCGATCAGCGCCAAATGGCCTTTGGGCTCGCGGGAGTTTCAACCAGCGCCGTCACCCCACCTGCAACAGCACCCGCCCAGCCTCGACCTTCACCGGATAGGTCTTGAGGTCCACGCACACCGGGGCGCCCTTGGCGGCGCCGGTGCGGTAGTCGAAGCGGCCGTTGTGCTTGGGGCACTCGATGATGTGGTCCATCACCAGGCCGTCGGCAAGGTGCACTTGCTCGTGCGTGCACAGACCGTCGGTGGCGTAGTATTTGTTGTCGGGCGAGCGGTAGAGCGCGAAAGTCTTGCCGTCGCGGTCAAAGCGCAGCACGTCCTCTTCGTCGATGTCACCGGCGGCGCAGACGTCGATCCATTGCGTCATGGCAAGTCCCCTATTCGGCGGCGACTTTGGCGGCCCGCTTGGGCAGCGTGCGCACGAGATGATAGCCAGGTTCGCTGCGCTGGCGCCAGACCGCCGGGAGGATTTCGCGATAGGCGGCGCGCAGGCTGCGGCAAGGCGGTGGAAGATCGTCCTTGATCTCGGCGTGCAGCGCCGGCAGCGCGTGATACGGCACCATCGGGAACATATGATGTTCGACGTGGTAGTTCATGTTCCAGTAGAGGAAGCGCAACAGCGGGTTCAGGTGGACGGTGCGCGAATTCAGCCGGTGATCGAGCACGTCCTCGGCCAGCCCGCCATGCTGGGTCAGGCCCGTCAGCACATGCAGCCAGGCGCCGTACATGGTCGGCAGCGGGCCGATCAGCAGCACCGGCAGCCAGGAACCCAGGTACAGCGCCGCGAGCATCACGGCGGCGTGGATAGCCAGCCAGATGCGCGCGATGCCGAAAATCTTGTGCCGCTCCATCTCCGGGATGAACGTCACCTCCTCGGGATCGAGCTTGCCCGAGGCGTGCAGGAACAGCTTCTTGATAGTTGCCCAGGTCTGCGGAATGGCAAGGAACAGGCTCGCGATCTTGACCATGTCGGCCGGCCGCATGATGGCGATCTCGGGGTCGCGGCCGACGATCACGGTGTCGGTGTGGTGGCGCGAGTGGCTCCAGCGCCAGACCGTCGGCTCGCGCATGATCATGAAGCAGGCGACGTGATAGACCGCGTCGTTCATCCATTGCGTGCGGAAGGCCGTGCCGTGCCCGCATTCATGCCAGCGCGAATCCGTGGATGAACCGTACAGCACGCCATAGGCCACGACGAACGGGATCGACCACCAGCCGGGATAGAGCCAAGCCGCCAGCCCGCCCGTCACCAGGAAGCTTAAGCCCCAGATGAGGGTGTCGCGGATCGCCGGGCCATCCCTGCGCTTGACCAGTTGCTTCAGCCGCGCGCGCGGAATATCGCATTTGTACCACTCGGCCGAGGCCAGCCCAAGCTGCAGCGCATGCTCGGCATCGCGGCCGACCAGGCTGTAGTCGCGCTTCGCGGGAGCGGCCTCAAAAACTGCGGTCATGCCGTGGATCTCTGCTCTGGCTAATCGAAACTCAGGCCAATCGACACTCAATAACCCACGTATCTAGCGGGCGGGCCAGTCTTCGACAACCCGATTTTGACAGTAACTATCAAATTGCATCATAAAATGACATTTGCTAGTGCTAGTGTCCCCTGCCTTGGAGCGTCACGACTTGGCCAAACGTCCGACCATCGCCGATATCGCCCAAGAGGCTGGTGTCAGCATAGCAACCGTTGATCGCGTGCTCAACCGGCGGCTGCCGGTCAAGGAGGCGACGGTTTTGCGCGTCGTCGCCAGCGCCGAGGCGATCGGTTTCCATGCGGCCGGGCTGCTCAAACAACGCATTGCCGAAGTGCCCGCCCGCAGCTTCGGATTCATTCTGCAAAAGCGCGACGACGAGTTCTATCAGTCGCTGGCCCGCGAACTGGCCAAAGCCACCAAATCGGCCCGGGTGATCCGGTGCAAACCGATCGTCGAGTTCATCGATGATCTGGCCCCGACGCTGATTGCCGAGCGCCTGCGCGAGGTTGGCAAGCGGGCGCATGCGCTGGCCATCGTTGCCGTCGATCACCCGCATGTCACCTCGGCAATCGAGGAGCTGTCGGCCTCGGGCGTGCCGGTGTTTACGCTGCTCACCGACCTCACAGCTCCGGCCCGGGCCGGCTACATCGGTCTCGACAGCCGCAAATGCGGCCGCACCGCCGCCTGGACCATATCGCGGCTGGCCAAGACGCCCGGCAAGATCGCGGTGCTGGTCGGCACCCACCGCTATCTGGGACAGGAAACCGCTGAAATCAGCTTTCGTTCGTATTTTCGCGAGCACGCTCCTGGCTTCCAGTTGTTGGAAACCGTCGCCGATCAAGAAGAGGACCAACTCGCTTATGCCTCGGTGCGCGAGCTGCTCGGCACACATCCCGATCTGGTCGGAATTTATAATGCTGGCGGCGGCATGAAGGGCATGGTCACGGCTCTGCGAGAGCATCGCCGCCCCGACCGCGTCATCGCCGTTTGCAACGAGCTGCTGCCTGGCACGCGTGCCGCGCTCATCGACGGCGTCATTGATATGGTGTTGGGCACGCCGCTGCAGTTGTTGGCGTCAAGCACTGTCGAGGCGATGGCGCGGGCGGTCAGCGGTCAGGCTACGGAAGGAATGCGGCAGGTGCAGTTGCAGCCCGAGATTTTCATCAGCGAGAATATTTAGGGGGGCAGTGGGGCAGTGGGGTAGTGGGGCAGTCGGGCAGTCGTGACGCAACATTGTCATCCCGTGCGCGGCGCAGCGTCTTGACGGTGCGCCGCAGACACGGGACCTCAGGGGGCTCAAGCCGTGGCCCAACACGGCAGGAGCCCGTTGAGGTCCCGGATCAGCGCCGCAGCTTCCTTGCTTGCGCTCGGCGACTCCCGTTCCGAGAGCCGGCCGCCGAGCGCGTGCTGCGCATCCGGGATGACATTGCTTTCGAGGGCGCACAGCCCATCCCAAAACCTGTCATCCCGTGCGCGGCGCAGCATGCTTATGGTGCGCTGCAGACACGGGACCTTTCGGGGCTCAAGCCGTGTCCCAACACGGCAGGAGCCCCATGAGGTCCCGGATCAGCGCTGCAGCTTCCTTGTTTGCGCTCGGCGACTCCCGTTCCGGGAGCCGGCCGCCGAGCGCGTGCTGCAGCGCATCCCAAAACCTGTCATCCCGTGCGCGGCGCAGCGTTTTGACGGTGCGCC
>JANLQJ010000188.1:0-2470 GCA_031367715.1 Hyphomicrobiaceae bacterium | reverse complement strand
TAATTGGACAACTTGCGAGGCGGGCCCGGTCAATTGAGCCGCATGACCGGAACAAATATCGCTAAAGCGTCGGCTGCTCTGAACCCCCAGGAGCCGGTCGCACCGGCCGAATCGGGGGAAACAAGGAGCAGCACACATGTCCCAGGAATATTTCTTCACTTCGGAATCCGTTTCCGAAGGCCATCCCGACAAGGTCGCCGACCAGATCTCGGATGCCATCCTCGATGCCATCCTCGCCCAGGATCCGCATTCCCGCGTCGCCGCCGAAACGCTGACCAACACCGGTCTCGTCGTGCTGGCCGGCGAGATCACCACTGCCGCCAATGTCGACTACATCCATGTTGCGCGCGAAACCATCAAGCGCATCGGCTACGACAACACCGACTACGGCATCGACTACCGCGGCTGCGCCGTGCTGGTGGCCTACGACAAGCAGTCGCCCGACATCGCCCAGGGCGTGAACAAGGCCTACGACGACAACCTCGACCAGGGCGCCGGCGACCAGGGCCTGATGTTCGGCTATGCCTGCGATGAAACTTCGGTGCTGATGCCGCTGCCGATTTATCTTTCACACCGGCTGGTGGAGCGTCAATCGATGCTGCGCAAGAACGGCCGCCTGCCGTGGCTGCGGCCCGATGCCAAGTCGCAGGTCACCATCCGCTACAAGGACGGCAAGGCCGACGCCATCGACACTGTGGTGCTGTCCACCCAGCACGCACCGGAGATGACGCTGGAAGCAATCCGCGAAGCGGTGATCGAGGAGATCATCAAGCCGGTTTGCCCCCCGGAACTGCTCAAGGGCAAAATCAAATATCTGGTGAACCCCACCGGTCGTTTCGTCGTCGGCGGTCCGCAAGGCGACTGCGGCCTCACCGGGCGCAAAATCATTGTCGACACCTACGGCGGTGCCGCGCCCCATGGCGGCGGTGCATTCTCCGGCAAGGATCCATCCAAGGTCGACCGCTCGGCCGCCTACGCCGGCCGCTACGTGGCGAAGAACATCGTCGCCGCCGGCCTCGCCAGCAAATGCCTGATCCAGATTTCCTACGCCATCGGCGTGTCGCGGCCGACCAGCGTGTGGGTTACCACTTATGGCACCGGCAAGATCTCCGACGAAAAAATCGCCGCGCTGGTCACCAAGCACTTCGACCTGCGCCCCAAGGGCATCGTCAACATGCTCAACCTGCTGCGTCCCATCTACGAAAAGACCGCCGCCTACGGCCACTTCGGCCGCGAGGATGCCGATTTCACCTGGGAAAATACCGACAAGGCGCTGGCATTGAAGGCTGACGCGGGGTTTTAAGCAGCAAAAACAATCGCGCCGGAGACGGCGCTCCTACACAGTTTGGTAGGAGCGCCGTCCCCGGCGCGATTGCGTTGACCGTATATAAAAAGTCAGCGAGACAAGCGGCCGGAAATCGCCTGGGCAAACTCGCTGAAGTCGGCCAGGCGCTTGGTGCACACCGCATGCACGATGGCCCAGTCGATGGCGGCGGCGATATTGCGCAGGCCTACCGCCTTGCGCAATCTTTCACCCAGCGCCGCCGGAATCACCTTCGCCGCGACCAATCCTTCGAAAGTCTCGCCCATGGTCACGGGCGCCGGCGCTTCGCTTTCCGCGATCAGATGCGCGCGACACAGCGCCGCAGCGACTCCAGCTTTTCGGCAATCAGTTCCCGATCCATGCGCTGCGGCGTGATTCGAGTATGCGGCGACGATAAGGCAGGAAGTCGGCTTCGTCGGCGATGGCGCGCAGAATCAGGCGCGGATAAATGTCGTCGCCTGCGCGGCGCAGCACGATACGGCCGTTCTTGAGCAGACGCGCCAGCAGCGGCCCATGCAGGTCGTAGAGGTCGACCAGGTCAATGGCGCGATTGCTGTCCAGCGCGAGCTCATCGATCAGGCGCAACTTTTGTTCGGCACTCAGCGCGTGAGCACCAGCCACCGCGACATCCAGGTCGCTGTGCGCGGTGGACGTTTTATCAGCGGTTGAACCGAACACAATGCCCAGCATCAACTCGGGATGGCGGGCCAGGGTGTCGGTGATTTTTGCAAGCGGCGTATCCATACGAGCAGTGTAGAGCAAGCCGATCCGGGGCTGCGATTGGCCAACACAGACCGTACGCCCCCCGCTGTGTGACCTTAGGCTCATCTGGTGAGCCACGACCGGCGTAGGCTGGCGTGGTACTCACTAAGGGAACCGGACATGAAACTGGAAGTCTTCCTTGCACGCGATGCCGCCGTCGGCCAGGGCGGTATTGTATCCACGAGGAACCACCATGAGCGATGACCAAATTCTGCCACGCCGCCTCACCGTGCTTGGCGATGCGGCGGTTTATCGTGCGGCCGGCCGCTTCGAGGCGGTGCTTGATGATCTGCTTTCCGGTTACCGGGAGGTTCGCAGGCTGAATCCCGACGACGCTGGTGCCGAAGTCGCCGATCTGCTGGCGGACATTTATCGTCACTCTCT
>JANLQJ010000009.1:0-20667 GCA_031367715.1 Hyphomicrobiaceae bacterium | reverse complement strand
GGCCGATTTCGACCGCATCGTCGCCGCGCTGAAAAGCCTCGAAGCCGACGAGACGCTGCTGGTGCAGTCCGGAAAACCCGTCGGCATCTTCCGCACCCACAAGGATGCGCCACGCGTGCTCATTGCCAACTCGAATCTCGTGCCGCATTGGGCCACCTGGGATCATTTCAACGAACTCGATAAGAAAGGTCTGGCGATGTATGGCCAGATGACCGCGGGATCGTGGATCTATATCGGCACCCAGGGGATTGTTCAGGGGACGTACGAAACCTTTGTCGAGGCTGGCCGCCAGCACTACGACGGCAACCTCACCGGCAGATGGATTCTCACTGGCGGCCTTGGCGGCATGGGCGGGGCGCAACCCCTCGCCGCGGTGATGGCCGGCGCCTGCTGCCTGGCCGTGGAATGCGACGAGACCCGCATCGATTTTCGACTGCGGACCCGCTATGTCGATGCCAAAGCACGCACGCTGGATGAGGCGCTGGCGATGATTGCGACGTGGACGGCCAAAGGCGAGGCCAAGTCCGTGGGCCTGCTCGGCAACGCCGCCGATGTGTTCCCCGAGCTGGCCGCCAGGATGAAGCAGGGCGGCCCCCGACCCGACATCGTCACCGACCAGACGTCGGCGCACGATCCGCTGCACGGCTACCTGCCGTCGGGCTGGACGGTGGCCGAATGGAAGGCCAAACAGGACACCGACCCAAAGGCGGTCGAGCGCGCCGCCCGCGCCTCGATGCGCACCCACGTCGCGGCCATGGTTGAGTTCTGGAACGCCGGAGTGCCGACGCTCGACTACGGCAACAACATCCGTCAGGTGGCCAAGGACGAAGGTCTGCAGACAGCCTTTTCGTTCCCGGGTTTCGTGCCCGCCTACATCCGACCCCTGTTCTGCCGTGGCATCGGGCCGTTCCGCTGGGTCGCATTGTCAGGCGATCCCGAGGACATCTACCAGACCGACGCCGCCATGAAGAAACTTTTCCCTGACAACAAGCCGCTGCATCGCTGGCTGGACATGGCGCGTGACAGAATCGCCTTCCAGGGACTGCCGGCAAGGATCTGCTGGATCGGCCTCGGCGACCGGCACCGCGCCGGCCTGATGTTCAACGACATGGTGGCCAGCGGCGAGTTGAAAGCGCCGATCGTGATCGGCCGCGATCATCTCGATTCAGGCTCCGTCGCCAGCCCAAATCGCGAGACCGAGGCGATGCAGGACGGCTCGGACGCCGTCTCGGACTGGCCGCTGCTGAACGCGCTGCTGAACACGGCCTCCGGCGCCACCTGGGTCAGCCTGCACCACGGCGGCGGCGTCGGCATGGGCTATAGCCAGCACGCCGGCATGGTGATCGTCGCTGACGGAACCGCAGACGCCGCGCGGCGCTTGAGCAACGTGCTCTGGAACGATCCGGCCTCGGGCGTCATGCGCCACGCCGACGCTGGCTATGAGCTGGCGCAAGACTGCGCCCGCGAACACGGCCTGAACCTGCCGGGGATTTCCATCGGCCGAGGCTATGCTGGTTGACCTGCTGAGGGGCAGGCTTTCGTAGGGCTTCACTGCCGTTGAGGGTTTCGACTTGCCAGATACGGATGTCAGGCACCCGTGAGCCACAAGTGCCTGACACCGGGCACAGACACCGGGCACGCCGCTGGCAGACCGCCGCGTTTCGCATTACGACTGTCGCCCAACGCCCCGCCCCAAGGAGCCTCCCATGCCCTCCCTTCGCCCCGACGTCGACCCCGACGGCCTTTCCGAATTCTCCGTCGTCTTCACCGATCGCTCGTTGAACCACATGTCGGCGAAATTCCAAACCGTTATGCGCGACCTCTCCGCCCTATTGCGCGAGGCCTACCACGCGGAGGGTGTGGCACTCGTGCCCGGCGGCGGCAGCTACGCCATGGAGGCCGTCGCGCGCCAGTTCGCCTCCGGCCGCCACGCCCTGATCGTGCGCAACGGCTGGTTCTCCTACCGCTGGAGCCAGATTTTCGAGATGGGCGGATTCGCGGCGAAAACCACCGTCGTCATGGCGCGTCAAACCGGCAACCGCCCGCGCTCCCCCTACGCCCCGCCGCCAATCGAGGAGGTGGTCGCCAAAGTCCAAGAAACCCGCCCGGACCTGGTGTTCGCCCCGCATGTGGAAACCTCGGCCGGCCTGATCCTGCCCGACGGCTACATTTCCGCGCTGGCCGCCGCCGCCCATGACGTCGGCGCGCTGCTGGTGCTCGATTGCATCGCGTCCGGCGCGGTGTGGGTCGACATGGCGCAAACTGGCGTCGACGTCCTGATTTCCGCGCCGCAAAAAGGCTGGTCGGCCTCGCCGTCGACGGGGCTGGTGATGTTTTCCGCCCGCGCCACCGAGCGGCTGGAGCAGACCACCTCCAACAGTTTTGCCATGGACCTGAAAAAGTGGCGCGCCATCATGGCGGCGTTCGAGGCTGGCGGCCATGCCTACCACGCCACCATGCCAACCGACGCGCTGGTGGGTTTGCGCGACGCCATGCTGGAGACGCGGGCGTTGGGCTACGGGACGCTGAAGGCCGCGCAATGGGCGTTGGGTGATGGCGTGCGCGCGCTGCTGGCGGAGCGGGGCGTTTTGTCCGTCGCGACGGAAGGCTTCGGCGCCCCAGGCGTGGTTGTATCGTACACGGATGACCCAGACATCCAGAACGGAAAGAAGTTCCGCGAAGCCGGCATGCAGATCGCCGCCGGCGTGCCGCTGCAGGTGGGCGAAGGCGCGGAGTTCAAGACGTTCCGGCTGGGGTTGTTCGGGCTGGATAAGCTCACGGATGTGGAGGGGACGATCGCGCGCGTGCGGGCGGTAGTGGAGCGGGTGATGTAGGGGACGGTGTCAGGAACTTGCGTTTCGCAAGTGCCTGACACCTAGTAGACTACCGCACGAGCAACCGGGTATCAGGCACTTGTGTGCCACAAGTTCCTGATACCCGTTCCCGAACCGGAGGGGACCCGCATGACCGAGATCACCCGAGGCGGCGCCAATGTCTTTGCCGACATCGGCCTGCCCGATGCCGAGACGCATCTTCTCAAGGCCGAGCTGGTGCAACGTATTGCCGCGCTGATCGAGGCGGCCGGCCTCACCCAGGCGCAAGCGGCCAAGCGCATGGAGATGAGCCAGCCCGACCTGTCGAAGATGCTCGGCGGCCGGTTCCGGCCGGTATCGATCGAGCGCCTGATGCGGTGCCTGGTGGCGCTTGGCCAAAGCGTGACGATTGAGGTTGGTCCGCCAAAGGGCAAGGCCGGGCGGGCGGTCATGCAGGTGGTGGGGACATGATGGTCATCGTCGCCGGCCAGCGATCTTTGAGGCGATCGTTGCTCTACGATCCGGCGAGGATGAGCTTCGTGTCCCTGTTCACTTGGCCCACCCCGACAGCGGGGACACGAAGTCCAGCTTTGGCGTGAAAGCCGTTGCTGAAATGGGCGTCGTGCCGGGCCGAAGTTGAACATCATGTCCCCAATGGCTCCCGCGAGGCCGGGATGCAGATCGCCGCCGGCGTGCCGCTGCAGGTGGGCGAAGGCGCGGAGTTCCGGACGTTCCGGCTGGGGTTGTTCGGGCTGGATAAGCTCACGGATGTGGAGGGGACGATCGCGCGCGTGCGGGCGGTGGTGGAGCGGGTGATGTAGGTTGGGTCAAGCGTTTCAGCGCGACCCAACATTCCACGGGTGGAGGTTGCAATTGTTGGGTCGCGCGAAGAGGCTTGACCCAACCTACGCCAACCTACACCGCATCCGTATCATACCGCTCCATCCACGGGTGATCGGCTATAGGCCTTCGTGTAGGCTTGGCCATCGACCACCAGCGCGCCCGAGAACTTTGCGTTGCCGGCGGGGGGCGGATTTTGCCGGGCGGGCTGAGCGTGCTATGGGCACCCAAGGAGTATCGCGATGGAAAATCTCACGATCATCGAAGCCAAGGAACAACTCGAAGACCTGATCGAGCGGGCCAGCAAGGGCGAGATCGTCGTCATCCGGGGGGCAGGCGGCCGGCAAGTAACGCTGCAAGCCGCGCCCGACGGGGCCCCGAATACCGAACAGCCCAAGGGTCCGAAATTCGGTCAGTTTGCCGGGCGCTACAAGATCCCCGAAAACGTGCTCGAACCAATGACCGAAGCGGATCTGCGCGACTGGTATGGGGACGCCTCGTGAGGCTGCTTCTCGATACCTATGCGTTCTTCTGGTTCATCGATGGCAGCGACCGGATGCCACCGTCCGTGGCCGCATCAATCGAGGCCTCAGCCGGCAGCGTCCACGTCAGTATTGCATCGCTCTGGGAAATGGCGATCAAGGTCGGGCTGGGCCGCTGGCCGGAAGCCGCCGGCATTGTCTCGGAGTTCGAGTATCTCATGGAGGTGGGACACTTCCTGCCCTTGGCGATTTCGCCGCCGCATATCCGCTTGGCGACGTCAATAGCGAGTGCGCACCGCGATCCCTTCGACCGCTTGCTGGCAGCGCAGGCTCGCGTCGAAGGCCTCACCCTCGTCACCACCGATCCCGCCTTCACGACACTGGGCGCTGACACCCTCTGGTAGCTGCCAATCTTGATTCCGAACTGCCGAAAGTTACGGGTGTCAGGCACTTGTGGGCCACAAGTTCCTGACACCGCGACCCAATCGGCAAAGCTCGACGGCGGCCAATCCCGCGCGGCGGCCACCAAGCCGTGGCGCATCGGAGTGGCGTGGACGTCGTCAGCATGGGCGGCGTCACCGGATCGTCGACGTGGCTCTCATTTGGAGGCGCGCCGGTCAGAAGATGGGCGTCAGAACCATCCGGGCATACGCGATGAACGCCATGAGGAGGCCCAGCACGCCGCTCAAGATCATGGGCATGACCTCGCGGTACGTGACGTGCACCCCGACGAACACAAGGCTCTCGACCGCCAAGACCGTGGCAGCCAGGATCGTCAGCGCCGGGTGCCAATTGAACGCGGCGGGGACGATGAGACCGACCGTGCACGCGAGTTCCAAGATGCCCAGCGTCATCCAGGCTTTCCGCGGCAACGCGCCAAAGGAGGGAACGTCCTGGCTTACCTTGTCGAACATGAAGACCTTCATGACGCCCGAAGATCCGTAGAGGAGCGCGGCGAGGACCTGCAGGACCCACAACACTATGTTCATCGTGCCCCCTCGGCTGCCGCTCGAGCCTGACAAAGTGTGTCCCAAGCCCCTCAAGTTCCGTCACGGGCTCAAAGAAAGACTATGTTGTTTCCAGCTCCTCGCCAAGGGCATCCTTGCGACCCTCAGAGATACCGGTCGCCCGCGACGATGTTGCGACAGGTTGGCTTTCGGACGACCTGCGGAAGAGCAAAGAAAGAACAAAGAAACCGCCGCTACCGGCCACTCGCGGCAAAGCGCGCCAGCCGATCGTCAGCCGGGCGCCGCAGCAGGCCGAAGCCGAACATCATGTCCCCACCGCGGCGGCTGGCGTTTGGCTCGGGCAATGCATGATCGCGGCTGTCGGCCGTCGTGACGCCTTGCCCATCAACCGCCAGCGCGCCCGAGACCTCGGCGTCGCCGCCGGGGAGCGTCGGTGTCAGGAACCTTGCGTTTCGCAAGTGCCTGACACCCAGTAGACCCGCCACACCCTGATTGCCGAGAGTTACGGGGTGCCATTCTACTCGTTGCAAGCCACTTGTGAGCCTCAAGTTCCTGACACCGCCCCCCCTGATGACGGCGTACGCTGGATAGCCTACCGTCCCTCCAACACCGAGGGTCCCCAATGCTGAAGCCGAAACCCCGCCCCGCCACCTACGCCGATCTGGAAGCGCAGACGCCCAACCTCGTCGGCGAGATTTTGTTCGGGGTCTTGCATGCCAGCCCACGGCCAACACCGCGCCATCTACTTGCGGCTGGCCATCTCAGTGCGGAACTCACCGGTCCGTTTGATCGCGGAAAAAACGGGCCGGGCGGTTGGATTTTCATCATGGAGCCGGAACTGCATCTTGGACCGCATGTCGTCGTGCCCGACCTTGCCGGCTGGCGGCGGGAGCGACTGACGCCGTTCCCCGAGACCGCCTTCATCGAGACGCCGCCCGATTGGCTCTGCGAGGTGCTGTCGCCGTCCACCTCCGCGCTCGACCGCACCGACAAACTCACCGTCTACGCCGAATTCGGCGTCGGCCACTGCTGGTATGTCGATCCGTTGGCGCGCACGCTGGAATTGTTCGAGCTGACGGGCGGAAAATGGCAGCTCGCCGCCGCGTTCAAGGATGCCGATACCATTACCGCGCCGCCGTTCGCGGTGCATGCTTTTCGCTCGCTGTGTTGTGTCCGCCCGAGGGGTGACGGGCATGCATCGGATGTCGTCGGCGTGATCGCGGATCAGGCGTTCCGAGATCCGAAATTAAACGGGGACAGTTTACTTATATCGCGTCACGGATGTTCAAACCACGACGCTCCCTCAGCGCGATATAAGTAAACTGTCCCCGTTTAATTTCCCCTCCGCCCCTGTACCTGCTACACCTCCCCCATGCTGCCACTCTCCATCCTCGACCTCGCGCCCGTCTCCGAAGGCGCTACCCCCGTTCAAGCCCTGCAGCACGCGCGCGATCTGGCGCAGCATGCCGAGCGCTGGGGGTACCGGCGCTATTGGGTGGCCGAGCATCACAACATGGTCGGCATCGCCAGTGCCGCCACATCCGTCGTGATCGGCTTCATCGCGGCCAATACGTCGACCATCCGGGTCGGGGCGGGCGGCATCATGTTGCCGAACCATTCGCCGCTGGTCATCGCCGAGCAGTTCGGCACCTTGGAATCGCTCTATCCCAACCGCATTGACCTGGGGCTGGGCCGCGCGCCGGGCGCCGACCGCCAGACCATGCACGCCTTGCGCGTTGATCCGATGGCGTCGGATCGTTTTCCGCAGGATGTGGTGGAGTTGCAGGCCCTGCTCGGTCCCTTGCAACCGGGCCAAACCATTCAGGCCGTTCCCGGCACCGATACCAATGTGCCGCTGTGGATTTTGGGATCGAGCCTGTTCGGCGCGCAGCTCGCCGCCATGCTTGGCCTGCCCTATGCGTTCGCATCGCACTTCGCGCCCGACGCCCTATTGCCGGCGCTGGAAATTTACCGCGCCAAGTTCGAGCCCTCGGCGCAAGCGCAAAGGCCCTATGCCATGGCCGGTGTGAATGTGATCGCCGCCGATACCGATGCGGAAGCGGAACATCTGTTCACGTCGTTACAACAACGCTTCGCCGACATGGTGCGCGGCGCGCGCGGCTATATGAAGCCGCCGATCGATGACATCGAAAGCTATTGGTCGGGGCCTGAGAAGCTCCAGGCCCAGCGCATGCTCGCCTGCTCGTTCGTCGGCTCGCCCAAGACGTTGCGCGGCCAGCTTAAGGATTTCATCGCGAAAACCGGCGTGGACGAACTGATGGTTGCGACGGCGGTCTTCGATCACGCGGCGCGGCTCAGGTCCTACGAGTTGCTGGCTGGGATTTAACCGTAGGTTGGGTCAAGCTTTTCGCGCGACCCAACAGTCCACGGGCGGAGCTTGCGGTGAGATGTTGGGTCGCGCGAAAAGGCTTGACCCAACCTACATCAACGCCTTCGCCCCCTCGACATACTTATACCCCAGATCGCGCGCCACTGCTTCATACGTCACTTTCCCGTAGGCCACATTCAGCCCCGCCATCAGATGCGGATTGTCCGTGAGCGCCGCTTTCACGCCCTTGTCCGCGATCTGCAACCCCAGCGGCAGCGTCACGTTGTTCAGCGCGTAGGTGGAGGTGCGCGCCACGCCACCCGGCATGTTGGCGACGCAGTAGTGCACCACGCCGTCGACCACGTAGGTCGGCTCGGCGTGCGTGGTGGCCTTGCTGGTTTCCGCGCAACCGCCCTGGTCGATGGCGACGTCGACCAGCACCGATCCCGGTTTCCAATCCTTCAGCATTTTCCGCGTGATCAGTTTGGGGGCCGCCGCTCCCGGGATCAGCACGCCGCCGATGACCAGATCGGCGTGCGCGCATTCTTCCTCGACGGCGCCCTGCGTCGAATACAGAGTTTTCACCCCCGTGCCGAAGCGGGCGACCAGTTCTTCCATGCGATCCGGGCTCTTTTCGATGATCACCACATCCGCGCCCATGCCGAGCGCGATCGCCGCCGCGTTGGTGCCGACCACGCCGCCGCCGAGAATAACCACCTTTCCGGGCGCCACGCCGGGCACGCCGCCGAGCAGCACGCCGCGCCCGCCCTGCGCTTTTTCCATGCAGTGCGCGCCCGACTGCACCGACATGCGGCCAGCCACCTGGGACATTGGCGCCAGCAACGGCAACGAGCCGGGGCGCGGGCCGGTGACGGTCTCATAGGCGATGCAGATGGCGCCCGACGTCACAAGGTCCTTGGTCTGCTCGGGATCGGGGGCGAGATGCAAGTACGTGTACAGAATTTGCCCCTCGCGCAGCATCTTGCGCTCGGACGCTTGCGGCTCCTTCACCTTCACGATCATATCGGCCTTGGCGAAGATTTCCGCCGCGTCGGCAACAAGTATCGCGCCCGCCCTTTCATAGTCGGCGTCGCTCGCCCCGATGCCGGCGCCGGCATTCATCTGCACCAGGATTTTATGGCCGTGGTGCACCGCCTCGCGCACGCTCACCGGCGTCATGCCGACGCGATATTCGTGGTTTTTTATCTCTTTCGGGACGCCGATCAGCATGGGGAGGACTCCGGGGTGGCGCCAGGCGCGGCGCGAATTGTGATCACACTAGCATGAACCGTAGATAGGGTCCGCCTAAGCCTGCAGGTAGAGCCAGCAGGTGTCGCCGCCAGGGGCCAGGGACGAGAGCAGGGTCCTGGCTCTCGATAACAGGGTTTATACCGGGTCATGGCGGGCCATAACTGGACGATAACAGGACCATGCTGGGCACCAGCGGTGTTCCAATTGCGACCTTGGACTTGTCAACAAAGCCCCGTTCTCAGCGCTCCCGCACGAGCAACAACAATCCCGATCCGACGATCAAACCGATGCCCGTCAGCGCCGTCAGATCGGGCAGCTGACGCCAGATCAAAAAGCTGAACAGCACCGCCCAGACCATGGCGGTGTATTCGAACGGGGCAACGAAACTGGCGTCCGCGAACCGGTAGGCCGCCGTATAGAGCAGCATCAGCGCGCCGGTGCCCAGACCCAAGGTCACAATCAGGGCCAAGTCAGGCAGCGCCGGCCACAACCAGCCGCGGGTGAGATAGTCCAGGCTGACATGGCTGCTGCTATGCAACGCGCCCGAGCCGAACGCCGCCGACAACGCCAAGGCGACGGCGACATACATGACGTTCTGCCAGAAGGCGAGCGGCCCCAATGTCAGTTGCGCCGACAACGGCCGGGTCAAGATGTTGCCAGCCGCATAGCAGAGCGCCGCCGCCAGCGCGAGCAGGGCCGCCGGTTCGAACAGCGCTGTCCCGGGCCGCAGCATCACGACCACCCCGGCAAAACCGATTGCCACCGCCAGCCAGCGCCGCGGCGGCACCCGCTCGCCCAGAAACACGCCAGCCAACCCGACCACCAGCAGCGGCATGGTGAAATACAGCGCCACCGCTTCGGAAAACGGCATGGCGACGGCCGCCAGATAGAACAGCATGCTGGCGAGCCCGAGCAGCAGGCCGCGCAACAACACCAGCGGCAGCTGCGGCGTCGCCAGCGTGCCAAGACCGCCATTGCGCAGCACAAACACAGTGACGAACAGGAGAGCCACGCCGCAGCGGATGGTCTGCATTTCATGGAACGGGTACGACCCGCTCATCCATTTGATGATGGTGTCCTGCAGTGTCGTGATGAACGCCGCCGAACAGATGGCGAGCGTGGCGTGCGTGCGCTGGTCGGGGCGGGTGGGCATCTGCGGCTCCGGTGGGGACATGATGCTCATCTTCGGCCGGCGCGGTCGTGTCAATTGCGCACAAGGGCCCGAGCCGATGATGACCTTCGTGTCCCCAGTTTTGTGGCGCGCGAAATCGGCGGACACGGCAGCCATCTTACGTCCAGCACCTCTCAAATCTTGCACCGGGCGCGCGGTCCCATCGCCTTCTCCCGTCGGGAGAAGGTGCCCGCCTGCGCGGAGGCGCAAAGGAATTGGGGGCGGATGAGGGGATTGCTGCGAGAGCCAGTGCCAGATGCGCGCGACAAACTCACTCCCAACCCCCTCATCCGGCGCAGTGCGCCACCTTCTCCCAAAGGGAGAAGGAAGAAGCGCGCCCTTGCAAGGCCCTGATCAACAATGCTAGCGTCAATACAAACGTCAATATTATCATCAATTCATCAGGCCCCCCAATGTCCGATACCGGCGCATCCACCGCCATTTCCCGCCGCCTCACCGACATCCGCGATAAGTCCACGCTCAATTCCGCCGACATCGCGACAGTCACGGGATCGCAACCCGAGACCGTCTCGAAGTGGAACCAGAGCAAGGCCGTCCCGCGTCCCGACGCACAGCGCCGCCTCTTGGACCTCGACTACATCGTCGATCAGCTGACCGACCTCTACGATCAGCCCGACGAGATCAAGTTGTGGCTGTTTTCACGGCAGAAACTGCTCGGTGGGCGGATACCGATGGAGCTCATTCAGGAGGGTGGGACCGAGGAGGTGATCAGCGTGATAGATCAGCTCAGGGATGGTGTGTTCGTGTGAGTGGAGCAGTCACTGTGAGGCACGATCCGGCGCTGCTGGACGCTTTGCGTCGGCGTCCGCAAATAGCGTTCGCTGGCAACGCTTTTCGGGCGACGCGCGCAAAGCAGCATCCGTTACTGGCGTCGACAAGAGGCGGTCGCTGGGCACCGAACAACGGCCCCGAGATTCTCTATACGAGCCTTGAGCGCGAGGGCGCATTGGCGGAAATTACCCACCATTGGGGCCAACTTACGCCGATGCCGACGCAACCGGTCGCGCTGCACAGGCTGAGCGTCGGCACCGCCAAGACGCTGCGCCTCATTCGCGCGGATTTGTCGTCGCTCGGTGTGCAGGATGATCTGTACAAGACGTCCAACTATGCACGGACGCAGGATATTGGCGCAGCGGTGGCCTTTCTCGGCTGCGATGGGCTAATCGCGCCGAATGCCCGTTGGAATTGCGAGAACCTGATGATCTTTACGGAGAATGTCCCGGAGGATCGGGTGTACACAGTCGTCGAGACGGAGTTTGTTGATTGGATCGCTTGGGCGCGGGGACGCAGTCTCATCTTGTCATAAACCAGACTGCACCGCAGATCGTATCTCGCCACCGCACCGTTGCTGTGGACACAGAGACTTCGCTCTTGCCAACAGGCGCGACTCAGTGACTCATGACAAACTGCCACAGGGAGCTGCATTTGTCATGGCCGCCGAGATCGCAAGCTGGTTCAGCACGTTTCAAAACAATCAGGCGATTGCCAACGCCGGAGCTATTTCGACGCGCTACAAACGAATTACTCAGCGTCTGAACACTGACTATTGGGAGACAACCAGCGAGTTTACCCACAGCATTTATGTGGGCTCTTACGGTCGCGACACCGGCATCGAAGGTATCAGTGATATCGATATGGCCTTTTGGCTGCCGCCGAGTGTTTATGAAAAGTATAAGAAGCATAGCGGCAACGGCCCCTCCGCACTTCTTCAATCCGTTCGGGCGTCGATTCAGAAGACATACCCTGCAACAACTCTATCTGCGGATGGGCAAGTACTTGTTGTACAATTTGGCCAGGGCCTTCCGTTCGAGGTTCTCCCCTGTTTCGAGCACAGTGATGGGAGCAGCTTTATATACCCCGATTCGCGCGCCGAAATACTCGCTATCCGATATAGAAATGATGCTGCGAACGGAAACTTGAAACGGCTCTGCAAGATGATGCGCGCATGGCGCCATCAATCTAGCGTGCCGATCAGTGGCGTGCTCATCGACACACTCGCGTACCAGTTCATTGAGAACTGGGAGCACAGAGACAAGTCTTTCCTGTATCATGACTGGATGAGCCGCGATTTCTTTGACTACCTGGCCATACAAAATCGAGATCAAAATTACTGGCTCGCGCCAGGCAGCGGGCGCAACGTACATCGAGACGGTCTCTTCGAGTACAAGGCCCGCGTCTCATGCAATATAGCCAAGGAAGCAATACAACATGGCCTTGACCAACGAGAATACTCAGCAAAAATCAAGTGGCGCGAGATCTACGGCAATTCGTTCCCCGGCTGACATTGGTCCGTTGCGCGATCAGCTGAGAGAGATCTATGGTCGCACAGCGTTTTCACACAAGACTCATATTATTCAAGCAGGCATGGATCAGCTCATGCACAGTCGACTCAAAACTGCAGAAATAGCGTTGGCTGCAGTAACTACTACTGGCTTGGTGATCGCCATGCTTGGCACTGGCAACTGGGGAATGGGCGTAAGCACACTGGCGTCCACTCTACTGCTCGGGCTCATATTCTATACCAAGGACTTCGATTTGGGAAAGGTATCAGAACAGCACAAGAATACTTCCGACGCCTTATGGCATTTGCGCGAAAAGTACCTGGATTTACTAACAGATCTACAGACCGAGGCGGCCAGCCCGGACAACATTATGCGGCGGCGAGACACCCTCCGGGAGGAACTTAACTCAGTGTATTCATGTGCACTCGTAACCTCGACTGAAGCATATGCTGCTGCGCAAAAGGCATTGCAATTGAACGAAGATCTGACGTTTTCTGAAATTGAGATTGACATGTTGCTGCCCATAGGGCTCCGCAAAATTACTGTGCCAGATAGCGAGTAAAGTTGACGGCAAACGGTTGTCGTTCCTTCAGCCCCGTCCCTACCCCACCAACCCCGCAAGCACCTTCACCCCCGCCTCGATCTTGTCCGTCTCAATGCTCGAAAACCCGAGCCGGAAGCAGTTCTTCTTCGCCGGCCGGTCCGCGAAGAACGCGCTCCCCGCCTCGATCACCACGCCCTTTTCCAGCGCCCGCGCCGCCAGCGCGTCCGCATCGAAACCCTCCGGACCCTGCAACCAGACGCTCGAGCCGCCGTGGCTCGGCATCCTTCGCAAGCCCGGCAGATGCCGCTCGATCGCCTCGCCGATCACCTTCCAGCGCTCGCCGTAGACGCGGCGTAGGCGCAGGATCATGGCGTCGTGGTGGCCGAGCTGCAAGAACAGGGCGGCGGTGCGCTGCGCGTTGTTGGGCGGATGGCGCAGCATCAGGCGCCGCAGCGCCCGCGCCTCGCGCATCAGCTCGGGCGGGCCGACCATGTAGCCGAGGCGCAAGCCCGGAAAGATGGTCTTGGATAGGCTGCCGACGTACAGCACGCGGCCATCGCGATCGAGCGATTTCAGCGCTGGCAGGGGCGCGCAGACATAGTTGGTCTCGAACTCGTAATCGTCCTCGATGATGACGAAATCTTCCGCGTGCGCTTTCTCCAACAACGCCATGCGGCGGGCTTGCGACATGGTTACCGTGCTCGGTGCCTGATGGCTCGGCGTTACGTGCACGACGTCGCAGTCATCGAGCCGCGCATCGACAATCAGGCCGGCGGCATCGATCGGGATCGGCACCACGTGGCGGGTCGCCAGCGAGACGATGTTGCGCACGTCCGGATAGCCCGGATTCTCCACCGCGACGCGGGTTTTCGGCCCGATCAGCAGCGTCGAGAGCAGATAGAGGGCATGCTGAGCGCCGACCGTGATCAGGATTTCGGCGTCGCTCGCCATCACGCCACGGCGCGGCAGCAGGCGCGTGCGCACCTGTTCGACCAGCATCGGATCGTCGCTGGTGTGATGATCGAGCGCCCAGTCCTCCAGCCAGCGCCGGCCGAGTGCCTGGCGGGCGCAGTCGCGCCATTCGGCCATCGGGAACAAAGCCAGATCGACCTGGCCATAGATGAACGGATAGGGGTATTTCGACCAGTTTTCGGGCTTGGCGACGTTCACCTGCGCGGCCGGGGCAATGGCCAGCCGCGCCGACCAATCCATCCGCCTGGCATTGCCTGCCGATAGCGCCGATTCCGCCGCTGCGCCGTTCTTGCGATGCGAGGTCGACGGCAGCTCCACGGTGGCGCGGTTGACATAGTAGCCGCTGCGTTCCAGTCCGGCCAGGAAGCCGTCGTCGACCAGCGATTGATAGGCCAGCGTGACGGTGTTGCGCGATACGCTCAGATCGCGCGCCAGGGCCCGGCTGGACGGCATGCGGTCGCCCGCCGGCAGCTGCCCGCCGACGATCGCGGTCACGATCTTCTCGCGGATTTGCGCCTGCAGGCTGGTGGCGGCGGTCGGCTGCAGATGAAACAACAGGTCTCGCATGGCGCCTGATCGGGTCGTGGTGCTGGCCCCAAACGGGAACGGGCCGTGGCTCTTGGTTGGCTCGGGCCACGACGCTATCGTTCGCGCTATCGCATGACAAGCATGCAGCGCGTCGGCTTGCCAAACGGCAGCGCTGCGTCGTTAACTCAGCGTCGAGATTGCGCGCAACCCGCCCGCCCCAGGAGCACTCCGTCCATGGCGACCACCAGCCTCAAGGCCACTGCCAATTCGCTCGAAGAGCATTGGATGCCGTTCTCGCAGAACAAGGACTTCAAGAACAATCCGCGTCTGGTGGTGAAAAGCGAGGGCATGTACCTGTGGGATCACAAGGGCGGCAAGGTGCTGGACGGGTCGTCGGCGCTGTTCAACGTGCCGTGTGGGCATGGCCGTGCCGAGATCTCCGAGGCGGTCTATAACCAATTGAAATTGAACGATT
The DNA here is from genome assembly GCA_031367715.1 of Hyphomicrobiaceae bacterium. Classification (GTDB taxonomy): domain Bacteria; phylum Pseudomonadota; class Alphaproteobacteria; order Rhizobiales; family Hyphomicrobiaceae; genus JANYHF01. Next base: position 5,991 of record JANLQJ010000009.1, on the reverse strand, counting down.
ATACCGCTCCGTTCCAGATGGGGCATCCGGGCGGTTTTGCGCTCGCCAAGGAGATCACCAAGCTCACGCCCAAGGGCATGGGGCATGTGTTCTTTACCAATTCGGGATCGGAGTCGATCGATACCGCCATCAAGATGGTCTACGCCTACCACGCGGCGCGCGGTGATCATAAGCGGCACCGCTTCGTGTCGCGCGAGCGGGCCTATCATGGCGTCAATATCGGCGGCGTGTCGCTGTCGGGCATGGTGCGCAATCGTGAGACTTTTCCTGGGGTTATGCCGTACGTGAACCTGATGCGGCATACCCATTCGCCAGACAACAAGTTTGTGCGCGGACAGGGCGAACATGGTGGCGTCGAGCTGGCCAATGATCTGGAGCGCATCGCACTGACCTACGGGCCGGGGACCATCGCGGCCTGCTTTGTCGAGCCGATTGCCGGCTCCACCGGCTGCCTGGTGCCGCCCAAGGGCTACCTGGAGCGCCTGCGCGAGATTTGCGACAAATACGGCATTCTGCTGGTGTTCGACGAGGTCATCACCGGCTTCGGGCGCACCGGCAAGGCGTTCGCGGCGCAGTCGTTCGGCGTTACGCCTGATATGATGACGATCGCCAAGGCGGTGACGAACGGAGCCCAGCCGATGGGCGGCGTGATCGTCAAGGACGAGATTTACGATACCGTGGTCGACAAGGCGCCCGAGGGCCTGATCGAGTTCTTCCACGGCTACACCTATTCGGCGCATCCGGCGGCCTGCGCGGCGGGGCTCGCCACCATGGAGATCTACAACCGCGAAAAGCTGTTCGAACGCGGCGCGAAACTGTCGCCGTATTTCCTCGACCAGCTGTGGTCTCTGCGCGACATCGACATGGTTATCGACATCCGCGGCTACGGCATGTTCGGCGCCCTCGACATCAAACCCGGCAAGGCGCCGGGCGCACGCGGCAACGAATTGCAGAAGCGTTTGTTCTGGGCCGGGTTGCATATCAAATGGACCGGCGACACCGCCTGCATCGCCCCGCCGCTGGTGGCCGAGAAGGCGCATATCGACGAGCTGTTCGAGAAGTTGCGCAAGACGCTGGGCGAGTTCAAGGACTGAAAAACTACGTAGGAATGCGTGAAACCAACCGTGTTTTGCGAATCCACTTGACCCCGGAGACGCACCGTTTCTGTCGTGCATGATCCTAACAGCGTCCTGTTGGCGTCCTGTTTTCGTCCTGTTGTCACCGGGCATGGTGTTGCATTGAGCCGACTTTGGCTTGGTCTGGCCTCGGCACTCGTCACGCGACCGAATTGATAAAGTAGCGCCTACTCCTTTTTTCCTGTGACCTGTGCAGCCATGACGGCGCGCGAGCGCGGCTATGCTGGCCTCGGGCTGGCGACGCAGATGCGCCAGCAACTCGAAGCGCTTGGCCGACATGACGCGTGCCAAGGCGTCCCAGGTTGAGCAGGTGACGTGATCCTCGCCGGCGCGAGCGCTCTTGCTTGCGCGGACAACGGCATCGAACACGCGCCGCTCGCTGTCCACGATACCGCCGCCGACGTGCAGGTTGAGTTTGGTCATATCGCGCTCTTCCTGAGTGCCACGACATGGCGCTCGAAATCGTCGAGCAGCTTTGCCATGATGGTGAATATCTAAGGTTCTTCGGTGTCACCATGGCGCCGATGATCGCCCTTGCCGCGCTCGTTGTGGTAGCCGATGCGGCGCTGGACCTTTCCACACGACAAGCTCGACCGGGCACCCCTCCGCAAAAATCAGACGTACTCGGATGATCAGTTCAAACTTAAATTGGCGTAGGATGCCATAGATTTGGGGATTGTCGATTGCGCACGGTGGTGGAATTCCTTCTCCCATAGGGAGAAGGTGGCGAGGTCGTGGGTCGGAAGAATAGGCATACTGTCCCCGTATTTCCACGCATTTTGATAACGTCGTTCGAAAGTTCCCACTCGCTTCCCGGAATTTGACGCGCCTTTTTTGGCGCGGCAAATATCCGGGATCCTTACGCGTCCGGCTTGCGCACAACTGACGCTGCACGCGTGGAAACAGGGCATGGGGTTGCGGCATTGATCCGCCCCGGCAGGTAAGGATCCCGGATATTCGGGAAGCGTGCAGCAGTGCTTGTCAATACGGGTTGAGACTTTCGCTCAGCGGTATGATGTTTTGTGGCGGCAGCTTGGGGTGTAAAATCAAGCCGCCGCCTGAGCATTTCATCAGTCCAAGCCTAAGCGGGCAGCTTTCGACGCCGGATGCGGTTGCGATCAACCACGATGATGCAACTGATCAGATCGTCGGCTGAATAGGCAGCCAAAAGCTGGCCTATTCGCTTGACCACGTCGCCGTCGCTCCAGTTGCCGCCGCGAAACAGGATGAGGCTGGGTTCGCTTGCCGCGCTCAGGGCCAGCAACCGGGGAAAGTCCAGGTCGGCGGTGATGATGGTTCGCTGCTCGTCACGCGCACGCTGCAAGATCAAAATGTCAGGTGAAAGAGCGAGTCCGATTTCGCCAGCGTGGACCGCATCATGTCCCTGGCCGGACAGCCAGCGTGCCAAGGACGGCGATAGCGGCATGTCCACCAGGAATCTCACGCCTTGGCCTCAACTTGCGAGTTCCAGCGTTTCATCGTCGGCAAGCGAGGCCGCGTAGCGCAGCGCCTCGTCGATATCGCCCGATTCGAGGTAGGGATAGCTCGCCAGAATGCTCTCGCGAGTTTCGCCCGCAGCCAACAGGCCGAGCAGGCGCGCAACCGGAAAACGCAGGCCACGGATGCATGGCTTGCCGGTGCAGATCGTCGGGTCGATGGTGATGCGGTGGAATTTCATAAGGGAGTATTTCAGGTGGTTGAGAGGACGTCTGTCTTGACTACGCCAACTCCAACCGCAGGGTCTTGCCCAAAGCCTTAGCCGCCCGTTTCAACGTCGCCAGCGTCACGCTGTCGTTGTCCGGATCGAGCAAGCGATCAAGTTGAGCGCGCGTCGTGCCCATCTGCGCGGCCAATGCGGTCTTGGTCAGGCCCTTTTTCTTCATGGCGTCGGCGACCTGGGCTGCGAGGACCTTTTTGGTCGCGCCAAGTCTTGCCACTTCCAGCAAACCTTCCTCCGCAAGGAAATCTTCAAAGTTGCTACCGCGATGCGGGTTACTCTTCATCTCAAGAACTCCTTTAGCCGTGTCTGGGCTAGCACAATCTCATCCTGCGGCGTCTTCTGGGTTTTCTTAATGAACCCATTCAACAACAAGATCTCTCCGTCAATGAAGGCGAAAATGATTCGAGATATTCGTTGGCTTGGAAGTCTCGAACGGACTTCCCAGAGCCCTTTCCCAAGCGACCGGCAAAGCGGGAAACCCAATGGCCAGCCTTCTTGAACCGCTAAGATATCAAGCCCAATAACTAGCCGATCAGCGCGGTCGAGATCACGGATCCAGCTTCTCACCGGTTGATGACCACTCTCCGACTGATAGAAATTTACCGGTATCATTTGGTTGGAACCGGTCATCATATTCGTGGCATGAGCGTATCAAAAAAGATGCGTTGACGCAAGCGCCGATTGCCTACTCCGTCCGTCCCCTCCCGCCCCTGCGTCCCCCTCGCCGCCCCTCGCCCCCTCCCGCAGCCTCCGCCAACCCCGCCCCCCGCGCCGGCAACACCACCTCCAGCTCCAGCTTCGGAAACGCATCCACCTTGTTCGGCAGCGCCATCGCGTAGACGAAATGCTCCTGGAACTTCGGCTCCAGCGCGGTCTCGATCTTCTCGATCCTTGTCACCAGCTCCTCGATTTCCCGGCGAAAACCGCGGTTGAGCAGCGCCATGCGCGCGCCCGTACCCGCCGCGTTGCCGACCGCGACCACGTTTTTCACCTCGCAGTCCGGCACCAGGCCGAGCACCATCGCGAATTTGGGATCGATGTAGGACCCGAACGCGCCGGCCAGCCGGATGCGGTCGACGTGGGTGATGGCGAGCTTGTCCATTAAGAGCTTGATGCCGGCATAGAGCGCGGCCTTGGCGAGCTGGATGGCGCGGATGTCGTTTTGCGTGATGACATGCTGCTGGCCGGGGATGACGGTGGCCACTTGTTCATCCGCTCCCGTGCCGGTCGAGCCGGGCGCGGCGGCACCTTCTGAGCCGCGCCACAGCACATACGAGAACGTCCGCCCGTCCTGCACGATGCGGTCGGACTTCGCCGCCAGCTCGCCACGGATGACGCCGTCTTCGGAGATGATCCCGGCCAGGAACATTTCGGCCACCACCTCGATGATGCCCGAGCCGCAAATGCCGGTGACGCCGACGATGTCCTTTTTCTCCTCGAACTCGGGTTCGCCCGACCAGGCGTCGATGCCGATGACGCGGATCTTCGGCTCCAGCGTCACGGGATCGATGCGCACACGTTCGATGGCGCCGGGGGCAGCCCGTTGACCGGCGGTGATCTGCGCGCCTTCGAAGGCAGGGCCCGTTGGCGACGAAGCAGCGACCAGTCGGTGCTTGTTGCCGAGCACGATCTCCGCATTCGTCCCGATGTCGACCAGCAGCGTGATTTCTTCGAGCTTATGCGGACCTTCCGCCAACGTTGCACCTGCGGCATCGGCGCCCACATGGCCGGCGATGCAAGGCAATGTGTAGACCCGCCCGCCCAGATTGATGTCCAGGCCGAGCTGGCGGGCGGGTAGTGTCAAAGCGCCCGAAATGGCCAACGCGAACGGCGCACCGCCCAGTTCCGTCGGGTCGATGCCCAGATAGAGATGGTGCATGATCGGATTGCCGACGAACACGGCTTCCATGATCTCGTCGCGCCGCACGCCGGCCTCCGAGCAGACGCGCGACACCAGCGTGTCGATGGCCTCGCGGACGACCTTGGTCAGCGCCTTCTCGCCGCCTGGGTTCATCATCACATATGACACCCGGCTCATCAGATCCTCGCCAAAGCGGATCTGCGGGTTGCTGGTGCCGGCCGAGGCGACGGTGCGGCCGCTCATCATGTCGGTGAGGTGCATGGCGATGGTGGTCGAGCCGATGTCGGTGGCGATGCCGAAGATGCGCTCGGAATAGCCCGGCCAGACGGCGTTGATGACGGGATGCCCCTTGCCCTCGTCGTGGATGGCGCATGTGACCTTCCACTCGCCAGCGCGCAGCACCTTCTGGATGCCGGGCAGCAGCGGATAGTCGAGCGTCAGGCCTTCCAGATGGTGGTCCTTCTTCAGCGCACGCACGAGCCGATCCGCATCGCCCAATGGCTGATGCATGTCGGGCTCTTCGACCTCGATGTAGTAGAGGCGCGTCGCCAGATCGCGCGGGATGTCGCGGGTTTCGGCGCGCTTGCGAACGATCTGCGCGTTGACGGCGACGTCGGACGGAATGTCGATGACGAGGTCGCCCTGCACTTTCGCGCTGCACGACAGCCGCCGGTCATCGGGCAGGCTGCGCAGGCGGCGGTAGCGCGCTTCGGTATCGGTGAAGGCGGCCAGGTTTTTGGCGCTGGACGTGATGCCGTGCTTGGCGAACACGCCCTCGGCGACCTGCACCTGGCAGCGCCCGCAGATGCCGCGCCCGCCGCACACGCTCTCGATGTAGACGCCGAGCGAGCGCGCCGCGTCCAGCACTGGCGTGCCGAGCGGAAAGCGTCCGCGCCGACCCGACGGCATGAACAGCACGAGCGCGTCGGGGCCGCCGGCGACGGTCGCGGGAGCGGATTTGTCAAGCGTGTTTGTGTCGGTCATGAGCGGGTTCCTAGCACAGGCGCGGTGAGTGTGTGGAGCCCCGTCCACAGGCAGCAGCCTTGCCGCGACGTTTGGCGCTCAGATTGCGACCATGACGATCCAATCTCCGCCATGGCCAGATCGAATTCGACCCTGGAACAGAAGCGCTACATCCACTATGTTATCCGTCCAACCTATCGTTTGACTCGTGCTCGCAAGCGTAGGGGCGCACAGCAGTGCGCCCGTCTAGTGTTCTGTAACAATCATTTGGAACCCCGAAAAATCGTCATCCCGGCGAAGGCCGGGACCCG
>JANLQJ010000141.1:0-1918 GCA_031367715.1 Hyphomicrobiaceae bacterium | reverse complement strand
GCGGCTTGATGATGCGGGCGCATGTGCTTCATGAAGTCGACGTCGGCGTCACCCGAAAAGGTGGGCATTGTCTGCATTGCGTGCATCATCGCCATCTTGAACGCCTTGGTCGACGGCGTATCGTTGGCGCCGGGCATCATCATCTTCATGTCCATGCCCTTCATATCCATTCCGGGCATGGGACCAGGCATTGGTGCGGGTTGTTGGGCAAGAACACTGCCGGTGACGAGCGCGCCGATAGCGGCGGTCAGTAGGATGCGTTTCATAGTGTTTCCTTCGAGTGTGACAAGGGAGGAGCACGGCAGACGAAGCGGCGAAAGTTTCGCCGCTTCGTCGATCATCAGCTTCCCGTTTTCAGAGTGAGATGGGTCGAAGAGTGCAGGGGTCCGACGCTCACCGAATTTAGAAAGCGAGCAAAATCTCACTTCTTGGCCTGCGCTATACTCTTGCTATGCGCATCAGTGGATGACTTGTGGGCCGTGTCACAGCAGCCCTTCGCCTTTGTGGATTTCTCAAGAGCGGCAGTATGATCGCCCTTGCCGTGCAGCTCGGCGGCGGTTTGATGAGCCTGGGCAGCAGCTCGATGATCCTCAGCGGCTTTCGTGTGAGTGGCCATTGGCATCGAGTCTCTCCTGGTGTTGGGTTGTGCGCGTCGACGGTTGTCGATGGGGTTGCGGGACTAAAAAATCCATAAGCTAGGCGCTTGATGCTAGCCCAGCCCATGTTGCGCGGAGAAGGCTCGGAATCTACTCAGGCCGAGGGTGCTCGCACGCCGAACGGCTTCTTCACGACGTCGCCGTCCACGGCTGAGCCGATAGATAGGCGCACCAACGCCGGTATAGATGTTGAGCCGGTTTTTCTCATGATTGAAGCACGATGGTTCTCGACGGTGCGCTGGCTGATCCCCAGGTCCGCAGCGATATTCTTGCTCGGATGGCCAGCGACAACCAGTCCCATGATCTGCCGATGTCGAGCCGTCAGACCGCGCACGCCATCGTGCATCTCAGCGTAATTGACAACAAGTGTCGGCATCCCGCGCACATTTGGCGAAACTTTAAAAGTGTCGCTACCTCGATCTACCATTGTGTTGCTCCGGTCTTGCTTGGCAGTGCAGCGATCATGTCTCGACCTGTGAACAACGCCTTGACGCGTGTCAAAGTTCCATCCGGCCATCGTTCTGCAGGCCGCACTGAGTAGTTTCCGAGCCTCCCGCGACTGATCACGCGCCCCTAAAATCAAGACGATGTGCCGGACGTGCGAACACTGATGTCAGTCGTATCGTCCTCCAGTGTCGTAACCGCACACATCGTCTTATGACATCGGTCGATAACTCCCAGAGCCAAAGGGCAAGAATCGTGATGCACAATGGTCGACCAAGGTATTCAGCCGACCCCAGGGTGCTGCCCGCGCATCCCAAATCTGTCGAGGCAAGCGGTGCCGTCCTGGCCGTTAACGGCGGCTCATCGAGCATAAGGTTCGCGCTATATGACGGCGGCGAGGCGCTGCGACGGCTGCTGGTCGGCAAAGTCGATCGCATCGGTCTCGGCGGCACTACATTGACTGTCGACGACGCCTCGGGACACCAGCTGGTCAGCCGCATCATCGACACCGTCGAGCGCGCGTCCGCCGTCCACGCTCTCCTCGATTGGCTCGAAACGCAGTCAGCGTTCGCCTCGATCACAGCCGTGGGACACCGGGTGGTGCATGGGTTGGCGCATAGGGAACCCGAGCTGGTAACGCCGGAATTGCTCGATGAATTGCGGCGTATCACGCCCTATGACCCGGAGCATCTGCCGCTCGAGATCGAATTGATCGAAGCCATCCGACAACGTCACCCCGCGATGCCTCAGATCGCCTGCTTTGACACCGCATTTCACCGTGCGATGCCTCGCGTCGCCAGTCTGCTGCCGATCCCGCG
>JANLQJ010000396.1:0-7118 GCA_031367715.1 Hyphomicrobiaceae bacterium | reverse complement strand
CGGGGAACGGCTGACTCTATAGTATCTAAGGCCAATTTTCGACGGTTCAGCCCCGCGCGTGCGGGGAACGGTTGTCGAAGATAGCGGACTGCTCGCCCAAATGCGGTTCAGCCCCGCGCGTGCGGGGAACGGCCGTCGCATGACGCCAACCAGCTGCCGGTGCACGGTTCAGCCCCGCGCGTGCGGGGAACGGACATACTCCTATCCCATTGATCTCACTTCCTATTCACGATGTCAAAGAACGCACCAACATGAACAGCATCTTTGTCACGCTGTGTCTGGCTTTCGGGCAACAGTCGCACTGGCGGCTGGCGCTGGCGGCGGTTTGAATTTCGCCAGCGTTAGGCCGTCGAAATCCACCGGCTCGCGGCGATTCTCGCCGACGGCTTCGAACGCGAAGCCGCTGTCGGTCGGGGCGGACCAAGCTATCACCGCGTTCCCATCGGCAATCATGATCTTGACCTCGGCCCAGATGCGTTCGCGGACGCGGCGGCTGTAGACGCCGACATAGACGCCGGTGCGCACTTCCGCCAGCCACAGCGACAGCCGGCCCCGTAGGCGCGGCGGCGCATTCTCAACCACGATGACCATCATCGCCCGATGCCTCTTCGGCTGGAATTGCGGGGGCGGCGGCTTCCGGCGCCTCGACCGGAGGATCGATGCCGCTTGCCTTCAGGATGTCTTCGATGCCGGGGACGATCTTGTCGAGCAATCCGGTCTTGCGGAACAGATCGCGGCAGGCGATGCGCACCTGACGCTCGGGCGACGACCCATCGCCTTTGCCCTTGCCGATTTTTGCGGCGGTCTCGAAGGCCGCCGGGACGACCGTGTCGAACTTGTAGAGATCGGCGATATCGTAGACGAAGCTTTGCGGTTTGCCGCGATGCAAGAACCCGATGGCCGGAGCATAGCCGGCCGCCAGGATCGCCGCCTCGCTGATGCCGTAGAGGCAGGCGGTGGCCGACGACAGGCAGCGGTTGGGGATATCGGCGGCATCCCAGGCCTTGCGGTCATAGTTGCGGGACTTCCAGTCCACGCCGTATTTCTGAGCGACCAGCTTGTAGATTTCGCGCACGCGTACCCCTTCGATACCGCGTAGCTGATCGACGGAGCGGCGCGACGGCGCGTCCTCGCCAAAACGGCGACGATACATTTCGCGCACGACATTGAGGCGGGCGTCCTCATCAAGCGCAACGCGGGCTTGGTAGAGAAGGCGGTCAGCACGCGCGCCGCCGGGCTGGCCGGAGGCATAGAGGCGGACGCCGGATTCGCCGACCCAGACCAGCAGGCAGCCGACTTGCGCCGCCAGCACCACGGCGGCATGGCTGACGCGCGTGCCCGGTTCGAGCATAATGCAAGCAAGGCCGCCGACCGGGATTTGCACGCGCACGCCCTGTTCGTCCACCAGCACAAAGGCGCTGTCGATGACGTCGAGCTGTCCGTAGCGCAGGAAGATGATGCCGGCGCGTTCCTTGATCGCAATCGGTCGCAGCGGCACATAGGGAGCTTCGTCCGTGGACATTGCTCGCCTCCTTACGCGCGCTTGATTAGCATCAGGCCGCAGCCGAAGGCCTTGGCCGAGCCGAAGCCGCGCGAAAGTTCGCCCAGGAACAGGCTGGGATCGGTGACTTCGATGCGACCGCCGATGTCGATGGTGGAAAAGCCAGCCGGGCGGCCACGTCGGCGTTCGATGCCGATTTGGGTGTAGGCATCGACGTGAATGGCGCCAAGGGGATGGAAACCAGACTTGGCGCCTTGAGTAGCGAACCAGGCGGTGGTTGCCTCGGCTGCGATGCTGTCGCGTTGCATGGCCCGTGCGCCTGCCGGGATGGTGTGCAGCGCATGCATCACCACATCGACCTTCTTGCGCTTGGCAGTGACACGGCCCTTCGCAGTGGTGCGGGTTTCGGCCTGATCAAGGCGAATAACCGGATTGACCCGCAGCGCGAAGGATAGCCGGTCGCCTGGCTCCAGGTTGGGAGCAAACTCCTTGGTCTGAATGTCGAACAACTCTTTGGGATCGGTAGGTAGGCGCTGCGACAGGATCATGAATTTACCGTCTCCCTCGTCGCGCCACAGGAAATCGCGATCGGCGTCGGGCACATCTTGAAACAGCAGCCAGAGCACGCGGTGGGCGTGTGCGGGACGTTGCTGCGGATCGGCCGGCATCAAAAGGGGAGCGATTGAGGCTAGCGCCTCACCGCGCAGCGTTTTGAGGCGTACACGGGACAGATGAAGCAGCTGGGTCATTATGCAGGAGCTTTCAGATGGGGTTGCCGCAGCAGGGCTTCCTCGCGGCGCAGGAAGCGCCATTTGGCGCGACTTTCCGGCATGTCGCGCCGTTCTTCCAAATGGCTAACTGCGAGCTCGCCGACACTGTCGGCATCGGCATAGATCGCGCCGTGTCGTGCGTCTCGTTGCTTGTTGAGCCAGCCAGGCGTCCAACGATCTCGGAACTGCTTGCGATCTGCGTCCATTGAATCGAATACCGCAAACGCATCAGCAACATCGTTGGCCTGGACCAGTTGCGGGCCGCAGGGAAAGTGCAGTGCATTGGCCTTGCGGCCGGCAAAGAGCACGAATGTCGGCGTTTGCAAATCGTCCGTTATCGTCTCAAGAGTCTCGGCTGGGTCCGACCGCTCCCACAGCGCGATGGTGTAGAACGAACTTTCCCGCAACTCGCGGCGCGAAAGACCGGTTTCGATATCGTCGCACAAGAGTTCGTCACGGCGGGTCTCGACGGGCAGCCCTTGACGCTGCCGTCGCCGCACGGACGGACCGGACGGCTGCTGCGTGGTGTGATAATCCGTCAGCAGCTGGCCGGGATCGTCGACCCGGACCGCAAAGAAGAAGGAGCGGGCGAGCGCGCGCTGGTACTCCTCCTCGCGCCGCTCGATGCCGAGCGCTGAGGCGACCAAACCGAGCACCTGAGATTTGGACGGACGATCCCAGGTCGGCCGCCGCTCGCCAACGGCGAGTGTGCCGAAGGAGGAGAGTGGCGCCGCCAGGGTGAAGACCAAAAATTGCGGCATCGGCTCAGGCCTCCAACGCAAAGGCAATGAGATCAGCCAGAGAACCGTCGTTGCCATCATCGCCGGGAATGAACTGCATCGACTTGGCCTTATCGAAGCAATCACCATAAGCCGCATTCATCTGTCCAACGATACCGGTCTTCTCATCTTCGATCAGGGCAATCGAGCGCTTCAGCAGATCGTCGCCGAGAACCGGCTTGAAGTAGGCGGCAGCGAGATTGCGTGGCTGCTGCGGGCCTTTCTCGATGCGCAGATAGCTCGCCCGCGCGCGGCTGGCGAAGCTCGCCTGCTTGCCGGTGGGTGAAGCGGTGGTCAGGCCTTCGATGAAGGCGGCGATAGCCGTGTCGGCCAGGCCTGTGTTGCCACCAAGGTTCTTTTCCAAGAGGTCGCGGTCGACGCAGGCATAGAGGTAGAAGACGCCGGAGCCGAAGCCGAGTTCGCCGATGAACCCAGCGCCCGCGTCCTCAGACGGCTTCTTGAGGTCGTCGACGGCAGTGTAGAAATCGTCCTCGATCTCGACCTTGTGGGTGGTGATGGCGTGCGCGACCTGCACGGCGGCTTCGCGGTTGAAGTCGGGATTGTCGGCCAGCATGCGGCCGAACATGGCGACATCAGTTGCGGTATCAGACCGGCGCAGGACCAGCGGCACCAACTCCTTAGTCTCTTTGAGCGGTTCGCCAGCGACCAGTTTGTCGGCCAGCGAAATCGCGGCGCTTCTTTCCTCGGGCGAAATGAAGGCAAGCTGTTTGATGTATGCGGCCTTATTGTTGGTCGCATTCTCGTCTTCCAGCGCGCCGAAGATCTTTGCGATCTCGCGCGCTCCTGTCTTGGCCTTGTCGTCGGCCATGCCTTTGGCGAGGAGATGCTGGCGGACCGCTTCGCCGAGACGTTGTGTGCGTTCGCCGCGATTGGCACCCACGCGAGCGTGGAACGCGTCACTGGTACGGATGGCTCGCTTCAAGGCCTGCGAGGAGATGCGCAGGCGTTCGGCGCCGCCGAACTTGGCCGATTTCGGCCGGCCGGTATCGTCGCGGTTGAGGTTGGACGGTGCGTAGACGGTCAAAGCGTGGAGCTGGATGAAACGGGTCATGGATCAAGCCTCTGAAGATGTTGCGGCTGAGGAGGTTTCGTTGGCATCGAGGTCGCTGGCGTCGTCGATGGTGGCGCCGTGATAGGCAAAGGCGAAGCGCGTGCGGGCACGGTCGCCAACAGGAGACGGATCGAGCCATGCGAGGACAGTGGCGGCGACGTCGCGCACATCTGCGGCATCGCCCAGCATGGCAAGGATGCGCTGGAACTGCCTGAGCACGTCCTCTGGCTCGCGCGCTGCCATGAAACGCTTCATACGGATGGCCGACACGATTGCACGCTCGCCCTGTCGCGCGCCCATGGCGCGGGCCAGCGAGCCGGCGGCTTGCTTTCGGATGTGGGCAAGCACGCCGGCCAGCACGGCGGCGGTGGCGATGTCCTGGTCGGTCGCCTTTGCATGGTCGAACCGGAGTTTGCCGAAGAGTTCGGCCGTGGCCGGCTCGACGGCCAGTTCCATCGAGTGGGAACAGCGGCGCAATCGCGCCACGGTAGCCCGGTCTCCTGGTGTGGTGCCGTTCTCGCGCTTTTGCGGTTGCAAGGCGTTCCACCAATGGAACGCCGCTCCAGCTTGTACAGTGTATCTGGACCAGGGACGTTTGGACGGTTTGTCGGCCTCGGCAGCAGCCCGTGGCGGGGTCAAATCGGTCATTCCACCTTCTCCTTGGACTTGGCGCCCTTCTTGGGCTTGGGCTGTTCGGGTTGATCCAGGCGGGCATGCAGCTTGCGGCCGCTCGGCGTAAATCCGGCAAATGTGCTGACGAGGAACCTGCGCGCATCAACTATGGTCTTGTAGTCGTCGATGTCCTTGAGATCGGCGGTATCGATCGGTACCGTAGAGTCGAAGATCGCGACGGCGACGCGGCGCATGGCTTCAAGCCAAGCCGCGCCAGCTGTTCGGTGGTAGTCTCTGCCCGGATCATCCAGTGGCAGGCCCGCGATGGCTTTCGGCAACTGGGCGAAAAATTCTTGTTCCGTGTCGCCCCAGAACCTGACTTTGGCGTTCTCCAGAACGACAGCACCCGCACCGATCTTGGGATTGTCGCCGTACAAGCCCTGTCGGACTGCGATGCCGACAGTGCTGGCCGCCAATTCTGCGGCCTCGACCCAACTATGGGCAAGCTGAGCAGCGTCGGTCTGGCGTCCCTCTGGAACTCTGGCCAAGGGCAACAGGGACTCGCCGAATTCCAGCGGCTTCATGCTGTCGAGATAGTAGCCAGCTACCAGCAGACCGGCACGGTCGAACGATGCCGGGTCAGCCTCCCACAGATCGATAGCGCGCGAATTGAAGAATGTCGTGATCGTGGCGGCGGGAAGCTCAGCATTGTTCTGATCCGGCAGGTTCGGGTTCGGCTTGAACACGAATCCAGTCCACTGGCGATAACCGACCCGCGACGACTTCAAATGTACCGGGAGGAATTCGACGGCGGCCGGCGTCGGTTTATAGCTGGGGCTGAGCGGATGCTCCTTGCCCCAACCGATATAGTTGGTGCCGGACGGCCTGGTCACATACTCGCGCACGACGACATCGTCGATGTCGCCCGTCAGGTCGCAAGCGAGCCGATCCGGATTAGCCTCGAACTTCAGGCGGATGCGCCGTGGCAGTCCGAAGAACGCCTGCGCTTTGTGGACATCGAGGGGCGTGGTGTCCCGCGTCTTGCTTGTCTTGTCGGAGAGCCGCGTGGCGACCAGCCACGGAAAGACATTTTCGATTTCGGTAGGTGTGGCGCCAAACCCTTCCGGAACGTTCGCCCAGAGGCGGTGCCACAGGGTTGGCTTGCCGGGAACAACCAGCGTGGTTAGGGGGCCGCCGCCCCTCAAGGACGTCCTCATACCTGCGCCGCCAGCGGGCGCGCACGTCTGCAGCGTCGCCAGAACTATGGCTGCGCCACGCCGCGACAGCAATCGGATGCCACCAGGCTTGGCGAAGTGCTCGGCTGGCGCATCAATTAGCAAAGCCTCGACTAGCGTCGTACCGCCTTGCAGATCCTCGCGATCCTGGAAGAATCGCGCCCCCAGGCCGTCGAAGTCAAAAGCTCGCGCGAAGGGCTCGAATGCCGCCTCCAACTCGGTTGCTGACGGCGGGAATTTCCAGCGATTCATCCACTTGACGTTGGTCGCTTTCGGATCGAGCGCGACCGCCAGCAGACCAATGGGCAATTCCGTCAGGGCGATGTCGCAATCGCCACGGCCGCTATCGATGCGCACGATGTCCGGTTGGCCGATCTCGCACATGCGAATGAACGTGCGCGTCCCGTCCGCGCAAACCACTGGCAACCAGGGCTCGCGCAGCAAATTGTAGCTCGGCATGGGAGCTTCCTTCGATGAGAATGAGGGCATACCATCACGCGGGCGCAGCGATGGCAAAGGACAGCCGGCGCCTTGCACAGCCCGTGAGGTCGTTACTCACAGGTTGTGCACGGATTTGTCGTGCTGCGGAAAATTCGCGAGCAAGGCGCCGGTGTCGCTAGGTCAGTGCAGCGGGCGACGCGACGCGAGAAAGGCGTCGAGTTCTGCATCGGAGGCGGCCAGCACGTCGACGAACTTCTTGCCAGTCTTAACTTCAGAGATCCGACCGCCGTTCACGCCAAAGAACGTGACGCCAATGTAGTGCTGGTCGTAGCCAGGGTAGCGCGACAGTATTGCCTTGACGAGCGCAGCATCTACCTTCGAGAGGCGATTGCCACTTGCTGGCGCGCGCCGACGTTTCGCCCGGAGGGGCGATGGACTAATGTTGGCAGTCATGATAGGTAGCCCTTTTAGTTGAGCTGCGACCTCAGCTGTTCAGGACGGAGTCGCAACTTGATTGATGTAAAGGGCCGCCGCACATGCGAGCGGCCCTTTGTTCGTTTGGAATGATTCCCAGAGAACGGCGTAACTTCTAGGAGCCTGTCCGAGTAGTCGCTGGTCAATTCGGCGCGAGTCTGATTCAGTTGCCGACCATGAGCAAGCACTTTCGCCCCTGGAAGATCGATCAGACGCAGCTTCTGCCGCCGAGCG
>JANLQJ010000391.1:0-2976 GCA_031367715.1 Hyphomicrobiaceae bacterium | reverse complement strand
CAACAGAACCTTGTCGGGAGCGTTGGTGTCGCCGGCGTTGCCAGTGTCGTGTGTGTCGTCGGTCATGTCGGCAGTATAGCAGAGGCGGAAATCCGGGGCGGCGTTGTCCCCAGGGGCGCTAAGGATAGATGCTATCCATAGCTGCTATCGGTAGCCGATGTCAGGTTCGATATTCGTTGCCGGTATGCGTAGCGGATACGGTTATCGGCAATCCGTAGACGCTAAGAATAGAAGCTAGAACTACCAGCTAGCTTTAGATGCTATACCAAGAAAATATCTATACCGGGTCATTGTCGGCAGGGGCGGATCGTGATAAATCTGACCAAACGAAACGGGAGTGCCGAGCATGGCAGTGACGAAGCGGGGACAGACGGCGCAGGTGTTGGTCTTTGCCTGTGCTAAGGGGGGAACGGGCAAGACGACGTTGGCGGCAGCCATAGCAGCGCGGGCCTCGCAGGACGGCCGAACTGCTGTTCTCGATGTTGATCCACAGGGCAGCATAAGTCGGTGGCATCAACTGCGCGGCAGTCCCGTTCAGCCGGCGCTGCTCGAAGCTCATGGCGATGTCGCCGCCACGGTCGAGCGCGCACGGCGCGATGGGTTTGCGTATATCGTCGTCGATACACCGCCAGCTCTTCTGGGTAGTATTGATGCGGCCTTGGTGTGTGCTGATCTTATTGTCATTCCCGTCACGTCAAGTCCGCTGGACATCGAAAATGTCGAGCCCATCGTCGAGGTCGCCAAGCGCGAGGAACGCCCGTTCGTCTTCGTAATGAACAGGGTTGAACCAAGGTCCAAGCTCACCGAGGGTGCGGTGCGCTATTTGAAGGTCGATGGCAAGGTGCTCGCCGAACAGGTCGGCAACCGGGAAAGTTTTCGGGCCGCGATGGTGAGTGGCAAGTCCGGTGCAGAAGTGAAGGACGACAAGGCGCGCGAGGAAATCGAGGCGTTGTGGAAAGCGTTGCGCAAGCAACTCGCTACTGTCGGAGGCCGATGACATGACCGGCCGAGAAGAAGACGAGGCAGCTGCGGCGTGGGCTGAGAGTGGCGTCGCTGACGTCGCCGATGCCATGGCGAACTTGCGCAACAAACCCAGTCTCAAGGGTAGTAGTCTGGCGGCACGCAAGGCGCGCGAGGATGTAGAGCATGGACCAGCGATCGACGGACGACGTCAACGCTACAAGGGGCGCACCGAACAGCTGAACGTGAAGGTGCGGCCGGAATTTAAGAAACTTTTGGCGAAGGTGGCGAAGGCCAAGTTGACCTCCATGGCGGAAGTCATTGAGTGGGCTGTCGAACAATATGCTGGCGATGTCGGCATCGACGGCAAGACACCGGGGGGACAGGGATGAGGTGGTTTGCTTTGCTGTTGTGGATCGGTGTTGTCGCGGCCGCCGTCACCGGCGAGTGGTGGTACGGCAATGCTGTTGCGCGCGATGTGGTGCCGGCCGGGATCTTGATCGCTTTGGGGGTGCTGGCCGAAATGGCCAAGGGCTTCGGCGTGCTGTGGTTTGCCAATGCACTCAGGCGTCGGGAGTGGTGGGTGGCTGCAAGCACGGGCCTCGTGGCGGCAGTGGCGTTGGTGGTGACCGGGGGTGCCCTGATTGGATTTGTCGAGACCATCCGTCAGAGTTCGGCTGGCACCGTCGCCAGCAAAGTTGATGCGTTCGCTGATCTGCGTGCTGAGTTGGATCGCAAGGAACTTCGGTTGAAATCTTTCGGCAGCTACGAGCCGTCGTCGGCAATCGGAGCGCGACTAGAAGGCATGAAGCAGGATCAGAAATGGAAGCTGAGCGTGCAGTGCACGACCGCGCGCAATGATCTGCGCGCGTGGTGCGGCAGCGTTAAGGATGCGGAGGCGTCGCGTGCGCGATCTCTCGAGGCTGAGAAACTCGAGGGCGAGATTAATGCTCTGAGTCCACAGTTGGCGTCTGTCGCGGGTGCGTCGCGCACGGATGCGAGCGGCGACGTGCGCTCCGCGGCGATCGCCAATTTGTTCGGCTGGGATCAGTTGAAAACGGCAAACGGAATGTCCTTCGTTCTCGTCGGCTTCGCGGAATTGGTTTCGATGTTCGGCCTGCTGTGGTTCGAGCGGTTGCCGGGCTTCTCGGTGCCGAGCTGGATGCTGTCGAAGCAGAAAAAAGTGGCGGACCCGACAGGCTTGGTCGTGGCGGTGCCAGCGTCGGCAGATCCGACAAAACTTGCGCCGGCGCCAGCGGCGCCACCAGTGACGGGACGGTTCAGTAGAGCCGCCGACAGGCCCGCCATTGGCGACGCCGGCGGTACAGTGACAAAACTGATCGCACCGCCGCAAGTGGCGGAAGGTGCGCCCGAGCAATTTCTAAATGAAGCACTGGCCCCGGCCGATGGCGAGGCGGTGCCGCAGATACGACTTTATGCAGCCTACAAATCGTGGTGCGAGAAATCGTCCATGGCCGCAGTTGCACCGAAAGTTTTCGTCACGCGTTTCGCGGCTGCGTGCAAGGCCCGTGGCGTGCGGTGGGTAACCAAGGCAGGACAGCTGCACATGGATGGGATGCGATTGGCCGCGTGACTGTGGGAGTTGTGTCGCTGCGGTTTCAATTTCGCGCACGTGGTCTGACGATGAGTGCAATGCGCAACACACCCGCATAGGCGTCGATGATTGCAAGGCGCACTGACTTGTTGTCCTCGAGCGCAGCGAGTGTGGTGCGCGAGATTTTTAGATGTCGGGCGAGATCGCGACGGGCGATGCCCTGCGAAATACGCTCACGATGGAACGCGGTTCCGAGACGGCGATGACCATGACCTGGCGTTGCGAGTTGAAGGTCGAGCGCATCGAGTGTGAGCAGATAGTAGGTGAGCGAACCTTTGCCGCGCTCGAGGTCCTGCACGGTCGAGATCGCGACGCCGGCAGCTTCGGCAAGCTTGCGGCGCGACCACTTCGCGTGTGTGCGCCAGAAGTACAATTGCTCCCCGAGGGGAACAAGTTGGTGG
>JANLQJ010000381.1:0-8534 GCA_031367715.1 Hyphomicrobiaceae bacterium | reverse complement strand
TGCGCAACACCACTGCGGTGCGGTCCTTCCTGATCTGCAGCGCTGTCATCGCATCCCTCCTGCCGAATCACTCAGCAAAGAGAATCACGATCCGCGCGAACCCGAAAGCCCCAAGGAGTCAAAACTTATGGGGGCTGGTATAATGCCGTTGAAGTGCTGATCCATTCCATCCGCAAGAAATTCGGCAAGGATGTCATTCGCAACGTTCGCGGCGCAGGCTGGCTGGTGGATCGATGAGTCGCGACATGTCGCTTAAATCCCAGCTGCGGCTGTGGTTGCTCGGACTGCTGACAGTTGTCGGTCTCATGACGGCGGCAACCTCGTATTGGTACACTCGCGCCGAGATGGAAGGCTTTCTCGATCACCAGCTGCGGCAGTTCGCGGTCAATCTCGGCCCGGCCGGTCAAGCGCCATCGCCGATCGCCGAGGACACCGTCCCCCATGACATCGAAGATGATCTCAATGTGCAGGTCTGGGATAGCTCTGGCATGCCGTTGCGGCCCTCAATCCCCGATAACGATGTTCCGCGACAAACCACGACTGGCTTTGCTGATACGCAGACTGCAACGATCAGCTGGCGGACTTATGCGGTCGTTTCGCCCAAGCAAACGGTTCAGGTTTCGCAGCAGACATCCGTCAGACAGGAACTTGCGCAGGACGCTGCATTGCGGGCATTAATCCCTATCGGGATCATAATTCCTCTGGCTTGGCTGCTTTTGGGGGTCGTTATCAGCCGGGTTCTTGGTGGACTCGACAGCGTTGTTGACCTCCTGGCGCATCAGACTCCAGGTCAACCGGCACAGATTCCGGCCTCCGAAGTGCCCGCCGAAATCAGGCCGATGGTCCGGGCCATGAACGACCTGCTGCATCGCCTGCAACAGGCCTTGGCGGCGCAAAAGCGGTTCATGGCGGACGCTGCCCACGAGTTGCGCACGCCAATCACTGCCCTTCAGCTTCAGATCACCAACCTCCAGCATGGCGAGAATGCCGGTTCGTCCGCCCTGCGCATGAAGGAACTGGACCGCGGTATCCGGCGCGCATCGAGCCTGATCAACCAGTTGCTGAAAGTTGCGCGCTATCAATCGGAAGATGTCAAGAAGGACCTGGCGCCCGTCGATCTGGTTATTCTCGTCAAAACCATCATTGGCGATGTCCTTCCGATTGCTGATCATCGCGGGCAGGATTTGGGCCTGGCGCGGGCGGATGCCGTGACGGTCCTTGGCGAATCTGACGACCTGCGTGTGTTGATTGGCAATCTTGTCGAGAATGCTGTCCGCTATACGCCGGACGGCGGCACCGTCGATGTCACAATCACGTCTATCGGCGGCATGCCTGTCGTCGAGATCAAGGACACCGGGCCCGGCATCGCTCCCGATATGCTTGAGCGCGTCTTCGAGCCGTTCTTTCGCGCGGCCGCCCCCGGCGTCGAAGGCAGTGGCCTCGGGTTGTCCATTGCGGCCCGCATCACCGAGCGCTACGGCATCAAAGTTGAACTTGTGAATCGATCAGACCAATCCGGGATCATCGCGCGACTGATATTTCCGCGCCCCAATATGGTCACTACTTCCTAAGTCGCCCCTAAGTTTCGGCTGTCATGGTCGTGTCAGTCATGTGACGTAAGTCGCATTGGCAAGTGCCTGACGGGACGGGGTCCAACATGCCATTCCAGTCTGCTCCAAGGATGCCTGTTGATCTCTGTTCCGTTCAAACAACCAAACCAACTCGAAGGAGTTTTGATCGTGAGCAAATTTATCCTCGCCACTGTCCTTTCCGTTTTCGCCGTTGCCAGCGTTCTGCCGACGGTTGCCTTTGCCGCAACCGCAGTAGTGCCTCCGTGCGAAGACTCGATGAAAGCCGAGAAGGCAGCCTTCAAGACCGCCAAGCTGTCGCCCGCTGACACCACCAAGGTCACCGACCTTGAGAAACAGGGAATTGAACGTTGCAAGGCCGATGACGATGCCGGCGCCAATGCGTTCTTTGCCGATGCCATGAAGGTCATGGGCGTCAAGCAGTAGCTTCCACACCTGACAACAGCTCTTCCGACCGGAGAAATCGTCATGACTGCATTCGCGCTCGGAAGAGCTGAAACTGGTTACAACCGCGTACCTCAGGTGACCGCCGATTTCTGGCTGATCAAGCTGATGGCGGTCACCGTCGGCGAAACTGCCGCCGACTACATGAACCTCGATTTGGGATTGGGTCTGTCGACCACATCCTGGATTTTGGCGGGATGCTTGATTGTTGCCATCGCCATTCAATTCGCACAAAGGCGCTATGTGCCCTGGGCCTATTGGCTCGCGGTGGTGCTCATCAGCGTCGTCGGCACGCTCGTCACCGACAATCTCGTCGACAATTACGGCGTCAGCCTGTGGACCACGACCATCATCTTCTCGGCCGCTCTGGCCGCCACGTTCGCTGCCTGGTACGCATCGGAGCGTACACTGTCGATCCATACCATCCATACGACGAAACGTGAAATTTTCTACTGGCTTACCATCCTCTTTACTTTTGCGCTCGGAACCGCAGCTGGCGACCTGGGTGCTGAACTCATTGGCCTCGGCTTCCTCTACACCGGGTTGGCATTCGGTGCCGTCATCGCCCTGATCGCAGCTGCCTACTACGCCGGCTGGATGAACGGCATCCTTGCCTTCTGGCTCGCCTACATCCTCACCCGTCCGCTCGGGGCTTGCTTTGGCGATCTGCTGTCGCAAGGGCCAAAATACGGCGGTATCGGCTTCGGCACCATCTACACCAGCTACATCTTCCTTGGCGCCATCGCCGCCATCGTCATCTACATGACGCTGACACGCAGCGGTGAGGAAGTAGCGCCCGTAGGCCAGGGCGCCTGACCTCAGGATCCAAACTCAGCAAACCGTCGCGAAGTCTTGTGGAGCGCCAAAGCATGTCCGCCGTGATTGCCATAAAAAACCTGACCAAGCGCTACGGCGATCACGTCGCGCTCGATGATCTGACGCTCGATGTCGAGGCGGGCGAGGTGTTCGGCTTCCTTGGCCATAACGGCGCCGGCAAGACCACCACGCTGAACATCCTGACCACGCTGCTGAAGCCGACCTCGGGCTCGGCCACGGTTTGCGGGCATGATGTCGTAACCGATGGCATGGCGGCGCGGCGCCGGCTGGGTTATGTGCCCGAGAATGTCCGCCTCTATGACGGCCTCAGTGCCACCGCAAATCTCACCTATTTCGCCAAGCTCTCGGGCGTCGCCGATCCGGCCGCGCGCATCCACGAGACGCTCGGTTTCCTTGAATGCGAGGCCTTGGCGGACAAACGTGTCGGCACCCTATCGAAGGGCCAGCGCCAACGCATCGGTCTTGCCCAGGCCATGCTGCACCGGCCCGATGTGCTCTTTCTCGATGAGCCGACTTCGGGCCTCGATCCGCTCGGCATCAAGACGCTGCGTGATCTGATCGTCCGACTGAACAAGCAGTACGGCACAACCATCTTCATGAACACGCATCTGATCAGCGAGGTATCCAAGACCTGCACCTCGATCGCTGTGCTCAACCAGGGCAAGCTGGTGTTCCACGATACGCTGAAGGGCGTGTTGGCCAAGTTTGGCGACGATACGGCGCTGGAGCAGCTCTATCTGTCCGTCACGCCGAAAGTCGAGGCCTGACATGACAAGCATCTCAGCTTCAATCGCTCCGGTGGTTCCAACCAGCAATGCCTGGCTCGTTGCTGCCGCCGCGCTCCGAGTCGCTGTCCGCGATCGCAGCGTGGTGTGGTTGACCGCCATGTTCTTGGCCATGGTGTTGGTGTCGGCCTATCTCGGTTGGTCCGCCACGCACACGCTCGATGGCATTTTTCAGAAGGCCGTCCCGGTGCTGAAGGCGCTTGGCAAAGCCATACCGGTCAATCCGGCATCCGAAGTGTCGCCGCTGTCGGACTTACGCAACATGACCACCTATGTGTCGCTGCTTGGCGCACTCGCGGCTATCGTGCTTGGGACACAGCTGATCGGCGCCGACCGCAAATCCGGCGTGTTTCCCCTGATTGCCAGCCGCCCGGTCAGCCGGACGTCCTATGCTCTGGGCAAGATGCTTGCGCTGATCATTTCAGTGGTCGGCTTGCTGGCGTTTGCGGCCGTGGTGAACGCGCTCACCATGTTGCTGCTGCCGGGACAGGCTCTCAACATTGCCGACTGGCGCAGTCTCATAGCCTTTTATGGCGTGTCTGCCCTGTGTCTGATCGCGTTCGGGTTGATTGGCATGTATTTCGCTACCGTCTCGCGTTCGGAATCCATGGCGCTGCTGATCCCGGTAACGATCTGGCTGGCCATGACATTCATCCTGCCACAGCTGACCAGCAACACCAATCCGATGAACGCGCTTAATCCGATCAAGGCGACGCTTGTCCCGACGACCGGATCGTTCTTTGACATCACCAGCATGATCCTCGGACCGTTCTCGCTCATGGACATCTACCGCTCGCTCTCGGCCACCATCCTCGGCTTCACGCCGGGCGGCCACGTGGTTCGATCCATGTTGTCAGGCGTCGCCATTTACGTCGCCGTCATACTGCTGGTCGCCTTCGGTATCCTCAGGGCAGTGCGCCACTTCGATGCCTCAAGGAGTGACTACAATGACTAGTGGTTGGGTTGCCACCAGCACTATCGCCGGCAAGGAAGTCTCCGACGCGCGGCGCACCTCGCTGCTGTTGGTGATGACGGGCTTCATGTTCCTGGCCGGCTTGGTCGCGCTGGTCGTTTCAGCTATTGCCCTTCACGACGAAGTTCTCACCTACAATGAGGCCAAGGCGCAGCTTATTGAACTGGGAAAGTCGGCTGCTTCCATCCCGCCGCCCGCTTTCGTGCCGCTGAAGCTGCTGCGCGGCTTCATCGAATACATCGAGATCATCGGCGCCGTACTCGGCATCGTGCTGGGCTACCGGGCCGCAGCCAGCGAGCGTGGCCGCAACACGCTGGCGTTGATCCTGACCCGTCCATTGACCCAGACGATGTTTATCTGTGGCAAGGTGTTGGGCAATCTCGCGTTGATCACCATTGTGTTGACGGCCACCTTCGCGCTCGGCGCAGTCGGCATTATGCTGATCGGCGGCGTGGGCCTGACGTTGGATGAAATGCTGCGATTACTGATCATCGACATCGCCGCCGTCATCTACATCACGATCTTCTTTGTCTTGGGGCTGCTTTTGTCACTGTCGATGCGGCTGCTGCCGAATGCGCTGCTGGCCGCTTTCGCGATCTGGCTCGCGCTCGTGCTCATCGCTCCACAGATTGGCGACACGCTCGATCCGGACAATCAAGTGGCCGGTGGTGTGTTCCGTACACTTGGTATTGCCAAGCCGGACGAGAGAGCGATCCTGGCCACTTTCAAGACTTACGAAACCATCCGCGACGGCATCGAGCAGGCGTCTCCCGCAAAACACTTCGAGCGCTGGAGTTTTGCCCTCACGGGCATCAAGGAAACCTACTACGGCCAGTCGATTGGCGCTGTCATGGCGGACCGTTGGAGTGACTTTGTGTGGCTCGCAGGCGGACTGGCTGCACTCCTGTCTCTCCTCTTGTTCCGCCGCCTGGACTTCACGCGTCTCACCAAGGACTGATGCTCATGACCCACAAGACAAGCCTTTCACTAGCCGCGCTGTCGGTTGTCCTGATCGCATTCGGTATGTCAATTCCGGCGCACGCTGCTGGCGTTGACACCGACGGCGACGGCGTTCCCGACAAGGCCGAGACCCTGCTCGGCACCGATCCGATGGTCGCGGACACTGACGGCGATGGTCTGAACGACAAGGTCGATCCCAAGGCCGTCGAAATGGCCGATCCGATCGCTCCGGCCGGCAAACCGGGTGGCGTCGCCATCAAGTCCGCAATTGTCGAGAATAATGAGGACCCTGCGACGCGAAAAGGCGTCGATGATCACTTGGAACTTGAAGTTCAAAACCTGACCGGCACCGACATTGCTGGAATCGATTTGTTCGTTACATTGAAGGATAGCGTGACCGGCGCGACCGAGAATACCTATCGCAAACTTTCGGGCGTCGTCATCCCCAAGAAGAGCGTCGTGACCCTGCATTTCGAACCCAAAGGCGCTGTCGATTTCGCGGCGGCGACCGATCGTTTCCGGGCCAACCCGAATTCGGCACTTTACAAGACGCCGAATGAGAAAGGCCTCACGATCGAAATTGCCGCCGCCGGATATACGCCGGCCAAGATCGAAATCAAGAAGGACAAGGGCGGCGCCGAAGTTGCCGACTAGATAGGGCTATGGGTAGGAGCGGCTATGGTCCGCTCTTACCAGCTCCGATCCGATCTTGATCGCGCGCCAGTGCTAGTCGTAAAGGGGAGGTCTCGCGTTCCCCGGAGGCGGGTCAGGCACGCGCCGCATAGTGCGCCAGCACGAAATCGCGCTCCATGTCCACGCCGCGCCACTCGTCACCCTCACCCTCGAAGATCAGCGTGTGCGGCCCGCTATAGCCAGCTTCGATTGCTGTGGCCAAACAGAGACGGTAGTCCTCCTGGTCCATCGTGCGGTCGGCGCCAAAGCTGCATTTGGTGTGGCTGAGTTCGGCACGGGCATAGATCGATGTGAGGTCGGCGTATTTTGACGGACCATCCCAGTTGCCGGTATCGACGAGGAACCCGACGTCGGGCCCGAGCCCATCGAGAATGTGGTGTACTTCGCGCGGGCCAGGGGTCATGTCGAGCCAGTTCTCCGTCACGATCCGGACGCCATGCGTGCGGCCGATCTGCCCGAGCGTTCGCAAGCCCTCGACCGACAGGGCCAGGGTTGCGGCGGTGGGCTTGCTCTTGCCGGCGATGACACGGGCGTTCTCGGCGCCCAAGGCAGCTGCCGCCTCAATCCAGGTCGCGATCCACGCCGTGTCCCGCGCGCGGTTCTGCGGATGGGTGATGTCGCCATCGTCGATGAGCAGGGTCTGGATCACGACGCCGGACTTGGCGAAGGCTTCGCGGATGGTCGCGAGATAGGCAGGATCGCGGTTGGCCAGATGAAAATGGCAGACCTCGGCGCGGGTGATGTCGCGGCGCGCCAGTTCGGCCGGCAAAGCGGTGAGTTTCAATTTGCCCGGCCCGTAGGTCGGCTCGATGCCACCCGAGGAGTCCGACGGGCTTTGCTGGTACGTGATCCCCAGTTCGCGATGCACGGACCAGGTGGAGACGGCGAGCTGGAGGGGCATGGGGAACGTCCTTGGCGGCAGGGCAAATGCGGAGTCAACAGTAACGGTATTAGCGAGGCGGGTCGAGTGCGCGGTTACGGCGCTTGGCGTCGATAACAGATTTGGATGACACGCCCCATACTCAGGTCATAGGCTGGCGGCATGGCGCGCGTCGCACGCACGCCGAAAGAGATCAGGAAGGATGCCACTATGACCGTTGAGACAACAGCGCCGGCCGGCCAAGCGTCGTGGCGTGGACTACTGCGCACCCTGCTGCTGGGCGCCGCGGTCGCCGCCGTTGGCGCTGGCACCGCCAACGCCGCCGACACGCTGAATGCGCTGATCTGGTGCGATCACAATGATCCCGCGCTGCTGAAACCCTTCGAGGACGCCAACAACGTCAAAGTCAACGTCAAGGAATTCGAGGGCACCGGCGCGGGTCTGGCCATCGTCGACCAGTCCAAGCCGGGCGACTGGGACGTCATGGTGATCGATTCCATCGACGTGCACCGTGGCGTCGACAAGAAGCTGTTCGAGCCACTGCCGGAAGACAAGTTGCCGTTCGCCGATATGTTCCCTGAGGTGAAGATGGACGGCGCCACCATCATCGGCGGCAAGCGCTACGGCATCACGGAAAAATTCGGTTACAACACCATCAGCTTCAATTCCTCCAAGGTCGATCCCAAAGACATGGGCCATATGTCCGTGCTCTGGGACCCGAAATACAAGGGGCGCGTCGCGGTTTACGACTACTACCTGCCGATGATCGGCATGGTCGCCATCGGCTTGGGCAAGAAGACGTCCGAGCTGACCGAGGCCGACCTGCCAGCGATCAAGGAAAAGCTGGCGATCATGAAGGCGAATGCCAAACTGGTCGGCGACATTGTCGCCAGCCAGACGGCGCTGGCGACGGGCGAGGTTGATATCTTGTCGGGCGGCGGCGAGTTTGTGACCGCCGGTCTGCACAAGGACAATCCGGCGCTGGACTTCACCATTCCGGCCGAAGGCGGCGTGTTGTGGTCGCAGTCGCTGGCGATGTTCGCGGCGAGCACCAAGAAGGACCTGGCGCTTAAGTTCATCCAGTATGTGACCGGCCCGGAAGGCCAGGCGCGGCTGGCGACCTCGTCGTGCTATTGGGGCATGCCGTCGAATACAAAAGCAACGCTAACGGATGATCAGAAGAAGATCCTGCGCTTTGCCGAGCAGCCAGAGTTCCTGAAGCGTTCGCAACCGTATCCGGCTCCCAGCGAGGCGCTGGACAAGAAAATGTCCGATCTGTGGACGGAGGTTCTGCAGGCGAAGTGAATTTTGTAGGTTGGGTCAAGCGTTTCAGCGCGACCCAACATAGCACGGCCGGTGCTCGCCACGTTGGG
>JANLQJ010000356.1:0-6074 GCA_031367715.1 Hyphomicrobiaceae bacterium | reverse complement strand
ATTGGGAGGCACGACCGCCCGGCTTCCCGATCTCCTGGGTCCGTCCGCACGCGTTCAAGCGCACGGCCCCGAGCATCCGGCCACCGCACTTCCCTGCCACGTGTGCGACGGTCGCGACGACGTCCCGTTGCGGCAGGCAACAAGGAAATACTACGCCAATACATGAAAATACGCAAATACTTATAGTATATAATGGTTAACCCGCAGCACCCATGGCGTAGGGGCGGGCTGCGCCTGCCCGGTTGCGGCACGACTCGGATTGACAGCGCGGGCGCAGCCCGCCCCTACGCCTTGATCGACGATGAAAACCAATTCCAAGTTCGTAGGATACTGAGCGGTCAAACCTTCGGAGGGCTGGTACAAGAGCCGCGGGGCGCTTGACGCCAGACAGATTTTACAATGGTTGTCATTCGGTTGGCCCCGGCTGCGCCGAAGGGTTGATACCGAGCATGGCCTCGTAAACCGCCAGATATCCCTCGACCACGGCCGCGTCCGAATACAACCGCTCGACCCTGGATCGCACCGCTCGCCGGTCGATGCGCGCGAGCGCAGATACCGCCGCAATCATCTCGTCCAGGTCCGCAACGACCATCCCCGTGACACCATTCTCGACCACCTCGGGCAGGGCGCCGCGTGCAAAGCCGATGACAGGTGTGCCGCAAGCCATAGCCTCGGCCATGACAATGCCAAACGGCTCCTCCCACAGGATCGGCATCAGCAGCGCACGCGCCGCCCCGAGCAGCACATTCTTCTGGCCATCGTCGATCGGTCCGGCATAGCGCACGGCCGTGCCGTCGATATGCGGGGCGACGTGGCGCTCGAACCAGCCGCGCTGCGCGTCGGGCACGGTGCCGGCGATCACCAGCGGCAGGCCCGCCCGGCGTGCCACTTCGATGGCCAAGTGCGGACCCTTGATCGCCTCAATGCGTCCCAGAAACACCAACGGCGCACCCGCTGGCGGGTTGGCGACGAACCGATAGCTGGTGAGCGGCACGCCATTGGACACAACATGCCAGTTACCGACGTCGGCGACCGGCAGCATCATGAAGCGGCTTATGGCGCTGAATGCCAGTGTGCCGCGCGAGAGGTGGTGCCCGAGCTGGACTGAACGGCGGCTGATCGTTCGCTGGTAGGTCATCAGCTTGGGTTGGCGCCAGGCCAAGATGGGTAACAGCGTGGCGAGGCGCGAGAACGAGTGGACGACGTCGAATCGGCTGCTGGCGGTGTGGCGGGCCAGGGTCGCGGCATTGCGCAATGTGTCGACAGTTGAGCGATTGGAGTGCCCGGGCCAAGGGACGAGGGCGCCGGCGGAGGTAGAGTCGGCATTTGCGAACAGGGTCACTCGATGCCCACGCTGCGTCAGGCCGTGCGCCAGCATATCGACGATGCGCTCGATGCCGCCATAGTGCAGCGGTGGCACGGCCAGTTCAGGATCTGCAGTCAGCGCGATGTGCAAGAAAAGTTACTTTTCAGGATCACAATCCAGTGTCGCGTCGGCAAACACGAGAGTCGTTTGCGAACTGGTCTAGTGTTTTTCGCAAGGCGCCGGAGATGCTCGCAATCTCGTACTCGAGGTTGCCGGCGGCGAGAGCGAATTTTCGCGCATTGTGCTGCAATTGCCAGAGTCGCGCGGGATTGGCGCGCAGGCCTTCGACGGCGGCAGCCAGCGCATCCGGGTTTCCCGGTTGGTAGAGCACGCCTCCCTCCGAGCTCCGGATGACGGCGGCCAACCCTGGCAGGTCGGAAGCGATCACGGCCAAGCCGGCCATATGGTAATCGAACATCTTGTTCGAGACCGTCAGCTCGTGATTGCGCGGCCCGATACGCTCAAGGCAAAGTCCGACATCGTATCGCGCAGCGCTCGGCACAGCCTCGCCAAACCGATGCGGTGGAAGGATTATCGTGCGGTTTGTAATCCCGAGTTGGGCGATCTTTGCCCTGAGGACCTTGCCGCCGTCGCCCGGCAGACCACCCTGCAAGTAAAGTTGCACATCAGGCGGCAGGCGGGTCATGGCCACCAGCATGTCCTCAAGTCCGCGCTGGCCAAAACCGATCACGGTGTTGCGCCAATAGAGATTGAGGCCGCCGCCCTGCCTCGCAGGCAATTCAGCAAGCGCTGGCGGCACGTTGTAGGCCACCAGCGGCCGCTTGATCCCGTAGGCCTGAACGTAGGCGTCGGCCAGCTCTTCACTGGCTGCCACAACCAGGTTGCACCGCGGCAGATAGCGCGCTTCGATACGCTCGATCGCGCGCGACATCTCGCTAAGCTGCCCATCGCCCATATCGCGGTAGAATTCCATGCAGTCAAACACCAGCGTCGCGTCCCAGTGCTGAGCGGCGCGCGCCGCAGGTAACAGCGTCTCGATGTTGTGCGCGAGGTAGCAGTCGGCCGGTGTCTGCAACAGGTCGCGCGTGAGCCCCTGTGTCCGTTCGCCGAACACACCCTCCCTGATGATCCCTGTGCAACGGAACAGAACCCGCTCCAGGCGCGACGTGATTTTGCGGCGTGCCAGCGCGAGCGGATCGGAACGGCGCGTCGGGAATGTCAGCGGACGTGTGGTTATCTGGTGCTGCGCCAATTGCGGTGGCGCGATGGCGGGTGACGCGGATGCTGCGCGGTAGTGCTTGAAAATCACCTCAGCATCCGGGAACGCGCGCTTGGCGGCGACAGCATGGCGCAGACCGCGCGGCTCGCCGGCCTCGTGAGAAGTGACGACGCAGATTTTCATGCGGCCCTGACGCCACGACGGGTGTTGCGCGCAACGATACCGGAAACGATGCGTTGCGCCGCGTGTCCATCGCCGAACGGGTTCGGCCGGTGCGTCATTTTTGCATGGGCGACGGGATCGTCGAGGAGTTCTGACGCGGCGGCCAGAATGCG
This sequence comes from Hyphomicrobiaceae bacterium, assembly GCA_031367715.1. GTDB lineage: Bacteria > Pseudomonadota > Alphaproteobacteria > Rhizobiales > Hyphomicrobiaceae > JANYHF01. The sequence goes on along the minus strand of JANLQJ010000356.1, from coordinate 3,193 downwards.
CCCGCCGTCGGTGCCGACCAGCTTTGCGGTGCCAACGACAATCGCCTCCTGGCGCTCCGTTTCATATCGTGTGACCAGCACCGGCTTAGCCAGCGACGGCGCTTCTTCCTGGATGCCACCGGAATCGGTAATGATGAAATGTGCGCGCTGCATCAGGACAACGAAGGTGAGATAGTCGAGCGGTGCGATGAGATGCAGATTGTCTCTCGCCGTCAGCTCCCGGCGCACGGTCTCGATCACCTTGGGATTCGGGTGCACCGGCCACACGATTTCGGTGTCGGATCGGTCCGCGAGCTGATTCAAGGCGCGACAGATCTCGGCGAGCCCGCCATCGAAGCTTTCCCGCCTGTGACCAGTGACAAGGATTACCTTGCGGCTGGGCGACAGTTGCGGCAACCGGTTTATCAATCGGCACTTGAGTTCCTGGTCCCCAGCGATCCGATTCGTGACCAGGCGCAACGCGTCAACCACGGTGTTCCCGGTGACATGGACGTCGCCCGGCTTGGCGCCTTCGCGCAGCAGCGTTGCTGCCGCAGCCTCGGTCGGGGCCCACAGCAGGTCGGCCAGGATGTCAACGCAGCGCCGGTTCATCTCCTCGGGCCAGGGCGCATCGAGCTTGCCGGTACGCAAGCCAGCCTCCACATGGCCGACCGGTGTGTTCAGATAGAACCCTGCGAGTGCGGTGGCAAAGGCGGTCGTGGTGTCGCCGTGGACGAGGATGCGAGCTGGGCAAAGAGCGTTGATCAGCGGCGTCAGTCCGTTGAGCACCGCCGCAGTAATCTGTCCGAGCGTCTGACCCGTGCGCATGATGTCGAGATCGTGGTGTGGGCAAATGCCGAACACGGCCAGCGCCTCGTCCAGCAGTTGGCGATGCTGCGCCGTGACGCAAACGATGGCCTCGATCTCCGGCTGGTTCTGGAACGCGAGGATTACCGGAGCCATTTTGATCGCTTCAGGGCGCGTCCCTAAAACCACAAGGACGCGCTGCCTCATGAGCGCCCTGACGCAATCTGGAGGCGTCGTGCCAGCCGCCAGCCGAACAGTCCTGACACCACCTGAAATGCCGGTCCTCCCGCCGGGCTGATCTGCACGTCGTGCAAGGCCGCCGCACGCTTTAGCGCAAGCGCTGCGAGTTGAGGCTGGTAGGGATAGGCCGCGTGCGCCAGATGCTGCCAGCTGAGCGCCAGGCCGCGGCGCATGCGGTCGCTATTCTCGCGCGCCAGAAGGTGGTTCTGGCAAAACTCCGTGGCGTTGAACTGGGATGCCCACGCCGCCGCCGTTTTGCGACCTGACAGGCTGGAGCGATTGCCCGATCGATAATAGCAGCGGGCGCCTTGGCAAAAGAGAACGCGCCTGGCGGCAAGCAGAATGCGAGTGAAATACTCTGCGTCGTCGCCCAAAGACAGCGATTCGTTCCATGGGCCAGTCGCGTCGATAATCGCCCTCGGCAACAACCACAAGGCCGGAAACAACATTCCGCCGCCGCTCTGACGTGACAATGCCAGCCAGTCCAACGGCTCATGGTCGCTCCATACCGGTTCAGACATGAACCGGGCACTGGCGAGTGTGCCTTGGAAGCGACTCCACTGCGCCGAGGCAATGCAACCGGCGTTGTTCAACATCCGACCCAGTTGGCGTTCGATCTTTTGTGGGTTCAACAGGTCGTCGGCGTCCAGGAACTGAACGAACTGGCCGTTCGAGGCTCGATAGGCGGTGTTCCGCGCCGCCGCGGCACCGGCGTTGATCTGTTCTATCAGCCGAACACCGCGTTCCCGGAAGCCGTTGACAGTCTTGACGGATCCATCCGTGGACCCATCGTCCACCACGATGATTTCAAGATTGGGCCATGATTGGCGCAATACCGATTCGAGTGTCTCACCAATGTAGTGTCGTGCATTATAGCAGGGGATCAAAATTGAAACGAGTGGGGCAGTCATGTCTCACTCGCGGGTCGTTGCCAAAGCGCGCCAATGCCAGGTTGGATAGCCAGCCCGCAGGTGTGGGCGAAACAGTCGGATGAGTAGCTCTCGTGCGCGCAGAGCAATGTGCGGGGAGAGCCAGCACAAGGCCTGGAAGACTGACCTTGCCGGCGCTGCGGACGGGTCGGCAAGGCGCATGGCCAGTGCAACGGCCTTGTCGGCGGTCGCCCAGTCGAGGTGGGCTGCGCCGGCTGCGCCCGCCATCCAGAGTTTCGTGGCGATGTCGTTCCGATACGCTGTGGAGCGGGGCCGATCCAAAACCTTGCGCAACACATGGTAGTGCGCCTCGATGCATTTTTGCCGATTGGACGCCGACATCGAGTTGACGCGGCGACGGTTCACGATCGACACTGTGGTTTCAGCCGCAAACGAGAGTCCGGCGAACGCCAGCGCGATATGCATGGCGACATCTTCGTTGTAAAGTACGAGCGGGTCTTCGTCGCAACCACCGGCTGCGAGAAAGGCCTCGCGTCGATAAAGACCGCAAAACGGGTTGATTTGGTTGCGAATGGCATAGCAGATCGGGTTTCTCGCAACCGCTTCGGGCTCGAACTGGCGCACGGCGATCGGCTGGTCTGTCACGTCATCGATTTCCAGGTAAGGGAACAGCACAACATCATTGCCATCGGTGCTCATCCAGCCACGGGCAAGGGCGACAAAGTTCGGCAACAGCTCGTCATCGGCGTCGTGGAAATGTATCCACGTGCACGTCGTATGGTGCGCCAGGGCATTCTTGCCGTGGCTGCAACCGCGGTTCACGGCGCCTCGGATCATCCGTGCACCGAGACCTTCGGCGACCGCGGCGGTGTCGTCGGTCGAGCAATCGTCGTAGACCCAGATTTCATCGAACGGCTCAGTCTGGGCCGCCGCGGAAGCCAGCAGGCGCGGCAGCAAGCCTGCTGCATTGTAGGCCGGGATCAGCAGGGCGAGGCTGCTGGTTTTGTGACTTATCCAGTTCGTTCCCATTAGTGTCATGCTCGGGCTTCTCCAGAGGAGACATGGTTGCGCGCGCACCGGAGCCTTTCGGACGATCGGTCCTCGGGACAAGCCCGAGGATGACAAATACGGGTCATTGGAATGTTGCGGAACTCTAGCCAGGCGCGCGCCGGACCAGTTTTTCCGTCAGCCGTCGTCCGCCATAGGAAAGTATCCGGCGCAAAGGCAAATGATCGAGGAACGACAGGTTGGCAACGCTCTGGTCCCGCCCCATGCAG
>JANLQJ010000336.1:0-25361 GCA_031367715.1 Hyphomicrobiaceae bacterium | reverse complement strand
CCCCCCACGCCGCGAGTCCAGCGCCAGTGGTGCGGGGTCAGACCCCGAAAAAAGTGGGGTCTGACCCCTGTTGCCCCCATCCGCCATCCGTACTATCGCTTCCCGCAGTGCAACATCCCGTCTCAAGAAGGAGCCAACCCCATGGCCCGCAACAAGATCGCGCTGATCGGCGCCGGCATGATCGGTGGCACGCTTGCCCATCTGATCGGCCAGAAGCAGCTGGGCGATGTCGTGCTGTTCGATGTCGCGGAAGGGCTGCCGATGGGCAAGGCGCTGGATATTTCGCAGGCCTCGCCGGTTGAGGGGTTCGACGCCCATTACAAGGGCACCAACTCCTATTCGGACCTGGAAGGCGCGGATGTCTGCATCGTCACCGCCGGCGTGCCGCGCAAGCCGGGCATGAGCCGCGATGACCTGCTCGGCATTAATTTGAAGGTGATGGATCAGGTCGGCGCCGGCATCCGCAAATATGCTCCGAACGCCTTCATCATCTGCGTCACCAACCCGCTCGACGCCATGGTCTGGGCGCTGCAGAAGGCCTGCGGCAGTCCGACCAATATGGTGGTGGGCATGGCCGGCGTGCTGGATTCGGCGCGTTTTCGCTATTTCCTGGCGGCCGAACTCGGCGTCTCGGTCGAGGACGTCTCGGCCTTCGTGCTGGGCGGCCATGGCGACTCGATGGTGCCGCTGGTGCGCTATTCGACCGTGGCCGGCATTCCGCTGCCAGACCTGGTCAAGATGCGCTGGTTGACCGACCAGAAGCTGGAGGAAATCGTCAAGCGCACGCGCGACGGCGGGGCCGAGATCGTCAATCTCTTGAAGACCGGATCGGCCTTCTATGCCCCGGCGCATTCGGCGCTGGAAATGGCGGAAAGCTTCCTGCGCGACAAGAAACGCGTGCTGCCGTGTGCCGCCTATCTCAACGGCGAATACGGCGTGAAGGGATTATACGTCGGCGTGCCGGTGGTGCTGGGCGCGGGCGGCGTCGAGCGCGTGGTCGAGATCGATCTGAACATGCGCGAGCGCTCGGCGTTCATGACTTCGGTCGAGACGGTCAAGGGGCTGGTCGACGCCTGCATGAAGCTGGCGCCGCAGTTGGGAGCATAAGGAGAACAACACGATGGCACGTAACGCAGTCAATCCCCAGGGCATGGCGGCCGCAGGCCCCTATTCGCATGCGGTCAAGACGGGCAATCTCGTCTACCTCGCCGGCAAAACCGGTACCGACGCCAACAACAAGCTGGCCGACGGCATCGCGGGACAAACGCGCCAGACCTTCGCGAACCTGAAACAGGTTCTGGAGGCCTGCGGCCTCACCTTCGATCACGTCGTGAAATGCAACGTCTACCTCACCAACATGGGCGACTTCGCCGCCATGAACACCGTGTATGGCGAGCATTTCAGCAAGCCGGAACCGGCGCGTACGACGGTGGCCGTGGCCGCTTTGCCGGGTGGGGCAATGGTCGAGATCGAGATGGTTGCGGAGCGATCAGCGTAGCCGTGTCAGACACCGATTCGGCGCAGCAACGCTACCTGATGAGCCAGCCGGTGTTGGTGCTCAAATAGCGACCTATCAATGGGGTCAGACCCCTTCAGCGAAGGGGTCTGACCCCTAGGAGACCCGATGAACATCCACGAATACCAGGCCAAGGCGCTGCTTGCCGGCTACGGCTTGCCGCTCGGCAAGGGCGCGCCGGCCTTCACGCCCGACGAAGCTGTCAAGGCCGCGCAAGTCATGGGCGGCTCGCTCTGGGTGGTGAAATCGCAGATCCATGCCGGCGGGCGCGGCAAGGGCAAGTTCAAGGAGCCCGAAGCCGGCGAGAAAGGCGGTGTACGTCTCGCTCGCTCGCTGGATGAGGTGCGCGCTGCGGCAATCGCCATGCTCGGGCGCACGCTCGTCACCATCCAGACCGGCCCGGCCGGCAAGACCGTCAAGCGCCTCTACATCGAAGAGGGCACCGAGATCGCCCGCGAGCTTTATCTCTCGGCGCTGGTCGATCGTGCCAGCTCGCGCATTGCCTTCATCGCCTCGACCGAGGGCGGCGTCGATATCGAGAAAGTGGCGCATGAGACGCCCGACAAGATTGTCACCATCACCATCGATCCGGCCACCGGCTATCAGCCGTTCCATGGCCGCGACATCGCCTTTGCGCTGAAGCTGACGGGCGATCAGGTGAAGGAATGCGTGAAGCTGATCGGCCAGCTCTATCGCGCCTTTACCGAGAAGGACATGGCGATGCTGGAGATCAATCCGCTGATCGTGACCAAGGACGGACATCTCAAGTGCCTCGATGCCAAGGTCGGTTTCGACAGCAATGCGCTGTTCCGGCATCCCGAGATCGTGGCCCTGCGCGACCTCGACGAGGAGGCGCCGGCCGAAGTCGAGGCGGCCAAATTCGACCTCAGCTACATCCAGCTCGACGGCAGCATCGGCTGCATGGTGAACGGCGCGGGCCTGGCGATGGCGACCATGGACATCATCAAGCTCTATGGCGGTTCACCGGCCAACTTCCTCGATGTCGGCGGCGGCGCCACGCGCGAGAAGGTGACTTCGGCGCTGAAGATCATCCTCTCGGATGGCAACGTGAAAGGCATCCTGGTCAACATCTTCGGCGGCATCATGCGCTGCGACGTGATCGCCGAAGGCGTGGTTGCAGCAGTGCGCGAGATCGGCATCAAGGTGCCGCTGGTGGTGCGCCTGGAGGGCACCAACGTGGAGCTGGGGAAAAGCATCCTGAAGGCCAGCGGGCTGAATGTGATCGCGGCCAATGATCTGGACGACGCGGCCCGGAAGATTACCGGGGCGGTGGCGGCGTAGCCCCTGTGCTACCCCGTCCGGCCACCTTCGTCCGTCTACGCTCCGCCAGCGTCGCCTTCAGCGCCTCGATGCGCCGCACCGACGCTTCCACGCGGTCGGCCTCGATGCGGCCATCGCGGATACCTTTTTGCACCGCCAGGATCATGCTCAACGGCAGATCGCGATCACTATCGTCGTTGGTGGCCAGCAGGATGTCGTTGCCGGCCGCCACGGCGCGGATCGTCGATTCCTCGCGCGTGAAACGGCGCCGCACCGCCTTCATATCGAGATCGTCGGTGATCACCACGCCACTGTAACCGACGCGGCCGCGCAGCATGCCGCCGATGGCAGCCTCGGACAGAGACGCTGGCAGACCGTCGGTCAGGGTCTCATGCGACAGATGCCCGGTCATGATGGTGTCCACCATGACTTCGGCGGCAAGGCAGGTGTAGGGCGCCAGCTCGCTGTCGCGCCAAGTCTTGGTGACATCGACGGCGCCGCTGTGGCTGTCGCGCAGCGCCGAGCCGTGGCCGGGGAAATGCTTCAGGGCCGTCAATACGCCCTCGTCCCGATGGCCGGCAACGAAGGCGCGCGAATAGCGAATGACGGAGGCCGGATCGTCGCCGAAAGTGCGGCCCTTCTGCGTGATCAGGATGTTGCGGTGCTCAAAGCCGAGATCGACCACTGGGGCCAGATTGAAGTTAAAACCGGTCTTGCGCATCTGCGCGGCCATGGCGGCATAGGTCTTGCGCGCGGCGTCCGTGGATTGAGTGCTGGCGACCTTGGCCGGCGAGGGTTCAAAGCCGTAGCCCAGATGCGAACTCAGCCGCTGAACATTGCCGCCCTCCTGGTCGATCGCCATCAGCAACGGCCAGCTGGTGGATTGGGCATGAAACAGCGCCGTGATGCTTTCGACGCCTGGGCGGGTGACCGCATTCTTGGCGATGAAGCAGATGCCGCCTACGTGACCGGCAGCAATGTGCGCCGCCATCTGCTTGACGCCAATCGCCTTGGCGTTGGCGCCATCGAAACCCACCATGATCATCGGCGCGATGCGCGCGGAGGGAAACTCCGGGCGCGCGATGGCAAAGCGCGGCATGGCGATCAGGGCGCCGGAGGTCAGCAGCAAGCGGCGGCGTGTCACGGGCATCGGTCACCAGGGTTCAGCCAGATTCGGCATCATGGCCAATACCTTATACTCTGGAAAGGCGGTCTTGGGGCAACAGTCTTCCGTGATCGTTGTAAATGAGGCAGATTTGTGCGGATTCGCGAGGCGATACCGGCAACAATACGGGGGCAGTAGACCAATTTCCTGAAGCCAGTTGCGGTAAACATCCCCGGGCAAAGCCGGGAGGTCACTCGCTAACGCCAGTCAAAACCGGTCTCGAATCAATATACTGTCCCCGACTTAGGTAACCTTCTGGCTCACTGAAGTGATGGGACGAAAAGACACTGTAGGGTAGCGGCGACTGGCAGGCCGCCCTGTTGCGATACGACAAGGTCTGATACCGGCCAACCTACCGTTTGACTCGTGCTCGCAAGCGGGCGCACTGCTGTGCGCCCCTACGCCATGACCTCTGTCACGAACCTTCAATGTGACAGGTCAAACCATATGTTGGACGGTCTGAGAGGTCGACGTGCCAGTCGCCAATGCCGCTTAGGGCTTCAGCGACCGGCCATACTTGTCCAGCGAGGCGCGGATCGCGGGGCTTGGCGGACTACCGATAGCCGCAATGAGCTGCATCAGCCTGGCAACGTCATTCTTCTGTTCGACGTCGAGCAGCAAACCGAGCTTGAACAGGCAACGGTCGAGATCGCGCACTTCGCCAGTGCTCCAGCGGGCGTGCGCCAGCAGTTCTTGCGCCTGTGGTTCGCTCATCTCGAAGCTGGTCTTGAACTCGGCAACCAGGGCGTTCTGCTCGGCTTGGGTCAGCGCCCCGTCGGCCTGCGCCACCGCCACCAGCATGCCGGCTGCCGCCTCGCGCGGGTCCTTGATCAACTCCAGACGGTCGCCCGCGAGCCTGCGCCGCCACGACCAGCGCCGCCACAGGCCATGGGCGTCTTCGGCCGCTCCAGTGAGATTGCGCACCGCATCGGCCGCCGCATTGAGGCGCCACAACGCAAAACTGACCGCCCCGATCAGCGCGGCGATGATACCTAAAATGGCCAAGGTAAACCCTCGTCGTTGCCTGGGGCGCTGCCAACCCGACCGTACTACAAATTACTATCAAAATCGTCAAAGGACGTCACGGCCCGTATCAGGTGGTCGATGCGTCACGCTTTCGGGTTCAAACCGGCGCGCAAACCAGATAGTCTCCCGCCATGCGCATTCTCCTCACCAATGACGACGGCATCAACGCGGCGGGCTTTGGCGTGCTGCAACAGATCGCGGCGGCGCTTAGCGACGAGGTCTGGTGCGTGGCGCCCGAGACCGACCAATCGGGCACCGCTCACTCGCTCACCCTGCATGAGCCATTGCGCTGCAAGACGCTGGGCGAGCGCACTTTCGCGGTGCGCGGCACACCGACCGATTGCGTCATCATGGCCATCAAGCACCTGATGCCGATGAAGCCGGATCTGGTGCTCTCGGGCATCAATCACGGCGAGAACGCCGCCACCGATGTGACCTATTCGGGCACCATCGCCGGCGCCATCGAGGGCACGCTGCTGGGGGTGCCATCGATCGCGCTGAGCCTGTCGTTCCCGGGCCGTGCGGCGTCCACCGCGCATTGGGACACCCCGGTGCAGCACGGGCCCCGGCTGATCAAACGGCTCGTGGCGGCGGGCTGGCCAAGTAATGTGCTGATCAATGTCAATTTCCCAGACCGCACGCCCGAGGCGACTTTGCCCGCCCTGGTCACTCGCCAGAGCACCAACGAAGAGGCGATGTGGAGCGTGGTCGATCGCATGGACGGGCGCGGCCAGCGCTATTTCTGGCTGGGCTATGAGGCGCGCAATCGCGCCGAGCCGGTGGTCGGAACCGACCTGGAAGCGCTGCACCAGGGCCATATCTCGGTGACGCCGCTGCATCTCGATCTTACGCATGAGGCAACAGTCAAGAAGTTGGCAACGGCGTTGGCGACATGATGTTCAGGTTCGCCGCCTCGGTCACGCACAACCCCGTAGACCTTTTTCGGCGAACATGAACATCATGTCCCCAATAGCTGAGCTTGCGGGGAGGGATAGTATCGATGTTCGGCGTTTTATCTCGATGCGCGGGCCTTGCCGCCCTGCTCGCCTGCGTGTGCGCCTCGCTGCCGGCACTCGCCGCCTCTGCCAGTTCCGGCGTGCACGGCTCGGACTACGTCGCTAACGGCAAATGCGGAGCCTACCCGCGTGCGGTGGTCACCACCCCGGCCTGGGCCTGCCTTGGCATTGTTGCCGGCCCCGCCGATGGGTTGACCATGCCGCGCAGCGTCATCGAGGTGTCACCGGGCCGGCTGCTGGTGATCGACATGGGCGGCTGGGGCAAGGGGCTGGGCCGGCTGGTCGAAATCCGCGTCGGCGTCGATGGCAGCCGCATCGTCACCACCTTGAAGAGCGGCCTCGACCGCCCGCATGGCCTTGTGCTCGGACCGGACGGCAAGGTCTATATCGGCGAGGCGACGGTGATCTGGCGCTTCGACCCGAAAACTCCGGCGATCGCGCCGCAGATCGTCGTCGACCATCTGCCAGGGACTGGGCGGCATCCGCTCAAGACCTTCGTGTTCGACAACAGCGGCAACCTGATCATAAATCTCGGCGCCCCCAGCGACCGTTGCGAGACAAATTCCAACGCTCTGGCTTCGGTGCAGTTTCCGTGCGTCGCGGCCGATGGCGAGAGCCCCGAGGCCTCGTTGTGGCTGCTCGAATTCGACCGTCCGGGCGGTGTGAAAAAATCCTTCAAGCCGATCGCGCGCGGCTTACGCAATTCCATGGCTCTGGCGGTGGCTGCCACTTCGGGTCTGATCGTGCAGGGCGAGAACAACATCGATCTCAAGCCTGAGAACAGCCCGGCCGAGGAATTGAATGTGATCGTTCCCGGTGGCCATTACGGCTGGCCCTACTGCTCCTCTGCGGGCGTCACGCCTGGCTATGGCGGCAAGGTCAAATCTTGCGCCAAATACACCAAACCCAGCGTGCTGGTGCCCGCCCATGCCGCCCCGCTCGGCATGTTGTATTATCAGGGAGCCATGTTTCCGCAGTTGGCTGGCAAGCTGATCGTCAGCCTGCACGGCTATCGCAACAATGGCCACCGCATCATCGCCTATGAGCGTGCCGCCGATGGCCGGCCGTTGCCGCCACCAGGGGTGCAGCCGGCCTTCCCGTTCCACCTCATCGATGGCTGGGACGAGCGCCTGGGCCTCAGGCCGCAGGGCGCACCGGTGTCCATCAGCATCGGGACCAAAGGTGAGATTTGGTTTACCGAGGACAAAAACCAAACCGTGATGGTACTGTTGAGCGGGCAGGCGTCGGCCAATACCGGGGGCAACGGCGGAACGCTGATCGTGGTCAAGCCGGCGCCAGCCGCGTGGCCGGCCTTCGAACACAAACTGCTGCCCGCCTGCGGCCAATGCCACGAGGATTTCCAGGCTGGCAACGCGCAAGCGGTGTGGGGCAAATTGGTGCAGCGCGGCTGGATCGACCAGGCGGCGGTGGCGACCTCCAAACTGATCCACTCGATGCGCGGCCAGGCGCCGCTGAAACCCATGCCGCCGCCAAACGGCATCGGCGGCTTGCCCGGCGGGACGGCGGCGCTGGACGATTTTATTCGCGGATTGCCGGTCAAATAACAGCAATTCTCAATGTGGGGGCAGGACACCAAATCGTAGCGGGCGACACTTGTGTCGCCCGTCTCGCCACACGGCACACGCAGCGGCTGTTGCACCACGGGCGAGACACGTCTTGCCGCTACGCTTCAGACGCCGTGCCCCACATTGAGAATTGCCGGTCAAGTAACCGCCATCTGCACTTCAATCGTCGGCGGTGAGCGAAGGGTCTGATAGACGACGCAATAGCGTTCGGTGAGTTTCAGCAGTGTCGCGCTTTGCTCAGGGGTGAGATCCGCATCAATGTCGAACGACATCCGGATGGCGCGAAACCCCACCGGCGCATCCTTGGCAACGCCAAGCGTGCCGCGAAAGTCGAGATCGCCCTCGGCCAGGACGCGCGCGCCGCGCAGTTTGAAGTCAAGCGCCGTGGCCACCGCATTCAGCGTCACGCCCGCGCACGCCACCAGCGCCTGCAGCAGCATGTCGCCCGAGCATGCGCTCATGCCGCCGCCACCGGTTGCTGGATGCAGGCCCGCCTCGATGAGCGCCTTGCCAGTCTGAACCGAACAGGTGACACCATCGCCGATCGCGCCTTCGGCCCTCAGGGTGACGACGGCCGCCTGCGGATCGTCACGGTATCGCTCCTTGAACGGAGCTTGCTGCGCCTTCAGCGTGTTGGCATCCATGACGATCCTCCAGATTTGTTGTTGACGCCGGCCAAGCTCACCCGACCTCCTTCGTCCGCTCCCTGAGCAGGAACTTCTGCACTTTGCCGGTGCTGGTCTTGGGCAGCGGGCCGAACTCGACGTGGCGCGGCACCTTGAACTTGGCCAGGTTGTCCTTGCAGAACGCAATGATTTCTTCGGGCGTGGCCTCAGTCCCCGGCTTCAACGTGACGAACGCGCAGGGCGTCTCGCCCCAATGCGGGTCGGAGCGCGCGACGACGGCGGCTTCGAGCACCTTGGGGTGGCGAAACAGGATTTCCTCCACTTCCAATGACGAAATATTTTCGCCACCCGAGATGATGACATCCTTTGAGCGGTCCTTGACCACCGCATAGCCGTCCGGATCGACAGCGGCGAGGTCGCCGGAATGGAAAAAGCCGCCGGCAAAGGCCGCGTCGGTCGCCGCTTCGTTCTTGAGATAGCCCTTCATCACCGCGTTGCCACGCATCATCAGTTCACCGATGGCCTTGCTATCGCGCGGCACGGGCGCGCAACTCTCGGGCTCGGCGACGATCATCTCGACCAGCGGATTGCCGACGCCCTGCCGCGACAGTAGCTCAAGGCGCGCCTGATCGGGCAATTGCGACCACTCGGACTGCGGGTAGCAAAGGCTGGCGAGCGCATAGGTCTCGGTCAGGCCGTAGCCGTGGATCACGTTGAAGCCGAGCTTCTCGACATTGCCGATGACTGTCGAGGGCGGAGCCGCGCCACCGACCACGATGGTGACCGGACGGGTCAGAGGCCGCCGCGCTTCGGCTGGAGCATTGGTCAGCATGTTGAGCACGGTCGGCGCGCCGCACAGCAGCGAGACGCGCTCGGCCTCGATCAGCGAGAAAATGCGCGCCGGATCGACCTTGCGCAGGCACACATGGACGCCCGCCACGGCCGTGACCGCCCAAGTCAGACACCAGCCCGAGCAGTGGAACATCGGCAGCGTCCACAGATGCACTGAATTGACGTCGAGCTTGAAGCTGATACAGACCGATATGGCGTTGAGCGCGGCGCCGCGATGGCTGTAGACGACGCCTTTTGGATCGCCAGTGGTGCCGGAGGTGTAGAGCAGGCAGATCGATTCCCACTCGTCCAGAATGCCCGGCGGCCGAAACGATGCATCGCCCTCGGTGATCACGTCCTCGTATTCCAGCGCGCCAATGGCCGGGCACGCCGCCGTTTCGGCGTCCGCAATGTCAATGACCAGCGGCGGGTTTCTCAGAAGCGCCAGCGCCGGCTTGATGGTGGCGTGGAACTCGCGGTCGGCCAGAAGCACCTTGGCCTCGCCATGCTCCAGACAGAAGGCGATAATCGGCGCATCGAGCCGGAAGTTGATGGGGTTCAGCACCGCGCCCAACATCGGCACGGCGTAGTGCGCCTCCAACATGGCCGGGCTATTGGCGGCGAGAATCGCGACCGTGTCGCCACGGCCGACGCCGCGCTTTTGCAGCGCGTGGGCAAAGCACCGGCAGCGCACGTCCATCTCGCGGTACGTGATGCGGCGCGCGCCATGCACGATGGCTGTGCGATTCCCAAAGAAACTGGCCGCGCGACTGAGGAACCCCAACGGCGTCAGAGGCACGAAATTGGCGATGCGCTTCGTCAGCTCGGGTCGATTCCAGTCCATTGCGGCCTCCCTTTCGTGCTGAGTCGGGCTTGCTGAGTCGGGCTTCTTATCGGAAAACCGGTGGCCACATTTCCGGAAGCGCGATTGTTGACCGCCGTCGCTGAGAACATGCCCATTCGGCGTGCTGCCGACAATACGCGAGCGTACCCGAGCCGGATCGCGCATCAATCAGCATCTTGTGTTGCAGCGCAGCATCTTGCATGTGGCGGGCAGCACGCCTAAACAATGGGCACCTTTGCGCCGGTTTGGGGACTTGAAACACGCATGATCGGCCTTGTCATCGTCACACATGGCGGCCTTGCGACGGAATTTCGCGCAGCGCTGGAGCATGTCGTCGGACCGCAAACGCAGATCGAGACCGTCTCGATCGGCCCGGAAGACGATATGGAGCAGCGGCGCGAAGATATCCTGCAATCGGTCGGGCGGGTGGAGAAGGGCGACGGCGTTGCCGTGCTCACCGACATGTTCGGCGGGACCCCCAGCAATCTTGCCATTTCCGTCATGGAAGACGCCAAGATCGAGGTGATCTGCGGCATCAACCTGCCGATGCTGATCAAGCTCGCCACTATCCGCAACGAGGTCCCGCTGGCCGACGCCATCAACCAGGCCAAGGACGCCGGGCGCAAATACATTTCCGTGGCCAGCCACCTGTTGTCAGGCAATCCGTGATGGCAGACGACGCTGTGATCGGCGCCGACGTCACGGTCTGCAACAAGAAGGGCCTGCACGCGCGCGCCTCGGCCAAGTTCGTGCGCTGCGCGGAGGAATACGACGCCGAGGTCACGGTAACGCGCGAGGGCCAAACGGTTGGCGGCACGTCGATCATGGGACTGATGATGCTGGCCGCCAGCCCCGGCAGCAAGATCCGCATCGAGGCCAAGGGGCGGCAGGCCGAAGCCGCGCTGATGGCGCTGCGCGCGCTGGTCGAGTGCGGGTTCGGCGAGGACAGCGACGCGGCGTGATGGCTATCGCACCAACCCTGCCACAACAGTCGTCATCCCCGATGCGCTGCAGCGTTTTGACGGTGCAGCGCTAATCCGGGATCTCCTGCGGCACCAGTCATGTCGCGACAGCTGCCCAGCCCAATGCGATCGGGTGCGCAGCGCACGTCAAAACGCTGCGCAGCGCACGGGATGATTGTGTGTTGGCGTGAGCATGATCACAACCCAACATTCCGCTGGTAGCCACACCGCAGCGCCCGATCGGTGGGCAGCCTTGGGGCGAGGTGGCGCGGATAGGGCGGCAGCGAGCGGTGTCGGGCAGCTCCCATCAGTGATATCAGCTGTTCCAGGCCGCGATCGCGGATGCCCAATTCGCGCAGATGCTCCGCGGTGTTGCGCACATATTCGGCATTCGGCCCCGAGGCACCCCGGCTCGCCCGCACGATCCGCATCTGCGTCAGCGGCGGCAATGACCCGGCATACTGGCGCGACTGCCGGTTGGCGACGAAGGTCAGCGCACGCACGATACGCGACTCATGCCCGCGCAGCCGCACCGCGCGCATCTCGGCCCGATAGACGCCCGTCACCTGCTCGCGGTCGCGCAGATAGGTGATAGTCGCAGCGACATGCCCGGCCTCGACTCGAAAGACCAACCCCTCGCAGGCACCGCCCGCATCCAGCCCGAACACCAGCCCCGGCCGCTCGCTGCTGCCGCGATAACGTACCGAATAGATGCACAGCGCACGGTGAAAACCCGACAGCACGGCCGGCAAGCACTCGACGAACGCAAAGCCCGGCTTCCACATCAGCGAGGCATAGCCGAAGACCCAGAGATCAGACATGGGCGCCAAACGATCCTATTTCTTCTGTCCACGGCCGAAATCGGGCGCGGCGGTGTCCTGCCCGGCAGTGATGATACTCTTGCGGATGGCGCGGGTGCGGGTGAAGAACTTCTGCAAGGCATCGCCGTCGCCCCAGCGGATGGCGCGTTGCAATTGCGCCAGATCCTCGTTGAAGCGGCCGAGCATCTCCAGCACCGCATCCTTGTTGTTGAGAAAGACGTCGCGCCACATGATCGGGTCCGAGGCGGCAATGCGCGTGAAATCGCGAAAGCCACTGGCCGAGAACTTGATCACTTCGGACTGCGTCACCGTCTGCAGATCGTCCGCGGTCCCTACGATGTTGTAGGCGATCAGATGCGGCAAGTGACTGGTGATGGCCAGCACCACATCGTGATGCTCGGCGTTCATCAGTTCGACGTTCGATCCGCAGGCCTCCCAGAAGGCTTTCAGCTTGGCGACGGCGGCGCCATCGGCGCCTTCGGGCGGCGTCAGAATGCACCAGCGGCCATCGAACAGCGTCGCGAACCCGGCTTCCGGTCCCGATTGCTCGGTTCCCGCGATGGGATGCCCCGGGATGAAATGCACGCCCGCCGGGATGTGCGGCGCCACATCGCGCAGGATGCAGCCTTTCACCGAGCCGACATCGGTGACGATGGCGCCAGGCGCCAGCGATGCCGAGATTTCGGCCGCGATCGCCCCGCAGGCGCCAACCGGCGCGCACAGAATGATCAGGTCGGCACCAACAACTGCCTCGGCGGGAGTTTCGAAGGCCTGCGCAATCAACCCCAGCTCCACGGCCTTGGCGCGCGTCTCGGCGGTGCGCGCGTGCCCGGTGATTTTACCAGCCAGCCTATTGCGGCGCATGGCGTGGCTGAGCGACGAGCCGATCAGCCCGATCCCGATCAGGGCGACCTGTTGGAACATCGGGGCGGTCATTGGGATCGGTCCTTCGCCATAAAATCCGTCAGCGCCGCAATGACGGCCTTGTTCTCGTCCTCGGTGCCGACAGTCAGCCGCAGCGCGTAGCCCAGTCCATAGGCGCCGACCGGGCGCAAATAGATGTGGCGCGCCTTCAGAAAGGTATAGGCCGCAGCCGCATCGCGCTCGGGGTCCATTGGAAACACCACCAGGTGGAAGTTGCACACCGATGCCGTAGTTTTCAGCCCGAGGGCGCCAAGCTGCTCGCCCAGCCATTGCCGCCAGCGTTTGTTGTGGGCAACGGCTGCCGCCACATGCGCCTGGTCGGACAGCGCCGCGATGCCGGCGGCCTGCGCCGGGCCCGAGACATTGAAAGCGGTGCGGATGCGGTTCAACACATCGGCGATGGCGGGCGGGCAATAGGCCCAGCCGAGCCGCAGGCCGGCCAGACCGTAGACCTTGGAAAAGGTGCTAGTGACAACCACATTGTCGGCGCTGGTGGCCCAACGCAGCGCGGCTTCATAGTCGTTCCCCTGGACAAACTCCGCATAAGCAGCATCAAGAACCAGCACGACATGCTCAGGCAGCCCGCGATGCAGGCGGCGAATTTCCTCGAAGGGGATATAGGTCCCGGTCGGATTGTTCGGATTGGCAAGGAATATCATGCGCGTGCGTTCGGTGACGCGAGCCAATAGCGCATCGACGTCGGTCGCAAGGTTCCGTTCCGGCGCCAGCACCGGGGTCGCGCCGCTGGCCCGCGTCGCGATTTGGAAGATCAGGAACGCATGTTGGGTCATCAGCGCTTGCGTATCCGGCCCGAGATAAGCAGTTGCCAGCAGCGTCAGTAGCTCGTCTGACCCTGCGCCGCAAATGATGCGCGTGGCATCGAGGCCATACCTGTCGGCGATCGCCTGCCGCAGGGCGGTGGCGCTGCCATCTGGATAACGGTGGAGGCTTGCGGACGCATCGCGGAAGGCCGCGATGGCCTTGAGACTGGCGCCCAGCGCCGCTTCGTTCGACGACAGCTTGATCGGCCTGGCCGCGCCGCCCGCCCCGCTTTCGCCAGGCACATAAGCACTGATGTCGAGAATTCCGGGCTGCGGCGTTGGCAAGGTCATGATGAGTCCAGAGTGGTAGGCGGCGGAACAGGAGTTGTAGGCCGAGGGGCGGGGAGAGTTCAATGCAGGTTTGCGATGCGCTGACGGGGAAAACACCGAGCGCCGCTTCTCCACCGCCTGCTCTCCCCAAACAAACGATTGACATTTTGCCCCCTGCCGCCATGAAGACTCTCCGCGCGCCTGCGCCTTCGTTTGGAGCATGAAACCGCATCGTGACTGGTCAGGATCACGCCATTGACCCGGTTGGCGACCGCGCCGCCGCCCTAGGTCCCGATGTCGTGGCCGAGGGCGTGCGCACGAGCCTGCGCGACCGGGCGAGGGACGGCTCGGCGCCGCTGCCGGGCGAAGGTGAGATCGCAACATTCCCTGAAGACAAGCCACTGCAGCTCGACTGCGGCGTGGCGCTCGGGCCGTTCCAAATCGCCTACAAGACTTACGGTGAGCTGAACGCTGCCAAGACCAACGCGGTGCTGGTCTGCCACGCGCTGACCGGCGACCAGTATTGCGCCAGCGAGAACCCGGTGACCGGCCGCGAGGGCTGGTGGACCACCATGATAGGTCCCGGCAAACCGGTTGATACCGACCGCTATTTTGTCATCTCGTCGAACATTCTGGGCGGCTGCATGGGATCGTCCGGGCCGGCCTCCAGCAACCCGAAAACCGGCAAGCCCTACGGCCTCGATTTCCCGGTGCTGACCATCGCCGACATGGTGCGCGCGCAGGTGCGGCTGATCGACCATCTCGGCATCCTGGACTTGTTCTGCGTCATCGGCGGCTCGATGGGCGGCATGCAGGTGCTGGACTGGGCCGCCAAGTACCGCGACCGCGTCTTCACTGCCGTACCTATCGCTACCGCCGCGCGACATTCCTCGCAGAACATCGCTTTCCATGAGGTCGGGCGCCAGGCCGTCATGGCCGACCCCGATTGGCGGCGCGGGCGCTATCTGGAAGAGGGCACGACGCCGAGGAAGGGCCTCGCAGTCGCTCGCATGGCCGCGCATATCACTTATCTCTCCGAAGAGGCGCTGCATCGCAAGTTCGGGCGCAATCTGCAGGCGCGCGACGTGAAAACCTTCTCGTTCGATGCCGATTTCCAGGTCGAGAGCTATCTGCGCCATCAGGGCTTCGGGTTCGTCGACCGGTTCGATGCCAATTCCTATCTCTACATCACGCGGGCGATGGACTATTTCGACCTGCCAGCCGAGTTCGAGGGCAAGCTCGCCAATGCTCTGAAGGGGACAGATACTCGCTTCTGCGTGGTCTCGTTCACCGGCGACTGGCTGTATCCGACCCGCGAAAGCCGGCAGATTGTGCAAGCGCTGAATGCGGTTGCAGCCAACGTCAGCTTTGTCGAGATCGAGAGCGACAAAGGGCACGACGCGTTCCTACTCAACGAGCCGGTGTTCCTGGCAACCGTATCGGGCTTTTTGAACGCCGCCGCTCGCCGCCGCGGGTTGCCGGCGCCGAAATCGGTTGGGCCCTGACGCCATGCACGGAACCGCCCCGATGATCCGCAAAAACCAGCGCGTCGATCACTTGCTGATTGCCGAGATGGTGGCGCGCAAGGCCCGCGTGCTCGATGTCGGCTGCGAGGATGGCGACCTTCTGGAGCTGCTGGCCGAGACCCGCGAGGTCGATGGCCGTGGCGTCGAGATCAGCCGCGAGGGCGTCAATCGGTGCGTCGCGCGCGGTCTCTCCGTCATCCAGGGCGATGCCGATACCGATCTTACCAACTATCCTGACAACGCGTTCGACTACGCCATCTTGAGCTTGACCATCCAGGCCACGCGCAATCCGCGCTTTGTCATGGAACAGCTGTTGCGCATCGCCCGGCACGCCATCATCTCGCTGCCGAATTTTGCCCATTGGCGCATTCGCTTGAAGTTTCTGGCCAACGGCCGCATGCCGGTGACGGGCAGCCTACCCTATAGCTGGTATGACAGTCCGAACATCCATCTCTGCTCGATCAGCGATTTCGTCGCGCTATGCGATCTGATCGATGCCAGAATCGAGCGGCGGGTTGCGCTCGACAGTGCCGGACAGCGGTTGGGGCTCGGCATCCCGCCCATGTTGCAGAATCTGTTCGGCACCCAGGCGGTTTTCCTGATGACCAAGCGCCTGGACACCAGCAGCGGCGCTCTGTGACTTTGGCTGCCCGGCGCTGACCGCGGCTGCCCGTAAACGACCAGTTGCCAACTGCGCTTTGCCCTTGGGAATGATCGCCGCCACCTGTTTGGAGGCCTCCAGTATGATTACGCCGGAGATGGCCGGCCACAGCTTTAACCCTATCCGCTCGGTGGCGTTGGCGTAATGCCAGAGCGCCGTCAGTTGGAGCGGGGGCGTGGCCAGTGCAAAACCGCAGCTCTCGATCTGGAACATGCCGCCTGAGAATAGCGCCTCCAGCTGTCCGCGGCTGAACGGCTGGCCCTCGCCGAACGGCGTGACATCCCAATGCGCCCAGATGCTGCGCCGGTTCGGCACCACGATAAGAGCGCGGCCTTCCGGCTTCAGCACGCGCCAGATCTCGCGCAGGGTGCGTTTCACCGCATCGCTCATCTCGATGGCATGCACCGCCAGGACCCGGTCGACGCAGGCATCGGGTAGCGGCAGCAACTCTTCTTCCACCACGATCGAGCGCAGCGGCCCGCCCACCGGCCAGGCCCGCGCGCCCTGCTCGGCCGGCATCAGTGCGCCCACCCGCAAAGCCTCGCCAACAAATGGCGTCAGATAAGGCGTGGCATAGCCAAGGCCCATCACCGTCATGCCCTTGACGGACGGCCAGCGGGCGCGGATCTGGCCCGCGATCAGCTCGCGTACATGCACGCCCATCGCCCTGTCGTAGAACGCTGACAGTTCAGCAATGTCCTGGTGCATGGCGTCGGCTCCCGGCTTGGCGACAAATCCATTCTATCGCAGTCGCGGCAATGCTAGCTTGAAATCTACCCTAAGCATTGTGAGGCTTTCCAGCATGTCAGAGTTGCAGGTCCACCAGTTCCCGTGCCGTTCCGACAATTTCGGCCTGTTGTTGCGCTATGACGCCAAAGGCTCGTGTGTCGCCATCGATGCGCCCGAGACCGTAGCCATGCGACAGGCAATTGCTGTTACGGGTTGGAAACTAACTCATATCCTGACCACCCACCATCACGCCGACCACGTCGAAGGCAACCTCGAAATTAAGGGCGAGACAGGCTGCAAAATCATCGGCCCTCGACGCGAAGCGGCCAAGATCCCGGGCATCGACAGCGAAATCGGTGGCGGTGAGCGTCTGACGCTTGGCGCTTTCACTGCTGAGGTGCTGGATACGCCGGGTCACACGCTTGGCCATGTTTCCTATTGGTTCCCGCAAGCCAAGGTTGCCTGCGTTGCCGATACGCTGTTCTCGCTGGGTTGCGGGCGCATCCTGGAAGGCGACCCCAAGATGATGTGGACTTCACTCCAAAAACTGATGGCGCTGCCGCCCGAGACCTCGTTTCATTGCGGGCACGAATATACCGAGGCCAATGCCCGCTTTTCACTGACTATTGAGCCCGGCAATCCGGTCCTGGTGGCGCGCGCCGCCGAGGTGAAAGTGTTGCGTGCCGCCGGCAAGCCTACGCTTCCAGCGACCATCGGTGCTGAACTCGCGGCAAATCCGTTCCTGCGTCCTCACAGTACCGAAATCCGCAAGACGCTGGGTATGGCCGAAGCGGCCGACTGGGAGGTTTTTGCCGAAATCCGCGAACGCAAGAACCGCGCCTAGCGGATCTTGCATATCCTTCCAATGCGACGATGGCCATTGGGGCCCAGCGGCAACACTTGTGTCGCCCTTTCGCTACTTCGAGCCCCGCCCCTTCGCGTCAAAACCGGGCCAGGGGGCGCTGGAGCCGCCATTGATTCGGCTATTTCCGGTATGCCATCGCCCCGCTCGCGATCGTTGAAACAGCTTATCCACGCCTATGTCGCCGACTTCCTAGAACACAAACCATTGAAATACATTTGTTTTTAAGATTTCCTGACTCGTGTTGCCGAGCCCCACCTTGCCGCTCGCCAAGTTTCATCCCTACAGTTCTGCATGTGATTCGACGGGGTTTGGTGAGCGGGGGTTTGCCTGTGATGACGCGGAAAAATGACGGGCCGTGCCTAAGCGCGATCTTCGTCGACTACGACAACATCTATTTGTCGTTGAAGCGAAAAGACGAGGAAGCTGCGCGGCGCTTTGCCAAGGAAGCGGTGAGCTGGCTGAAGGCCATCGAACAGGGCCAGCTGATCACCACGACCAACGGCAATGGCGAAAAACGCGAGCGGCGCATCGTGATGAGCCGTTGCTACGGCAATCCGGTGCCACGGCGCAATTCACGCGATAACTCCACCGACATGTCCTCGTTCCCGTTCGTGCGCCACCATTTCCTTCGCGCCGGGTTCGAGATTGTCGACTGCCCGCCTTTGACGGCGCAGTTGAAGAACTCGTCCGACATCCGCATGGTTATGGACATGCGTGATTATCTCAATCACGAGACGCGCTTCGACGAGTTCATCATCCTGTCGGGCGATGCCGATTTCACACCCGTGCTGCAGCGCCTCAGGGCTCACAATCGCAACACCGTGATCTTTGCCAATGAGCACACCGCTACGCCCTACACGGCGATCTGCGACGGCGAAATCCGCGAGAGTGAGCTGGCCAAGCTGCTGATCGACGGCTTGGCGTCCTTTGCCCCATCTCAACCGGCTGCCGCGAGCGATGTGGCCATCCCAGCGGCCGCCACGCCGGCGGTTTCGGACGCCTCGCAGACTGCCGCGATCGCCGCTGACATCATTGCCGTGGTGATCGCCACCGTCGATGTTGCCGACAAGCCGCTGGCCATGGAACAGGTTGCCGACCGCGTACAGCGGGCCCTCGGCAGCGAGCGGACGGTCGGCTCGAACTGGGCCGGCGCAGGCTCGTTTCGAGCCTTCCTTGGCCGCCATCTGCCCGAGCGACTGCAAGTGACAGACGAAGCACCCTACATGATCTTCAGTCCCGAGCGGCTGGCACCAGCGCCCGAGCCGCTGGCTGACGGAGACCAGCAGCCAGCGCCAGTGTCGCGGCAGGCAGCCGAACTTGCGCAGGCCACCGCGCCGGCCAGCAGCCGGGCTATCGCGCCCCAGATGGCTCTCCAGGCCGCACCGGTTCGGCGTCCTGCCGATGCGCCGCCGCCGCGCCGTGGCAACCTTGCCCAGCAGTCGGCAACGCACCTGCAACAATCGGTTGCCCGCATCCACGAGGCCTGCCAGGCCCCGCCGCTGGCCCCACCGGAATACAAGATGCTGTTTGAGCTTCTGTCGGCCGAGCTGCGCGAGTTCACCTACAACGGCGACCAGACCGTCAGTAACGTGACGCAGCGCGCTCGCCGGGCCGGCTTCGACCCGCGCCGCGACGACATCCGCTTCGTCATCGACGTGGTGCGCGAGGCCGACCCCTATTTCGAGCAGGGCGTCTCGCCAGCGGTGTTCGCCGGCCGTTTCCGCAACTTCGTCATCGCCCGCTGCCGCAGCCAGGGCATGCAGCTGTCCAGCGATGAGATCGACTTGATCGATGCCTGGTTCACGGGTGGCATTCCAGGCGCGGTGCCGCGCACCGGCGAAGCAGCCACCATACCGCAGTTTGGCGCCGCGGCTCCGCGCGCACGGGAAGATGATCGCTGGCAGGGCCAAGAC
Organism: Hyphomicrobiaceae bacterium; assembly: GCA_031367715.1. Taxonomy (GTDB): domain Bacteria; phylum Pseudomonadota; class Alphaproteobacteria; order Rhizobiales; family Hyphomicrobiaceae; genus JANYHF01. The sequence continues at coordinate 5,978 of JANLQJ010000336.1, read as the reverse complement.
GAGCAGCCGCCGCGTATGGCCCGTGCCAGGGCCAGGGGCTGAACGTGGGATAGGTCAAGCTTTGCGCGACCCAACATGTTGCGGGCGGTGTTAGATGTTGGGTCGCGCCACAGGTTCGACACCAACTACGCCAGATACTGCCCACCATTGATCGAAATCGTCGAGCCCGTGATGAACGCCGCCTCATCGCTTGCCAGATACGTCACGCAGCGCGCGATTTCCTGCGCCGTGCCGAGCCGTCCCACCGGGATCTGGGCGATGATGCCCTTCAGCACATCTGGCGCCACGGCCGACACCATTTCCGTATCGATATAGCCCGGCGCAATCGCGTTGACCGTGATGCCCTTCTTGGCACTCTCCTGGGCCAGCGCCTTAGTGAAGCCGATCACTCCGGCCTTGGCAGCAGAGTAGTTGACCTGCCCCATCTGCCCCTTCTGGCCGTTGATCGATGAGATGTTGATGACGCGCCCCCAATTGCGCGACCGCATGCCATCGATCACGGGACGAACCATGTTGAACAGGGAACTGAGATCGACACTGATGACCTCGTTCCATTGCTCGACCGTCATGCGATGCAGCATGCCATCGCGCGTGATGCCGGCATTGTTGACCACGACATCGATCGGTCCGACATCGCGCTCCACCATTTTCAAGCCGGCGACCGTGGCCTCGTAGTCGCCGACATTGAACTTGTAGACCGGGATGCCGGTCTCGACCTGGAACTCCTGCGCCGCCTTGTCGTTGCCGGCATAATTCGCTGCCACCCGAAAACCTTTGGTCTTGAGAGCCACTGAGATGGCGTGACCGATACCGCGCGTCCCGCCCGTTACGATTGCAACCCGTGCCATAGACTTGAGACTTCCACTTCCCTCATGCGGCAGGGGGGACACCGCATGGCCACTAGCTTCGCGCCCCCAGCGATCCGTGCTCGACGTGATTGCGCCTATGCGCGCTCCACGCACATCGCGATTCCCATGCCGCCGCCGATGCACAGCGTGGCGAGGCCCTTCTTGGCCTTACGGCGCTGCATTTCGTAAAGCAGCGTGGTCAGCACGCGCGCTCCCGATGCGCCGATAGGATGGCCGATGGCGATGGCGCCACCATTGACGTTGACCTTGCTGACATCCCATCCCAGCCCCTTGTTGACAGCGCAGGCCTGCGCGGCAAAGGCCTCGTTGGCCTCGATCAGATCGAGGTCCTCGGGCTTCCAGCCGGCCTTTTCCAGTGCCTTCTTTGAGGCCGGGATTGGTCCCGTGCCCATGATCGAGGGATCGACGCCGACGCTCGCCCAAGAGACGATGCGGGCCAGCGGAGTGATGCCGCGCCTCTTGGCTTCCGCGGCTGTCATCAGCACCAGCGCCGCGGCGCCGTCGTTGATGCCGGACGCGTTGGCCGCGGTCACCGTGCCCTCCTTGTCGAAGGCCGGCCGCAGCTTGGCGATGCCCTCAAGTGTCACGCCAGCCTTGATGTATTCGTCCTGCGAAACGATCGTATCGCCCTTCTTGCCCTTGATGGTGACGGGGGCGATTTCGTCCTTGAACTTGCCGGCCTTCTGCGCCGCCTCGGCCTTGTTTTGGCTGGCGACGGCGAACTTGTCTTGATCCTCGCGCGTGATCTGCCACTGCTTGGCGACATTCTCGGCGGTGTTGCCCATATGGTACCCGTTAAAGGCATCCCATAGTCCATCCTTGATCATGGTATCGATCAGTTTGAAGTCACCCATCTTGGTGCCATCGCGCATGTGCGCGCAGTGTGTCGCCTGGCTCATGCTCTCCTGGCCGCCGGCAATCACGATCTTGGCCGAGCCATCGGCGATCTGCTGCATACCCAGCGCCACCGCGCGCAAGCCCGAGCCGCAAAGCTGGTTAATGCCCCAGGCCGGGCTGTCGATCGGGATGCCAGCATTGATGGCGGCCTGGCGCGCCGGGTTCTGGCCCTGACCCGCGGTCAGGATTTGGCCCATGATCACCTCGTTGACGTCGCCCGCGGCAATGCCAGCGCGCTCGATTGCGGCCAGGATGGCGATCCGCCCAAGCTCATGGGCAGGCAGATTTGCCAGCGCGCCGTTGAACGAGCCGACCGGTGTGCGCGCCGCGCTGGCGATGACGATGGCGTCCGGATTGCCGGCTGGGGCTTTGCTCATGGGAATGATCCTTGCTGGGAGAGTGGCGATGGAACAGGGCGAGCCGAGAGACGGAAAGCTGGCGAGAGCCTTAGCTCATCTAACAGCGCGGCAGGGCTGGGGGCAATGCACCCGCAACAACTTTTTCCCGGCTTCCGCGTTGCGATCCAACGGGTTGGCACGGGTCATGCTAGAATTTCCAGCACTTTCGGGCGCACACCGACCGTGCCACGGGCTGAATCGGAAGTTCGGACGGAGCCTGAATAGACCAAGGTCGCAGGACTGCGGTATCATTGACAATGCAGCTTGGCAGCCGTTACGTTGGTTGCCACAATAGTGAGATTACCTGTGCGCGGCTGCGGTGGTGTGAGTAGCATGAACACGTTGATCCGTTCAGGAGGCCATCGCTTCCTCAAGATTTCAGTCGGCGACGACAACATCTTGTTCAATGATCGCGTCGAGACACCTGACCGGCCGCTCTCTCACACGATACGAGAGTCAACGAGCCTCACACCGGTCAACCACTCCGACGCGAAAGAACACCACGACAGCGCGAGCAGTACCACAAGGCAGGTCCGCAACCGGTCGCTGTTCAACGCCGACCAGATCGCTGCCAGCAGCATCGCCGTTGCCCTGACCGTGGACGCCGTTTATGGCAAGGACCGCCACGCTGATCTGGACCGTGCGACGCACAATCATCGCGACGGCCACATCGAACACCAGGAAAGACCGGACGATCACGTAGCTGCGCCAGAGCATCAAGTGGAGTCCGGCTCCGGTGCGGAAACCGATAGTGTCGAATCCTCCGATAACGCTGAGCATTCGACGGAAACGCTCGCGGGCTCAAGCCGCGGCGACACGATTGAGCACCGCGCGAACGATGCTGACGAAGATCACAGCGGCACAACCGGTGCGCCGGTCGCCAACACGGTGTTTGCCCTGTCAGGACCGGCGATGCCGAATGCCGGCCCCGGGCACGCCGATCCATCCGGCGGCCTCGTGCTGCGTGGCTCCGACGGCAATGACCTGCTCAACGGTAGCGAGAAGGACGATGTTTTCTACGTCGGAGCTGGCAACGATACTTTGGTTGGCGGCGATGGCATCGACACCGCGGTGTTCCAGGGTCGCGTCAACGACTACAAGTTCATGTTCAATGCCGAGGGCAACATCGTCGTTGCCCATCAGGCGGATGAACGGGTCGAGACCGACACGCTGGTCAGCATCGAAAAGCTGTCATTTGACGCCGGCCACCATTCCCAGGTCACTTATACGTTGAGTGCTGGCACGGCAGATGCCGACACTATCACGGCGACCGACGCACCGCAGATCATGCTCGGCGGCGGTGGCGCTGATGTGTACTACTTCGACAGTATTGGTGCGGCCGGCAATTCGGCCCGTACTCGCGACATCATCGTCGACTTCAATCAGGGGCAGGACAGGATCGATTTTTCGGCCATGTTCGCCAAATCGTCAGTCTTTGCCAGTGCCTTGGTCAGATTCGATGTCGCCAACGACGCGTTCATCTTTGACGGCCAACTCACCAGCGGCCATGTCGAAGCTGGACATGTCGGCTATCACTATGAGCAGGATGGCGACAATTGGCAGACCGTCGTCGATGGCAGCACGAACGACAACATCGAAGGCCATGACTTCCAGGTTGCGTTGCACGGCAAGTTCGATCTGCACCATTCGGATTTCAACCTGTAGTCTGCCCCGGACACTTCACGTGTTAGGTTCCCTGGCGGCAGTTCATGACCAGCCCCGGGGATACCCTATGCCCGGGCGACGGACATTTGCAGCAAGGCCCAGGCGGCAGATTGCGGAACAGCTGCATGGAGGCGAGAACCGCCACCATGCAAGCGGGCCCGCAAAGGCAGTTTCCCCGGCGCCATTTCGTGCTATCATCTCGCAGTTGCGAAAGGCGACGCCGTTTGCGCGCGCCCGCGAACCCTTTCAGCGAGGCCTGTCGTGGAACAGACCAAAAAGCCTGTCACCATCAAGAAATACGCCAACCGTCGGCTCTACAACACCGAAACCAGCACCTATGTGACGCTTGACGATCTGGCTGAGATGGTGCGGGCCGAGCGCGATTTCGTCGTCTTCGACGCCAAGACCGGGGAGGATCTGACCCATAGTGTTCTCACCCAGATCATCCTCGAACAGGAAGGCCGTGGGCAAAATTTGCTGCCGGTGAAATTCCTGCGCCAGCTGATCCGCTTTTACGGCGACAGCATGGGCCGGCTGGTGCCGAGCTATCTCGATATGAGCATCGAGACGCTGGCGCGCGAGCAAGAGCGCTTCAGGAAGCAGATGACCGATACCTGGGGCGCTGCCGGCGGCGCCACCTCGCCATTCGGCGCCGTGCCGTTCGGTGGCGCACCTTTTGGCGCTTCGGCCTTGGAAGCCATGCAGGAGCAAACGCGCCACAACATGGCCCTATTTGAAAAAGCCATGAGCATGTGGTCGCCATTTGCCAAGGTGCCGCGTGCCGGTTCGGTCTCGAACGGCAATGGCGGCAGCCGCGCACCGGATGCCGCGCCGAATGTCGAGACAGCGGTGGCGGCAAAGCCAACGGCGGAGCCTGCTGAAATGGCCAAGACCGGCCCCGGCGATTTGTCGGTGATGCAAGAGCAGCTCGCCGCTATGCAAAAGCAGCTTGACCGGCTGTCGCGCGGCGAGCGGTAGGTCGTTGGGTCGCGCAAGGCTTGACGTCACCTACGTGCGCCCCGCCTCTCCCAAATGCCCCGACAGATCCGTGATCGTTGGATTGCGTCCGTGCAGCGCATTGTCCGGATCCCAGGCCACTTTCACCGTCATGAAACTGGTCGCGCGGGCGTCATAGATCAGCATGCGGCCAGTCATTGATTCGCCAATGCCCATCAGCTCCTTCAAGATCTCCGTCGCCATCAGCGTGCCCATGACACCGGCGACGGCGCCCAAAATACCCACCTCCGAACAGTTCGGCACGGTGCCGGGTGGTGGCGCTTCGGGAAACACGCAGCGATAGGACGGCAACGGATTGCCGTCGGGTCCGAACTCGAACGCGCGGTACGTCGAAAGGTAGCCATCAAACGGGCCGAGCGCGGCAGTGACCAAGGGTTTCTTGGCGAAGTAGCAGGCGTCGTTCACCAAATAGCGCGTGCGGAAATTGTCGCTACCATCGGCGATCAGGTCGTAGCGAGCGAACAGATCGAGCGCGTTGCGCGCGGTCAGGCGCTCGGCATCCTGAACCACGCTGACGTGCGGATTGATCGCCGCGATACTGGCCGCCGCACTGGCGACCTTCAGCGCGCCGACTGCGGCGGTGTGGTGAATCACCTGCCGCTGCAGATTGTCGATCGACACCGTATCGTCATCGATGACACCAAGAGTGCCGACGCCAGCGGCCGCCAGATAGAGTAGCACCGGCGATCCAAGTCCACCGGCGCCAATCACCAGCACGCGCGCGGCCTTGAGCTTTTGCTGCCCCTGGCCGCCGACCTCATGCAACACCAGGTGGCGCTTGTAGCGGGCGATTTCGTCGGGTGTGAGGGACATGCACCTAGGGCCGATCTGACAGTTACGTCAATACTACCTTATACCAACCTTCATTGATGTTGACCCATGGTCCCCTGGTCAATCGGTTGCCACTGGGTAGGGGCGCACGGCAGTGTGCCTCTACAAATCACCGATGTGTCAGCATCAACGACGCTTGGTATTATACCGGCCAACTTATGGTTTGACTCGTGCTCGCAAGTGTAGGGGCGCACAGCAGTGCGCCCGTCTAGTGTTCTGACTCATTCAAATGGTTTCCGATTTTTCGTCATCCCGGCGAAGGCCGGGACCTGTCCAACCATCGGGATCTGCAGCAGTTGGC
>JANLQJ010000285.1:0-26318 GCA_031367715.1 Hyphomicrobiaceae bacterium | reverse complement strand
GGGATGGCGGTGGCCGGAGGCTGCGGGAGTTGACGCCCCCGTGGCAGTCGGACAGCTGGGAAGACAACACTATCGCTCAGGCCCCGGACATGGGGTTGGGCAGGCGGGTGCGGCAGTCTCCAGGCGAAAATCTCCGCGGTGGGGGCGCCGGAAGGCTGCACTTCACAACTACCAATACGCAGCCTCCGGCGCCTGCGCTCCTGTAGCTTCGGCGGAAAATCCGCGCGGAGTCATTTGTCTTGTGCGACCGCCTGCGCTATAGACCACGCGGGAGGTTGGTGGCGGGCGCAGCCCTCGCCAACCGGGTCAGGACCGGAAGGTAGCAGCCCTAACGAATCGGATGCGAGTCGTCGCCAGCCTCCTTTGCGAATCCAGGATCGAAGCGACTAAGCGAACGCTTTCTGAGCATCAAAGTCTTTTCCATCCGGCCTGAAGCAAAATTGTCATCCCGTGCGCAGTGCAGCATTTTGTGGCTGCACAGCGCACGGGACCTCATGGGGCTCAAGCGCCAGCATTATCGCGACAGGAGCCCGATGGGGTCCCGGATCAGCGCTGCACCTTGAGCTTGCTGCAGCGCATCCAGAATGACATCATTTCGGAACAGGTGCTCGGCGGCAGCGTCCGCCAGTATCCTGGCTTGCCCGCATCGATAGCCCCGCGCTATGTCATCCCGATGGTCAAACCTAAACCCCCATCGGATGGAACGCTGCCCACGGCAAGCACCGCCCCCGCAAAACCCTACACCGTCCTCGCGCGCAAGTACCGCCCACAGACCTTCGCCGACCTGATCGGCCAGGACGCGATGGTGCGGACGTTGCGCAATGCATTCGCCAGCGGGCGGATTGCGCAAGGCTACATGCTGACTGGTGTGCGCGGCGTTGGCAAGACTACCACGGCACGTATTCTGGCGCGCGGGCTGAACTACTCCATCCCCGGTGAGGTCGATGTCCCCACCATCGACATGCCGAAGCTTGGCGAGCATTGCCAGGCCATCATGGAGAGCCGGCACCCCGATGTGATCGAGATGGACGCCGCCTCCAACACCGGCGTCGAGAGCATGCGCGAGATCACCGAAAGCGCGCGCTACCGGCCGATCTCGGCGCGCATGAAAGTGTTCATCATCGACGAAGTGCACATGCTGTCCAAGAACGCCTTCAACGCGCTGTTGAAGACGCTGGAGGAACCGCCCGAACATGTGAAGTTCATTTTCGCCACCACTGAAATCCGCAAGGTGCCGGTCACCGTGCTGTCACGCTGCCAGCGCTTCGATCTGCGGCGTGTTGATATCCCCACACTCTCGGGCCACTTCCGCAGCATCGCAGCCAAGGAAGGCATGGCCATCGCCGATGACGCCGTGCTGCAGATTGCCCGGGTGGCCGAAGGCTCGGTACGCGATGGGCTGTCCATCCTCGATCAGGCGTTTGCCAGCGCCACCGGCCCGGTCGAAGCCGCCGCCGTGCGCTCGATGCTGGGGCTTTCGGACCGCAGCCGGATATTTCCGCTGTTGGAGGCCGCGCTCAGCGGTAATGCCAAGCAGGCGCTGCTGGATTTCGGCGCGCTGCACCACGATGGCGCCGATCCGGTGCAGGTGCTGGCCGATCTGGCCGAGACGGTGCATATCGCCACCCGCATTCGCGTCGGCGGTAGCGATGCGGCAACCGATACTCTGGCGGCGGAGGAAATCCGCAGCGCCGCTGCGTTTGCCGAGAGGCTGGGGCTGGCCCGGCTGTCGCGCGCCTGGCAGATGCTGCTGAAGGGGCTGGAGGAGGCTGGCCGCGCGCCCGATCCCGCCGCCGCTGTCGACATGGTGCTGATCCGTCTCGCGCATATGGCGAGCCTGCCGGCGCCTGAGGATCTGATGCGCCAGCTGAATGCTTCGGCAGCGGATGGTCCGCGCGCTGTGCAAGCCGCTCCAGCGACCGCTGCGCCGGCCGCACCGGCGCTGCTACAGCCGGCAAGCACTGGGCGACCACAGGGTCAGGTGCGGATGGCGGCAACCTCATCGACACGGCTCGCCCCCGCACCCATCGAAACGCCACAGCTGCCTCAGTTCAAGACCTTTGCCGAGCTGGTGGCGTTTGTCGGCGACCAGCGCGACGTCAATCTGCGCATCGACCTTGAAGACAAGGTGCGGCTGGTGCGGTTCGAGCCGCCCAACATCGAATTCAACGTCACCGCCGATGCTGCGTCCAGCCTGGCGGGCGAGCTTGCCAGTAAGCTCGGCAAATGGACCGGGCAACGCTGGGTTGTGATCGTGTCGCGCGAGGCAGGCGAGCCGACGCTTGGCGAGATTCGGCGTCAGTGCGATGCCGCCGAGCGTGAGTTGGTCAGCAAGGATCCGCTGCTGCAACGCGTGCTGCGCGAATTCCCGGGCGCCGAGATCGCCGACGTGCGTCCTTTGGGCGGCGAAAAGGACGGCGACAGCGGGCCGGGTTCTCAGGCAAGATGACGCCCGTGATTCGGTTGCGTCCCCGGTCTGCCAGAATGGCGGCCGCGTTTGATAGGCAACGCCAGCGCCAGCGCTGAAAGGCAAGGATCGAGCATGAATATCCTCAACGTCATCAAGCAAGTCGGCGAACTGCAGGGCAAGATGCAGACCGTGCAGGCCGAGCTCGAGAAGCTGGAATTCCAGGGCGAATCCGGTGCCGGCATGGTCAAGCTCACGCTGTCGGGCAAGAGCGACCTGCGCAAGATCGTGATCGATCCGAGCCTGATGAAAAAGGGCGATGCTGAAATCCTTGAGGACCTGATCATGGCGGCCTTCAAGGACGCGCGCGTCAAGGTGTCGGCCACGGCGCAGGAAAAAATGGCCTCGGTCACCGCCGGCCTGCCGATCCCGCCGGGGCTGAAGCTGTTTTGATCAAGTTGTCATCCCGTGCGCAGCGCAGCGGTTTGACGGTGCTGCGCTGATCCGGGATGACACTGTTGCGCCAAACGATCACGATACGGAATCATGTCGCGTAAGCTGGCCGGTACCGAGATTGAAAAACTGATCCAGCTCCTGGCACGACTGCCCGGGCTTGGGCCGCGCTCGGCGCGCAAGGCGGCGCTGGCGCTGATCAAGAAGCGCGAGGAACTGCTGCTGCCGCTGGCCGCCGCCATGGGCGAAGCCGCGGCGCGCATCACGGTCTGTGCCGAGTGCGGCAATGTCGATACGCTCAACCCCTGCACGCTCTGCCGTGACGACCGGCGCGACCGCTCGCTGATTGTCGTGGTCGAGGAGGTCGGCGATCTGTGGGCACTTGAGCGGGCGAATGCTGTCAACGGACGGTATCATGTGCTGGGCGGACGCTTGTCGCCGCTCGACGGGGTGGGCCCGCAGGATCTGGGCATCGACCGGCTGGTCGAACGCTCGCGCGTGACCGAGGTCAAAGAGGTGCTGCTCGCCCTCAACGCCACCGTCGAAGGTCAGTCGACGGCACATTATCTGATGGATGCACTGCGGCGGCCCGGCCTCACCGTCTCGCGCATCGCGCATGGCGTGCCGGTCGGCGGCGAACTTGATTATCTCGACGATGGCACGTTGGCGGCAGCTATCAAGTCGCGGCGGCCAGCGTGAAAGGAAGTGGGCAGTAGGGCAGTAGAATTTAGTGCCTCACTGCCTCACTGCCTACTGCCCCCTACTTACCCTTATTCAAATTGTAGTACTGAATCACTGCCGGCCCGATAATCACCACGAACAGCACCGGCAGGAAGAACACGATCATCGGTACCGTCAACTTGGGCGGCAGGGAGGCGGCTTTTTTCTCGGCGGCGGCCATGCGCAACTCGCGGTTTTCCTTGGCCATCACGCGCAGCGCCTGACTGACGGGCGTGCCGTAACGTTCGGCCTGCTGCAGGCTCATGCACACCGCCTTGATGGTCGGCACGCCGGTGCGCTTGGCCAGATTCTCGAACGCCAGCCGGCGATCGGAAAGATAGGACAACTCGGCCGTGGTCAGATGCATCTCCTCGGCCAGTTCCACCGACGAGTTGGTCAGCTCCTTGGCGACCTTGCCGAAGGCGGCTTCCGTCGACATGCCCGACTGAACGCAGATCAGCAGCAGATCGAGGGCGTCGGGGAAGGCCTGCCCGAGGGCAACCTGGCGGCGCGAGATCAAATTCTGGATGAACACGTTGGGCAGATAGAACCCGGCATAACCGGCAATCAGCGAGATGCCGATGCGGAAGATGACGGCAAGTCCATGGTCCTTGTAGAGAAACAGATAGACCAGGGCGGCGATCAGCGTGACGATCGGGGCCGCCATGCGGAAGAACACAAAGGCTACCACCGGCGCATGTCCGCGCAGACCAGCCATCTTCAGCTTGTCCTTGACGTCCTCGGTCTCGAAGGCCTGGCGCAGGTTGAGCTGATCGACGACCTGCGTCATCAGCCCCTTGTTGGCATGCCTGAGCTTGGTGCGGTCGCCGCCGTTCAGTTCCGTGACGCGGCTGGTGCGCATCTTGTCGCGCTCGATCGCCATCACCTTCATGCGATTGTTCACCCGGTCGCGCGACAGGGCCGGCATGGCGATGGTCATCACCGTTGCAAACGCCGCAATCGAAGCCAGCAGCATGAAGCCCATCTGTGGCGTGACGATCAGTTCAAGAATGTCCATCATGACGGCAGTGCCCTTTGAGCGCGTCCCGGAAGAAAGTGATCAGTATTTGAAGTTGATCATCTGGCGCATCGTGATGATACCGCAGCTCATCCAGAAGGCGGCGACCGCGAGCATGACGTGCCCCATCTTTTCCTGGAACAGCAGGTTGATGTAGGCCGGCGAGGTCAGATAGACCATGGTCATGACCACGAACGGCAGGCCGCCCAGAATGGCCGCCGAGGCCTTGGCTTCGCCCGACAGCGCCGCCACCTTGGCCGCCAGCATCTTGCGCGAGCGCAACACGCCCGAAAGATTGCCCAAGGCTTCGGCGAGGTTACCGCCCGAACTCTGCTGAATGGAAACCACGATGGAAAAGAAGTTGACGTCGGATAGCGGCATGCTTTCGAGCATACGATCGAAGCATTCCTGCAGCGGGATGCCGAGACGCTGACCCTCGACCAGATCGACGAACTCGCCTCTGACCGGCTCGGGGCTCTCGCGGGCGATGATGCCCAGGCACTCGTTCAACGGCAGGCCGGTCTTGACGCCGCGCACGATGACGTCGATGGCGTTGGCGAACTCATTGGTGAACTTGGATTGGCGGCGTTTGGCCAGGAAGCGGATGATCCAGCGCGGCAGACCCGCACCCGAGGCAAAGCCGACCAGCAGCGACGTCACCAGGCTGAGGCCGCCGACCAGTGCGATGACGAAGCCGACGGCGCCCATGATGCCGCTGGCCATGTGGAACTGCTGCGGCGAGGCAGCAAGTCCGGCGCGGATCAACTTGGTCTTGAGGGTGACTTTTTTGCCGGCGGCGCGCTTCTGATCAGCGTATTTCAGCGTATCCTGCACCTGTTTGCGGCGGTCGTTGGCTGCGTCCTGGCGGCCGCCGGCGCGGTTGGCCTTGCTCTTGGCGAGCGCGTCCAGCCGCTTTTCCGAGCGGTGCTCGCCGGTCAGCAGCGGGCCGATCGCGACATAGGCAAGCCCGCCGATGGCGACCGCGATCAGGATGACGAAGAAGATCGGAGCAAGATTGCCGTCAAGCATTTTTCTCTCCCAGCGGCGAGCCGTCGATGTCACGAACTTCGGCCGAGGCGAGCGCGGTGGCCAGACGGCCTTCCTCGCCGTAATAGGTCGCCCGCTCCCAGAAGCGCGGACGAGCGATGCCGGTGGAACGATGGCGGCCGATCAGCTTGCCGTTGGCATCTTCGCCGGTGATGTCATAGACGATGATGTTCTGCAGCGTGACGACATCGCCTTCCATGCCCAGCACTTCGGTGATGTGCGTGATGCGGCGCGAACCATCACGCAGGCGCGAGGCCTGCACGATAACGTCGACCGAACCGACGATCATCTCACGGATGGTCTTGGAGGGCAGCGAGAAGCCGCCCATCATGATCATCGATTCCATACGGCTGATGGCTTCGCGTGGGCTGTTGCTGTGCAGCGTGCCCATTGAGCCGTCATGGCCCGTGTTCATGGCCTGCAGGAGGTCGAAGGCTTCCGGTCCGCGGACTTCTCCGACGATGATCCGTTCAGGACGCATACGCAGGCAGTTCTTGACGAGATCACGCATGGTGATCTGGCCCTCGCCTTCCAGGTTCGGCGGCCGGGTTTCCAGACGCACCACATGCGGCTGCTGCAGCTGCAGCTCAGCCGAGTCCTCGCAGGTGATGATGCGCTCTTCGAGATCGATCGAGCCGGTAAGGCAGTTCAGCAGCGTCGTCTTGCCTGAGCCGGTACCGCCCGAGATGATGATGTTGCAACGTACCCGGCCGATGATTTCCAGGATGGTCTTGGCTTCCGGCGAGATCGAGCCGAACTTCATCAGCTGCTCGAGCGTCAGCTTATCCTTCTTGAACTTACGAATAGTGAGCGCAGGGCCGTCGATGGCCAGCGGCGGGGCGATGACGTTGACGCGCGAACCGTCCGGCAAGCGGGCGTCGCAAATCGGGCTGGATTCGTCGACTCTTCGGCCAACCTGGCTGACGATGCGCTGGCAGATGTTCGTCAGCTGCGCATTGTCGGCAAAGCGGATGTTGGTCATTTCGACCTTGCCGCCGACTTCGATGAAGGTGGTGCCAGCGCCGTTGACCATGATGTCGGCGATGTCGTCGCGTGCCAGCAAGGGTTCGAGCGGGCCATAGCCCAGCACGTCGTTGCAGATGTCCTCGAGCAGCTCTTCCTGCTCGGCAATCGACATCACGACGTTTTTGACCTGGATGATCTCCGAGACGATGTCGCGGATTTCCTCGCGCGCCGCGTCAGCATCGAGCTTAGCCAGCTGCGTAAGGTCGATAGTGTCGATCAGCGCATTAAAGACGGTGGTCTTAATGTCGTAGTACTCCTCGGAGTGCTTGCGTTCGACGGGTTTCGGCTTGGCCGGTTCGGCGGGACGTGCGGCCTCAAGCTTTGCCTTGGCTGCCATCTCGGCCGGATTGGGCCGAGCCGACGACGAGGCTGGAGCCGGCTTGGCAGCCTGCGGAGCGATCGGCCTGGGCGCTTCCTTGCCTCCAGCCGCCGGCGGCAGCGCCTGCGGCTGGGGGCCGCTGCGCTTGACCGGCGGAAGCTGGCCAGTGTTACGTTTGCCAAACATGGGGCTTAAGCTCCCGCTTTCTTCATGTTGAAGCGCTTGAGGAACGGCGCCAGCATCGACCGCTGTTCGACCTTGGGTGCCGCCTGATTGGTCAGCGCGTAGGCCAGGGCGCGGAAGTGCTCTGCCGCCTTCGACTTGGCTGACAGCTCCTCGACCATCTGGCCGTTGTTGGCGGCCAGGCCGAAGGTTTCTGCGTCGAATTCGATGGCAGCCCGCGGCAGCAGTCCGAGGGCCTCGCCGAATTCCTTGACGGAAATCTCGGGGCGCTTGGGCATGCCCATGCAGTTGAGCACCAGATGCGGCGGGCGGTCGTTCTTGCGGCTCTGCTTCAAGAGATCGACGAGATTTTTGGCATTGCGCAAATTGGCGAGATCGGGATTCGCGGTGATGACAATCTCGTCGGCCTGCAGCAGCACCTGCTTGGCCCACGGCGTCCAGATATGCGGCATGTCGATGGCGACGCGCGGCACGTTCTGGCGCACCACATCGAGCACCCACTCGAAGGCCTGCGGATCGATCTCGAAATTGCGGTCGAGCACGCTCGGAGCCGCAAACAGGCTGAGATGGTCCGTGCACTTGGTCAAGAGGCGGTCAAGCAGCACTTCGTCGAGACGCTCGGGGCTCGACAGGGCGTCGTGGATGCCCTGGGCCGGATCCTGATTGAAGTCGAGGCCGGCGGTGCCGAACGGCAGGTCGAGATCGGCGATCACGACATTGCTTTGCAGAATGCGCGACATCACCCAGGCGGTGTTGTGGCAGACGGTCGAGGAGCCGACGCCACCCTTTGCGCCGACAAAAGCGATCATGTGCCCGACCGGATCGGCCTCGGGATCGGCATAGAGATTGGAGATGCTCTCCATCAGATACAGCGGCGAGACCGGCGCCACGAGATACTCGCTGACGCCGCGGCGCAACAGCTCGCGATACAGCAGCACATCGTTGCTGTGACCGACGATGATCACCTTGGTGCCGGCATCGCATTGCTGCGCCAGCTGGTCGAGCGCGGCCAGCATGGAGTTGCGGTCGAGCATCGACTCCAGGATCACCAGATTAGGTGTCGGGTTCTCCTGGAAGTGAGCGATGGCCGCATAGATGCCACCCATGTGCACGCCGACATGCGCTTTGGAGAGGCGCCGGTCTTCGCTGGCGGCCTGCGCCACTTGCGCGGTGATCGGCTGCTCGCAAAAGGCCAGGATCGAGATGCGCGGGATCGGCCGCGCACGTTCGTGGTTCTCGTGGGCAGTGGGAAGCTCGTTGAAAGCGTCCTGGCCCGGATGATCGATCTGATCCGGCAGCATATTCTCGCCGACGATCAGGCTCTGGGATGTGAATGCCTGGTTGCTCATTATTTCTTCGCCACGTCGCTGATGTTGCCCGCTTTTTCGGTGCCCTTGGTATCGGCCGTCGTGTCCTGACCACCGCGATAGGCACGGAACATGAAGTCGCGCCGATCGCCGTCGGTCCAATCGGTCTGATCGCGCGGCCTAACCAGATCGCGCGGATTGGCGATCATGGCGGCCATGTTGTGTTGCGCCGCGCAGCCGTAGTTGCCGTAGTTGGTGTTTTGCGTGTTGTCCGCCAGGTTGTCAGTCCACTTGCCGCACTTGGGGGCTTCGGCGATGTAGCGCGCGAAAGAAAGCTTCACGCCCGGTTGATTTTCGCCATAGCCGGTGACCTGGACCGCCCCGACCGGCACACCGTGCTCGATCAGGATGTCGCGCAGATCGCCGAGCGCCGAGCGGTTGTTGCCGGCGACAATGATCTTGCCGGCGCCCTCGTTGCGCCACTGACCAACGAAGTGGCGCACGCGCTCCTTCTGGTAGGTGTTGAGGCCGTTCGCTGTGGCCGGAACCGCCAGAGCCATCGACGTGTGCGCTTTCTCGATCTCGATCGGGTGGCGCTGTTCGACGGTTTTTTCGGGCTCGGCCAGGCTGGCCGTATGGCCGTCCTCGAAGCGGTGTCCGCAACCGGCGATGCCGATGGCGAGCGCCGAGACAGCAAGGATACGAAGAGTGGCAGACCTGAGGCTATCGCCGAGGCAGCCGGGCATGTTCATTTGGTGTGTCATGATTGTTCTCCATCCACCCGCTTACTCGACGATGAAACCGAAGTTGCCGTGATAGTGTCCTGCCGGGGTCTTCTCGGCCTTGCCGTAGACCCGGTTCAGCTGACCGATCAGCGTCGCCTGCGTGTCGGACGGGGCATCGAGATTGTCTGTCGGCAGCGCAAGCTTGTCCCGGCCGACCGCGTTCACCATGTAAGGCGTCACGATCACGACCAGCTCAGTCTCCGCGTTCTTGTAATCGCGACTGCGGAACAGTGCGCCAAGAACGGGTAGTGTTTTGAGACCAGGGACGCCGTCAATATTTTGCCGCGTACGATTGGAGATAAGCCCACCGAGCACCATCGACCCACCGCTTGGAAGCTCAATTGTGGTATTGGCGCGACGCACTTTCAGGGAGGGGATCGACACACCGGGTCCAAGAGTTACAGCGCCCTCATTTGACAGCTCGCTAACCTCGGTGGAAACTTTCAGACTAATTCTCCCTTCGGACATAACGAGTGGTGTGAAGGAAAGGGCAACACCAAACGGCTTGAACTGAATGGTGGTCGAGGCGACACCGTTCTGACTGCTCAGGCCGACTGGTACCGGAAATTCGCCACCGGCAAGGAAGCTTGCGGTTTCCCCTGAAATCGCCGTCAGACTTGGCTCAGCGAGAGTCTTCGAAATTCCAGCGCGCTCAAAGGCCTGCATCGACGCGGTCAGGCAGTTGAATGCAGCGCCGGAGACCAACTTGCCTACAAAGCTTGCGCAATGCGCTAGGTCTGCGGAAGGTCCCACCACTCCAGTGAAGAAATTGTTTCCACTGATATCGCTTGAAACCGGGAACTGGTTGTTGGTTCCAAAGTTCTGTCCGCTGTCGCCGACATTCGTCCCGTTCCAGTTGACGCCCAGTCGCTTGATCGCGTCTCTCTGCACCTCGGCGACCGTGACCTTGAGCATCACTTGCTCCTTGGCCTCGACGCGCAGCATGTTGATCACCTTGATGATCGAAGTCTGGCTTGCCTCACCTGGCCGCTGCATGAAGCGGGCAGCGATTTCGGATGCCTTGGCGCTGTCAGCCGGGTTCGGCACCGAGCCGGACAGCACGATGGTGTCGTTGATGACTTCGGAATTGATGTGGGAGCCGGGCACCAGCCGCTCGATCATACGGTCGAACACCTGCATGTCGCGCTCGATGCGCACTTCCAGCGTCAACACCTGTTCGCCGTTTTCATCGAAGAAAAAGACGTTGGCGTCGCCGACCTTCTTGGCAATCAGGAAGACGCGGTTCGAGGTTTGCACCACGGCATCGAGATTGAGTGGGTTGGAGACCACCACGTCCTTCAAGGCGCGCGGCAGTTCGACCACCATGGTCTTGTCGAGGCCGACCATGATCTGGCGCGTTGCCGGCAGCTTCTCATTGAAGCCGATGCGCAGCATGCCAGTGTGGTTGATGTCTGTGTTGACCGTGCCGGCGGCGGCGATCTCGGTCCCCGCAGTCAAGGTGCCGACGCTGGCAAGGCCCGCAAGGCCCATCAGGGCAATGGCCGACCAGGTCGTGGTGGCCCTCTTCAAGTGAAGGTTCTGGGTCATCGAAGGATTACCTTTAGGAATGTGCGTTTGGAGGCTCTGCTGCCAGTCAAGTCTGATGGAGATCACTGCAGCCCGTAGGTGCGCGACCAGTTGCCGTAACGCAGAACCTTGATACCGTTCGGGCGATCTTTCTTCGGTGTGTCTTCCTCGATCGGGCCATTCTTTGCCTTCATCGCGTCCTCAAGACTGCGCAAGGACAAAGAGATTTCGCCGATCGAATTGTTGAGCGCGAGGACTTCGGACTGGTTCGCGGTCAGTTCGAGCGTGGCGGTCTTGCCCTGCGCAACCTTCTTGCCGTCCTTCTGATCCAGCTCCTGGCCAATCGCCAGCACCCGGATGTTGCGGAACAGCGTCTCGGAAACCTGGCTCTCGCCACGGCCGTTCTGGCCACGCTGCTTGCGTGTCACGATGACGTCGACGCGGTCATTGGGCAGGATGAAATTTCCGGCCGAGGATTCCTCGGTGATCTTGGTGGCAACAGCGCGCATGCCGGTGGTGAGGATCGCTGCCAAGACGCCACCCGAACCGAGCTTGACGAGCTTACCCTCTTTGATGGGCTCCTTCGGCAGGAAGGCCGTGCGGGCGATCGAGCCAGCCAGTTCCTTGTCGGCGTTCGGGCGGCTGGCATCGGTGATGTAAGGACCGTCCTTGACCATCTCCTTGGGCCAAGTCGCCCAGGTGAAGTCGCTGACGCGCACTTCGTCGCCAAGGCCGATCGCCTTGGTGGCGACCAACACCCTGACGGTGTCCATATTCACTTTAGCGACCTGCTTGGGCTGCTGCCTGCCCATCATGCTCCAGGCCAGCATCGCGGCTGCCAATGCAGCAAAGATGGCAATCGCCATCACCATCACTCGTGCTCGTCTCATAGCCCTTTGGTCCTTCGCCCCGAATATCAAAACCCCGGTTCTGAAGCCGATATTCAGAAAAAATTGTCAACGGGCCGTTAACTTGGGTCCTGAAACGAGACGATGAGGTGAGACAGAGCGATACCTGTGGCCATTGGGACAATGCAAAAAGGGCGGCGGCGCCTCGTTTCTCGAGGTCAGCCACCGCCCTTGGAGACTTTTTTCAATTGATCGCGAACTCAAGGCCGCGAATCAGCTGACGACGTTCAAAAACCACGGTGTCGAAGGGTAGACCAGCAAAGCGGCCGCCGCCATGGCGATCCCATAGGGGACGCCGGTGCGTGGATGATGCAATTTGACCAGCCAGGCCTGGCTGATGGCGATCTGGGGCAACGGCAGCATACGGAACAGCAGCAGCGTGACGGTCAGCACGCCGCCGGCCACCGCCGACAGCAGCGTGAAGTCACCGAGATGGTCGAAGCCGAACCAGAGCGCCGCAGCCGCAAAGATCTTGGCGTCGCCGCCACCGATCCAGCCGCGGGCAAACATGAAGATGCCGATCACCAGCATCGCCCCGCCGCTGGCGAGGTGTCCGGCAAACTGACCTGGGGTCAGGCCGACAAAGGGCGCCAGAGCCAGAAAGGCGGCGACCAGGAAGATCGAGATACGATTGGGAATAGTCATCGTGATCAGATCCATGGAGCCGGCCAGGGCCATTGCTCCAGGGAATACGCACAAGCACAAGAACGCCAACACTGTTTACGCCTCCACTCACATGGCTCATCTTTTTGTTATCGAGCCAGCCACCTCAAGACATTGGCACGGTTGAGTAAAATCCAGCTTAAATGCCAAGCAGGAAACGCAAATTGTTCGAAATATTGTTGGTGGGCAGCGCTCGCGGTCAGCCCCAAAACGACAACGGGCCGCCTGCCAGTTGGCAGACGACCCGCGATCTCGTCCCAGCGGAACCCGCCCCACCCGAAGGTGGAACGGGCGTCCGTAGGAAGACTACTCGGCGTTGGCGCTCTGCAGAGTGTTCGTCACCTTCTCGAAGGTGTTGTTCAGCTCTGTCTTCATGCTGGTCAGGGCCACGATGATGCCGATGCCGACGATAGCGGCGATCAGTGCGTACTCAATGGCGGTGGCGCCGGACTCGTCTTTGCCGAAACGTGCGAAAAGCTTGTTCATGTCAACTCTCCCTTACGGAACTTCACTCTCTCTCAGTTCGCTTGCAGGAATGCCATCCCGCAAAACTGAACTGACGTCACCCTAGCGGTCTCGATTTAACGCGGAGTAAATGCGCAGCGACTCAATGCTTAACGAGACATCTATTTGGGCTTTCGAATTGATTAAAATCGGTCACAACCTACCACGGTTGCAGAGTTGGAATTGAATACCTGGCGAATACCTTGGTCAACGATCTGGTAGTTCGAAGCAATGAGGTCAGTATTAGGAATTATTTCTGCCAGGCATTATGAAAAACGAGCAATAACACGGCAGGTATCGGCATCGCGGCTTGTGGCCGCCGACCAGCCGCAGCCTTGCCGGGTGCCTGGCGTTGGTTGCAAATCCGCACCTGGGGCACGTGTTTGCAGTTCATTCACCATTTTCAGTCTCTATGGGCTCGACAAGAATTTCAGCCGCAAGGACCTCCTTTCATGATCAAGAGCCTTACCAAGCTCGCAATCTTCGCGGGCCTTTCTGCCCTCCCGCTGCTGGCGACCACGGCCAAGGCGGAGGATCTGATCGTGCAGTACGATCAGGCGCGTCTGCTCACGCTTGATCAGCCGGCTGCCAATATCATCATCGGCAATCCGTCCATCGCAGATGTGACCTTGAAGAGCACGAAGCTGCTGGTGATCACCGGCAAGACCTTCGGCGTCACCAATCTGATGATCCTCAATGACGACGAGAAGGTCATCTATTCCAGCCGCCTAATGGTGCGCGCCGACGATAGCAAGGTTGTGACACTGACTCGGGCCGACTCGCAGTTCACTTACGCCTGCACACCGAAATGCGAGCCGGTGCTGAAGGTGGGCGACGATGCCAAATTCTATCAAGGCATCGCCCAATCGGCGCAGCAGAAGATGAAGATCTCCGAGGGCGGCCCGGACAACACACAGTCCGGCAACTAGTCTTTCGACGTCTAGCGTCAGCTACTTTTCGAGGGCCAGGACCGCCGCAGGCAGTTCTGGCCCTCATTGTCCATAAGTCGCGCGACCCACCGCCTGTATTCGCGACACGCGTTAACCACTGGTTGACCAACAAGCCTACAATTCTAGGCAGTTAAATTGCCCGCAATAGGTCATTTGATATAGCAAGAGCATGTCTGCCATCGTCAGTATTCGAGAGGCATTTTGTCATGCGTTTGTTTTCGGGCCCACGCGGGTTCAGCCGTCTTTGGCGCAAGGATGAGTCTGGCGCAACGGCGATCGAGTTCGCCATGGTGATCGGGCCGTTCCTCGGCCTGTTGTTCGCCATCCTTGAGGTGGCATTGGTCTACTTCGCGCAATTCTCGCTTGAGAATGCCAATGAAACTGCGGCGCGGCTGATCCGGACCGGTGCCGCGCAAAATGGCACGGCCACCAGCAACCCGCTGAGCAAGTCGCAGTTCAAGCAGAAAGTCTGCGCCAAGCTTCCGGCGTTCATGACCTGCGATAACAATCTCATTGTGGATATTCGCAGCTTTCCCACATTTTCCGCTGCCGCAGCCGATCTTCCAGATCTGTTCAATCCAGATGGATCAAGAGGGGCAGCAGAAAAATATTGCCCGGGCGGGCCCAGCGACATGGTTGTGGCGACCATCTACTACGATTGGAAATTGTTCATTGGCATGCCGGGCCTTGGTGATTTCACCGGCAAGCTCGGCCTTGGCCTCGGCAACATGCCCGATGGCAGTCGGCTGATCATTACGGGTTTTGCCACCAGGAACGAGCCGTTCGCAGTTGGCGCCAAGCCCAAGCCTCCATACAGCTGCTAGCGCCCAGCAGTGCACGGATGGATGTTTACAGACCGACTGACAAGGCTCTCAGGTTTAACGTAGGTTTCCAATGACCCAAAAAACGCAAGTGCAACAGGCTACCACACGTGTCGCGATGTTCGTGCGGACTCTGGTCAATGACATCGGCGGCTTTGCTGCCGTCGAGTTCGCCATGATCGTACCGGTAATGATTATCATGCTGTTGGGTTCGGTCGAGGTCAGTGACGCCCTGACCGTCGATGGGCGCGTCAACATCATTGCCGACTCGGTCAGCGACATGGTGGCCCGCTCGCCAAGCGTCTCGAGCAAGGACCTGAAGGACCTCATGCGCATTTCTGACGCCTTGATCGGCAAATACTCGCGTCAGAGCCTATCGATCGAGATCGTGTCGCTGACGTTCAATGCCGGCACCAACCAAATGGAAGTTGACTGGAGTTACAACTCCAACGGTGCGCAGCCCTACGCGCATGGCGCCACCTATCCTGGGGCCTGGGACAACATGGTGAGCGGTGCCAATTCGCTGATCATTTCCAAGGCAAAATATGTCTACAGCTCGCCGGTCGGCCAGTACATCCACGGTAATATCACCCTGAACCACTTGGCGTCCTATGCCTCGCGGCAGGGGCTGGTGGTCAAGACTCCCTGATGGTTGGATACTCTGTTCTATTGTTCTGAAACAATCATTTGGTACCCAGAGCACTCGCATCCCGGCGCAACGCACAACTTCGGGAATCATTTGTAAGAGTCGGAACACTGGTCAAAAGCACCAAACAACGGAACGAGCCGGCCATCGGGGGGAATGGCCGGCTCGCGCCGCAGCAAAAACTGCAGAGTTCAACTGGCCCGCGATGACCGGCTCAGCCGCAGGTCTTCAGCTGCTTTTCGCGATCCCGGTAAGCCTTGAGCCATTCCTCTGGCGATACGCTCTGGCAGTAGGCAAGGTGGACCGCCTGATCGGTACTCCAGCCTTCGCCCTTTTGGCCGCAATTCTTAGCCTCGTTCGTCTGCATCTGACCGGCTGACTTCAGCGCATACCAGTTGCAGTCCTCGTCGGCGGCGTGGGCAACCGCTGCGAGCCCGAGCAGCGACACAGTCAAGACCGCCACCAACAGGCCGCCGCGCTTGACGCTGCTTGCCTGAAAAATCCTGCCATTCATGCTCATCGCTGAAGCTCGCCTGATGTTGCAGTGAAACCATTTACACTGATCTAGTCGCTGCTGTCCTGCTTTCAAGTGTCCCCCGGCGGGCCCTGGGGCCACGCCTGGGGGTCGCTCGGCGGCTCGGTTCTTACCGGTGACCAGCAACCTCGATCCATGCCACCACAATGCCGCCAGCTACCTGAACCCGATCTGAATGCTGCCGTTGTGTAGCGTTCATGTCAAAGACCCGCGCTCAACCCCGGGGACGGTGCGGCGATTTGCCGGTGCTGGCGGCCGGGGTCAATTTGCTGCCGGAATCCTGGCCGATAGCAAGCTACCATTGCGTGCTCGCGCCAGCCCCCTTCCAACAATAGCCAGCGGAACATTTTCTTGTCGGACAGCACGAAAGCCTATCTCGTCGTCACCGTCGGTCGCCAGACCCTTGAAGTCGACGCGCTGACGCGGGCGTTGCGGCGTGGGCGCATCGCCTGCGTGCTGCTGCAGCCCGAGGCAGGGCACGCCGCCGACCGGGAACTGCTTGAGCCGCTTGTGCTGGCGATTCAGGCCGCCGATTGTGCCGCCTTGATCACCGACGATGCGCGACTGGCGCTGGCGATTGGCGCTGACGGCGTGCATTTGCACTATGAGCCAGACTCCGATCTTGCCGAAAAGCAGTTTCGGGCCGCGCGCGCGGTACTGGGTGATGGACGCATTGTCGGGGCGGGCTGTGGCCTTGCTCGCCACAACGCCATGGTACTGGCCGAGCTTGGTGCCGACTATGTCGCGCTCGGTCATGCGGCTGTTGACGATCCCGAGGCCAGACTGGAGATGGTCGGCTGGTGGGCCGAGATGTTTGCGGTTCCTTGCGTGGCCTGGAACGTCGCAGACGCCGGTGCCGTCGGTCCGCTTGTGATGGCTGGTGTCGATTTCGTCGCATCGGGTCCCGACGCCGGCTTGGCTCTTGCCATTGAGATATTAGCGGCGCTCGATCTCAGTCGTGGTGGCTCGCGGTGAGTCGCCAATCACCAATACTGATCGTGTTGTCGGCGGGTGCCCTTTGGCTGCTCGCCACCAGTCAATTTGCCGCAGCGGCCAACACCGTCAAGACCCGCGACACCGAACCCCCGCCTGCTGATGCGACCAGCGCTGTGGCGCCTGCCGCGCTTGCGGTCGATCCGGCCTACGCCGCCTACGAGGACGGCCGCTTTGTCACGGCAATGACTTTGGCCAAAACCGCTGCGGCGGCAGGAGAACCGGCGGCCCACACCTTGATCGGCCGCATGCTGTCCGAAGGCCTCGGCGTGCCGCGCGATCGTGTTAAAGCGGCAGCCTGGTTTCGCAAGGGCGCGGACCTTGGCGACGGCAATGCACAATTCGCACTCGGCCTGCTGCTGGCCAAGGGCGACGGCGTGCCACAGGACAAGGCGGCAGCCGCAAAACTTTTCGCGCAGTCGGCGGCCCAGGGCAATGTCCCGGCAAAGTACAATCTCGGCGTGCTATATGTTTCCGGCGATGGCGCGCCGCGGGACGAAAAGCGTGGCGCAACCTTGATTGGCGAGGCAGCCAAAGCCGGCGATGCCCAAGCACGCTACGATCTCGCGCAACTCTATCTGACGGGCGTCGGTGGGACCTGGAGCGACAGCCAGGCCGCACACTGGATGGAGCTGGCCGCGCAGTCGGGCCTTGCCGATGCCCAGGTCGAATACGCCATCATGCTGTACAAGGGCCGCGGCGTGGCGCGCGACCCCAATCGCGCCGCCTGGTTTTTCACCGCCGCTGCCGAGCATGGCCACCCGGTCGCCCAGAACCGCCTCGCCAACCTTTATGCCTTCGGCATCGTCTACAAGAAAGACTTGGTGACGGCTGCCAAATGGCACCTGCTCGGGCGATCCCACGGGGCAAGCGACTTCAAGCTGGACGGGATTCTCGCCAGCCTGACAGCCGCGCAGCGCCAGCAAGCCGATCTCGACGCCGCCGACTGGCTGGAACGCAACAATCCGACGCCGTAGGCCACGTTTTCTGCCAGCCAAGAGCGGGAAGATGGCGACAACCACAGGGTGCGACCGTCCATTGATAGGCAGCGGCCTCTTGAATGGGTTATGGGTTGCGCGACTCAACCATGCCGCATCCATCACCCGCAGGCGCCATGTTCCAATCCTTCTATGACCGACTGTCCGCCCTCTCGCGCAGCCCGAATGCGCCCTATGTGCTGGCCGCTGTCTCATTTGCCGAAAGCTCGTTCTTTCCCATCCCGCCCGACGTGATGCTGATCCCGATGGCGTTGGCAGCGCCGAAGCGGGCCTGGTTCTATGCTGGCATCTGCACGGTCGCTTCGGTGCTGGGTGGGCTGCTCGGCTATGCCATTGGCGCGCTGCTCTATGATTCGCTCGGCACCTGGCTGCTCAATCTCTATGGCTATGGCGCCAAATTCGAGCAGTTCCGCATCTGGTATCGCGACTATGGAGCGGCTGTGATCCTGATCAAGGGACTGCTGCCCATCCCCTACAAGCTGGTCACCATTGCCAGCGGTGTCGCGGGCTACAATCTGTTCTGGTTCGTGGTGCTGTCCTTCATCACGCGTGGCGCGCGTTTCTATATCGAGGCTGGTCTACTGAACCGCTTTGGCGGCACGATCGAGCCGTTCATCCGGCGCAATTTGGCGGCCACGGTCATGGTTTCTCTGGCCGTGATCGTGCTCGGCTTTTACCTCGCCGCCAAGTTTGCCTGAGGAGGTTGACGCCAGATGACCGACATCCTGCGGGATTTGCGCAAGCCCGAACAGATGATCTTCCTGTTCCTGGTGGTCTGTGCCGGCGTTCTGCTGATGGCGCTCGGTTTGGAATATGTGTGGGGCTATGCGCCCTGCGAGCTTTGCCTGAAAGAGCGTTATGCCTATTACGCTGGTGTGCCGCTGGCGATTGGTGCCTCGGCCCTGATCAGCGCTGGCCGCCCCGCTTGGGCCGCCACGCTGATTGGTGTGGCCGCTCTTGGCCTGCTCGCCAATGCCGGTCTGGGTCTCTATCACGCTGGCGTCGAATGGCAGTGGTGGGCGGGTCCCTCAACCTGCACCGGCGGCACGCCGCTTGCCACCACACCAGAAGACTTGTTGAAGGCCCTGCAGACCCAGAAAGTCGTGCGCTGCGACCGGCCGGCATTGATGATCCTAGGCCTGTCGCTGGCGGCCTGGAACATTCCGATTGGGCTGGGTCTTGCTGCTGGCGGAGGTTTGGCGGCGCGTGGGTTGCTGCGGTCCGGCGTTGAGGCCGCCAAGATTTAGCGGTTTCTTCATCGATATGCCCGAGCCTCTAAGAGTCTGTGTCCCTTCCGATCGAGGCCGTCATGAGTTCCGACCCGATGTCTGTTGTTGCTGCCGCAGTTAACGAGGCTGCCGACGAGCGCCTGCGCTCACGCCGCCAATCGTTGCGCGATATCGGCCGGTTCGCGGCCATGACCGCGCCGGCCATGCTGGTATTACTCGAAGGTGGCGTGGCCAGCGCCAGCGAAGATGGTGGCAAAGGCGGCGGCGAGGACAGCTGGAAGTCCGGCGACTACAACGATCACACGCGCCGTCATTCGCACGGTTGAGAGTGGCCATCGCGGCGGGAGCTTCGTTATGCTGCGAGAGGCTGCAGGTCTTGAGCTGACGCCGGTTGGCGACGCCCTGTGTGTGTTCCGCCCCGCTACCGGTGCACTTGGTCTGCTGAATGCCGCTGGCCGCGCAACGTGGGAGGTTTGTCAGGACGATGCGCTTTTGCAGCTACCGGCTAAGCCGGGCCCTGCAGTGCAACAGGATTTCTCTGTCCCCCAATGCTTTTACTATCCGCAGGCCACCGACGCGGCGTCGACTGAGTTTTACTTGACGTCCGCAAGCGGCCGGACAGTGCATCTACGTGTTCATGTGAGATGGCTCGGCGAACTTCTCGCCGCTGTTGTGGTGCCGCTGACGGTTGCCGCCCTCGGCCAGCCTGCGGCAATCCTCGACGTCGTGCAGCGGGCTGATCGTTTTGACATCTGGCTGAACGGCACCTTGCTGCACTCCAGCATCTCGCCTGCCGAAATCCGGCGGCAGGTGCTGACTGAGATAGCCCTTACGCTCATAGGTTCTGACCGCGTCGCCGCGATCCTGCACGCCTGCGCGGTCGACTTCGGCTCCGGCGCGGTGCTGCTGGCTGGGCGCAGCGGCGTTGGTAAGTCGACGCTGACGGCGGCGCTAGTCTCGGCGGGCGGCGACTATCTCGGCGATGATCTCGTCCCGCTCGATCGCGCTGGCCGCGCTGTGCACCCGTTTCCAACCGCATTGTCGGTGAAGTCGGGATCCTGGCAGCAGGTGGCGGGATGGTTTCCGGCGCTGGATGAACAGCCGATCCACAGAATTCGCGATCTTGCGGTGCGCTATCTGCCACTCGCCGGGTCAAGATGTGCCAAGGCAAATTGCGTCAAAACTATCATTTTTCCAAGCTTCGAGCCGCGCGCCGAATTCGCCGTGCATCAGCTGGCGCCCGACCAATCCTTCGCCCTGCTGGTCGATGCCGGTAGCGCAATCGCCGGCTCACCTGCCAGTGCGCGGCCGCTGGCCGAACTGGCAGAGACAACGCCAGCCTGGCACATCACCTATGGCGATCTTGGCCCATCCCTCCAGGCCATTCTTTCGATTGCGCGCGCGCCATGAGCAATCCCCAAGCCATCGCCGCGACACTCACGTTACTGCGGCGTCTGGCAGCACCAGCGTCGTTGGACTATCCGGCCACCGATTTCGGGCCCGGCCTCGACTGGGGTGGTGTGGTCGCGTTTGCCAGTGCGCAACTGGTGCTGCCGGCGCTCTTTCCGGCCATTGAAGCCCTCGGTCCGGCAGTGCCCGAGGCCGCGCAAGAGTTTTTCCTGCGCATTCATGCAGCCAATGCCGCTCGCAATGTGGTGATGCACGACGCTCTGCTCAGCATTTCCGGTGCCCTCAATCGTCACGGCATCGAGCCCATCGTGTTGAAGGGGGCCGCACTGCTGGCCAGTCGGCCAAAGCAACCGGTTGCTTGGCGATTCCTGTCCGATCTCGATCTGCTGGTTTCCGCCGAGGGCCTGCCGCAAGCCGTTGCTGCACTCGTTGAGATTGGCTATGCGCCGCGCGAAGCCGACTATGATCCGGCGCGCGACGCGCACTACCCGGCCCTGATCGCACCCTCCGGCCGCTTCGCCGTCGAGCTGCACACGCGGCTGTTTGCCGAACGATGCCTGCCGGCACTTGAAGTCCGGCTGCCGGCCGCCGCCAAGCTGGTGCAACGGGACGGCGTGCGTTATCGCCTGCCCACGCCGGCAGATCGCATCGCGCATCTGATCGTCCATGCCCAGTCCCATCATCGCCATTTCGCGACGCATCGGCTGCTGATGCGAGGCTTTTTCGAACTGTCGATTGTGCTTGGCAATGTTCCTGCCAGCGAGACGCTTACCGCTGCGCTGGAGCCCTTTGAGTCCCACCAAGAGCAGCGTATGGCGATGTCCTATTTGGCCGCCTTCCGGCGGTTGCTGGCGCCTGCGGCAGACTTGGGTGATCTGGAAGCGAGTGATTTGGCCTGGGCCGACACTGCTATCGCCGGCTTAGGTCAATCGCCAGGATGGCGCGCGTCGGTTGCGGCAATCAGCCTTGCCGGCCGCGAGGCTTGGCGCAGCCTAGGCGATTCTGCACAGTTGCAGCGTCATCTCGGCACGTTGCTCAGCCCCGCCAAGCTCCGTTCGCGGCTGGCACGGCATCGCGACCGTCTGCGACAGGCCTATTGGGCGTAATCCACAGCCCTGTTGCCAAAATCGCAGTGTCAATCAAATAAAACTCCACTTATGAACAGGAGTTCATTTTAGCGCCCATCTGTTGCCTCAAAGCACCGGCATATTCCTCCTTGTCGGACGCAGCGAGTTGATCCGGCGGATTGAGTAAGCGGGAAGCAAGGTTCAGTAGCGTCTGCGTAGCTCCCACAGCGTCAGTTTGTGAAGCGTCCGGTTTCGTTCGAAGGTTTTGCGTCAGGTACCGGATTTAGGAGCGTTGTTGCATGTCAGCGTCCCCAAAAGTTGCGTTGCGTCCCGTTGCGTTCGAGTTGCGTACCCACAGTGTTGCGTTCCCCGTAGAGTCACAAGTTGCGTCCAGTAGCCCCCGATCGGTGCTTGCCAGTGCGTTGTTGCGGGCAAGAAAACAGCGTCAGGCAATCCAGTCCAAGCGTATCGCCCGGCGCCGTAGCATCGATACCGCAAGCCGCGAGCCTGGTTACATCATCAGTTCTGCGTCCAGTCATGGCTCAAAGCCAACGGTTCGGCTGCACTAGCGTAGCGTACCCGTAGCGTAAAGCATTGGTATCGCGTCTGTTTCCAGTAGCGTCCAGTAGCGCCCGGTTGCCTAAGCGTCGTGTCCGCTCGCGTTGTCGCCTTGCGTTGTCAAGCAAGCGTTGTTCCGTTGCGTGCCGGTTGCCCGACCGGAGCGTTTGTTCCCCGTGAGTACCCCGTAAGAAAACCCGTTACCTGGCCACAAAACCAAGGCGTCAAGAACAGTGGACAAAAATCTGCAAATTGGGAGGAACGCCCAAGGCAGGGACGGGAATTCCGGCACCAGCCCTCCCCCGGGGGCCCGACGTGCCGGCACAGAGTTGGCAGGCGTAGTTGATCGAGACACCACCACCACAAAGTGTCACATGCCACGGTCCCGCGTAGTGGCGCTCTCCGCTCTCCTTCGGCCGCGCCTGCCAATCTACCCTTCGGTCATTGCGTACCCTTCAGTTGACCCTGACCTTCCGTCAGTTGACGAGCTACCGCTCTCGCAAGGATCCACTCCCATGACCAAGCCCAGCAATATCAGCCCGGTGCAGTGGGATCAGGCACTTGGCCTCGCCCGCCAGTCCTGTGCCCGTATCTTCCGCGATGGCGGCTCGCCGCCCGACGCCTGTCACGCCTTCGGCCTCAAAGTCTCAATTGCTGCTCCCAATTGGGACCATGCCATCGCCAGCATCGCCCGAAGTCTTTGCTCTTCTGCTCGCTGAACAGCCTGCCTACTCTTCCTACTTCTCTCCAAATGCCCCACTCAAACCCGGCTTCGGCCGGGTTTTTTTCGTTGGCGGCCTGGATTGGCGTCAAACTTGCTTGAGTTGGCTCGAGGTCGAGAACAGTGGGAGCATAAAATGGTCAAGACGAGCCGTAGCGTCAGCAACTCAACCATGACGGGCGATGAGCTGAGTTCCATGGCATTGGTGCTGGAGGGTCGGCATGGGTGCCTCGCTGCGGAGGTTGCTGAGTTTTTCGCTTCGACGCACCTACAGAACAGCGATCGCCGCCGCGGCGTCGCCTGGGCCCAGGTTGCCGACATCGTGCGTGAGCGCGAGGCCAAACGCCTTGGCGAATCGGTCCGCTTCGGCGCCGACTGATAGCAACCGTATCAATACCTTGGCTGTAAGATTGACCCAGGCCTAGCGCGGCCGCATGGGTGCGTCGCCGTCTGTGCGCGCGAGCCCGCTCGTTGAGTCCGGAGTTCGATCTGTTCCTCATGTTAATGCAACCCTCCAGCGCGCAGCCTGAGCTGGCCGGTTCACTGGCCAATTCGGGTCGGCTCGGCCGACTGCTGGCCTGGCGCGATCGCCAGGGTGGTTCGGCCAAGGTGGGGCAGGCGGCGCTGGCCGCGTTCGCGATTCGTGTGCTCAGTGCAGCGATTGCCTATCTCACGCAGGTGATTCTCGCGCGCTGGATGGGCAGCACCGAGTACGGGATTTTCGTCTGGGTCTGGGTCTGGGTGCTGATTCTCGGCGGACTGTCGTCGCTCGGTCTGCAACTTTCGGTCATACGCTTTGTGCCGCAGTACCTCGCCTTGCAGCAGATGGATCTGCTCGCCGGCGTGCTGCGCGCGGGCCGTGCCATTCCGGTTGCGGTCGCCAGTTTGGTGACAGTGCTTGCCCTTCTTGGCCTTTGGCTTGCCGGCAATGCCATCGCTACCGACTATCGCCTCGCTCTCGGCCTGGCCATGTTGTGCCTGCCGCTCTACGCACTCACCGATGTGCAGGACGGCATTGGTCGGGCCCGCTCCTGGATCGGGCTGGGTCTGTTGCCACCTTACATATTGCGTCCGCTGCTAATTCTCGCTGCCATGGTCGCGGCGCACATCGTGGGACTGCCGATGCTGGCGAGCACCGCTGCCGGTGCAGCTTTGCTAGCCACCTCGGTGACCGGTCTGGTGCAGTGGGGTCTCATGGAGCGGCGCCTAGGGATCGAGGTCGGAGCGGCAGCTCCACGCTTTGCCATTCGCGAATGGCTTGCGACATCGCTGCCGATCTGCTTCGTCTCGGCCTGCGAACTGGTGCTGCAGAATCTCGACGTGCTGGTTCTCACCCGCTTTGGCGAACCGGCTCAGGTGGGGATCTATTTTGCCGCCTTGAAGAGCATCGGCCTGATCGCTTTTGTGAACTACGCCGTCGGCAGCGCCATTTCAGGCCGCCTGTCAGAGTTAAATGCGCGCGGTGATCGTGACGGCGTCAAGCGGGTGGTGCAGAACGGCGCGATCTGGACCTTCCTGCCCTCGCTGTTCGGAGCCGCCGCATTGCTGGCGGTCGGCAAGCCGCTACTCAGCCTGTTCGGCGCCGAGTTCACCACTGGCTACACGTTGATGTTCATCTTGGCCTTCGGGTTGGTCGTGCGCTCCGCCGTCGGCCCCGCCGAATCGGTCCTGCGGATGGTCGGGCAGCAGAAGCTGTGCGCGCTTGTACTGTTCGTATCGGCAGTCAGCGATGTGGCGTTATCGCTGGCGCTGGTGCCGCCCTATGGTGTGCTCGGCGCGGCGCTCGCCAATGCCGGTGCCATGACCATCTCGGCAGTGCTGTTCTATGTGCTCGCCAGCCGCCGGTTGGGCTTCGATGTTTCGGCGTTTTCGGCGTTGACAGGCCGCTAAGATGAACTTCCCACCACCAGCGTCCAAAACGTCTTGAACTCGGTCTTGGGTTCGGCGGTCAGGGCGATGCCCATGTCGCGAGCGGCCGGCAGCAGAAGATTGCGGTTGTGACCAGGGCTCTCGGTCCAGCCCTTGAAGACTTCTTCCAGCGAGGCCTGTCCGGTGCCGACATTCTCGGCCGCTATCTTGGCGCTATAGCCAGCGCGCTGAACCCGGTCCCACGGGCTTGAGCCGTCCGAGCCGTAATGCGAGATACGATCGGTCTTGGCCAGATCGCGCGAGTGCGCCTTGGCTGCCAAGGTCAGCTTGGCGTCCAGCCGCAACGGTTTCAAGCCCTTGGCCTGACGATAATCGTTGATGAGTTTCAAGGCTTTCTCGGCATCGAGCGACGCACCGCTGTAGTCGCGGTCGGCCAGTGCGCCCTTGGGCGCCTTGCCCGAACTATCAACCGCGACTTCACTCGCTGCCAGGTTCGCCTTTGCTGCATGGTCGTTCAGGCCCAAACCGGAACGCAGCGCAGCAGGCTGACCCGTCGAACCACTGTCATTCAAGCCGAGCTGGCCAACTTCCGGGCTACCCGACGAGCAGGCTGCCAGCAGGCAGGCCAAGCCGATGGCGCCAACGGCACCAAACAACACACGATGACGCAACATACTGAGGCAACTCCACGACGCGAACTCTGGCCAGCGGCCCAATGGGATCCAAAGGCCATCACATCCGGTCACGGTTAAGGACCGGTTAAGGCTCCCAGTCGGGTTGCCATGCCCAGCCGAGGTCAGCACTGGACTCTAGCGTCGATGGTGTCGCCAATGCGGCGCACCGATGGCGGAGCTACTGTAGTCGGCGGCGCCGTGGACGTTGCCGGCTAGCGCCCGGCAGCTGTACCCGAAGCCATTGGCATTTATGCTTGTTTAGGATCGTACCTAGTTAAACAAGTTCGGAATTTCTGCTAGTCTTTGAAAATAGGCCGTTTGCCATGAAAAAATCAGGCAATTGCCTGGTATTCGAACCAGCATCTTCTGGAACGACTAGCCAGCAACGCATCGGCCTGCACAAAAAGGTATGCGATTTCACAGCGTGCCGGAGACCAGGGAGTATCGAATGCAAGGTGGCCTTCAAACCGTCCTAAGGAGACGCAGCGTTGAGCGAACTTGCTATTCGGAATTGTAGTGCCGGCCTCGACAGAGGCAACGTCTCAGTGATCCTCGGCATGCTGCAAGGCATCCATGACGAGGTCAACGACGACGAGATCATGGTGGAAGTCGCTGCCACGGTGGAATTCGCCATCACGCAGCTGCGACATCTGCAGCAACTCGCCTACGATACAATGATCGAGATCGATGCCGAGCGCGGCGTCACCTGCTGCTGCCGCTCTGCCGAGCGCAAGAAGCCGAATTGACTCGAAGTGCAGCTTGCTGGGTGTCAGGCACTTATGCGGCGCCTGGGCGGTGTAACCTGATGTCTGGAAATTGCTCATGACGCAAAGTGGCTGTGGACGCGCGGTCCGCCCCCGCGGGGGCGGACAGCGCGAATCAGGCATCGATGTTCTTCGACCAAGAGGAACCTCGATGACAACCAACGATACGACGATTGCGCGCCTGCTGGAACAACTGATCGCGGAAGGTCCACAGGC
>JANLQJ010000277.1:0-10520 GCA_031367715.1 Hyphomicrobiaceae bacterium | reverse complement strand
GCCTGTGGGCGGGCTCGTTTCAACCGCAAGTTGAGCACCCGCCGGGTGAAGCCTTATCGGCAAAGAACTGTTCATCATGGGCAGGAAAATACACGATTCTCTGCCCATGCGCGCTCAGGCAACTCCCGGTTCTAGGTTCATGCCAATTGGCATCGCGCATGGATGCCTTGGCCTCTCCACCCAACCTTGCTCAAGCAGCGCCGCATTGAATGGCTCGGGCGCAGCCTCCGACATCATCGACAATCCTTTGGTCAGTACCTCGCGCCAATTGGGTCCGCGCTCCCAGGCTTCCATCACGCTTCGGCCTGCGCAAAGCGGTGGCGCACCAGCATGGCGCGCCTGATCTGCTCGGCCTGCGCAATGTCCTTAGCCGTTTTCATTTGGCCCGACTTGCGCACGGCGGCAACGATCAGCTTGTGCACACCGTATCGTTCCGGGGCGGGCACGGGGACTGGAATGCCACCCTTATAGAGCAGCACGCTGCGTACCGGTTCGCGGATCAGGAAATCCATTTAGCGCAATGAACTTGATCGAAGCTGTCAGGTAGCGAGACAAGGGTCGGATCGACGTTGCGCAACAGCGAGTTACCCGCGGATTTGAAAAGCGGTCGCAACTCGCGCCGGTTATCCCTCTTTTCCGAAAAGTGGGATGACCGGCTGTTGCCAGCAGAATTGAAAACGTCTGGCAACGCCCCGCCCCGCGATCTTGACCCCTTCCCGACAACCCCTTACCACTAATCACGAACCAATCACGCCCATTGCGAACCAATTTCGACCAATTGCCCACGGGGAGCGCGCCCATGAAGTCTCACGTACAGGTGGCCGTCATCGGCGGCGGTGTGGTCGGCACCTCCGTGCTGTATCATCTGACCAAAAAGGGTTGGCGCGACGTGGTGCTTCTGGAGCGGCTGGAGCTGACCTCGGGGTCGACCTGGCATGCGGCCGGCGGCATGCACACCATCAATGGCGATCCGAACGTCGCCAAGCTGCAGCAGTACACGATCAATCTCTACAAGGAGATCGAAGAGCTGTCGGGCCACTCCTGCGGCCTGCACATGACCGAGGGGCTGATGCTGGCGGCAACGCCGGCGCGCTGGGAGTGGCTGAAGAACATCCATTCCAAGGGCCGCTATCTTGGCATGCAGGTGGAACTGGTGTCGCTCGACGAGGCCGAGCGGCGGCTGCCGCTGATCGACAAGAAGCAGTTCACCGGCGCGCTGTACGATCCGATCCAGGGGCACGTGGATCCGTCCGGCACCACGCATGCGTTTGCCATCAGCGCCCGCAAGGGTGGCGCCGAAGTCTATACGCACACGCGCGTCATGGAAACAAATCTTCGCACGGACGGCGCTTGGGATGTCGTCACCGACAAGGGCACGATCATCGCCCAGCACGTCGTGAATGCTGGAGGCCTGTGGGCGCGCGAAGTCGGCCGCATGGTCGGCCTGGAGCTGCCGGTGCTGGCCATGGAGCATCAATATCTGATCACGGAGGATATGCCCGAAGTCGCGGCCATCAACAAGAGCACCGGCAAGATGGTGCTGCACGCGGTCGATTTCGATGGCGAGATCTATATGCGCCAGGAGCGCGGCGGCATGCTTCTGGGCACCTACGAAAAGCATGGCATTCCCTGGTCGCCCAAAGACACGCCCTGGGATTTCGGCCCGACGCTGCTGCCCGACGACATGGATCGCATGGCGGAAAACCTGGAAGTCGGTTTTCGGCACTTCCCGCCGTTCCAGAAGGCGGGCATCAAGAAGATCATCAATGGCCCATTCACCTTCGCGCCCGATGGCAATCCGCTGATCGGGCCGATTCGTGGCTTGAACAACTATTGGGTCGCCTGCGGTGTCATGGCCGGATTCAGCCAAGGCGGCGGCGTCGGCCTGGCGCTGTCGAACTGGATGGTCGATGGCGATCCGGGCATGGACGTGTGGGCCATGGACGTCGCCCGTTTCGGCGATTGGGCCAACCGTTCGTATACCAATGCAAAAGTACGGGAGAACTACGGCCGCCGTTTCCGCGTGCGGTTCCCGAACGAGGAACTGCCGGCCGCGCGACCCTTGCGAACGACACCGATGTATCACCGATGGCTCGAACTCGGCGCCGTCATGGGCGACAATTTTGCCCTCGAGGCCCCGCTCTGGTTCGCGCCCAAGGGCGTCAAGGACGAGTTCTCATTCCACCGCTCGACAGATTTCCCGCATGTGAAGGCCGAGTGCAAAGCTGTCCGCACCGGCGTCGGCATCTCGGAGACCTCGACCTTCGCCAAATACGAGGTGACCGGAGCAGATGCCGAGAGCTGGCTGTCGCATCTGCTGGCCAACAAGATGCCGAAGGAAGGCCGGTTGACACTTTCGCCGATGCTGAACGAGGCCGGCAAGCTGATCGGAGATTTCACGGTGGCCAAGGCGGCACCGGAGCGCTTCTTCATCTTCGGCTCAGGCGCGGCAGAGAAGTACCACATGCGCTGGTTCGAACAACAGCTGACACTGTGGGGTCAGACCCCACTTTTCAAGGGGTCGGACCCCACGGGTGTGCGGGTCGTTGCCTGCGGACAATCCTTGTGCGGCCTCTCCATCGCCGGCCCGAAATCCCGCGAGCTGCTCGCCAAGCTCACCGACCAGGACATCTCGGCCAAGGCCTTCCGTTTCATGGATTTCCGCCCCTACATGGAAATCGCCATGGTGCCGGCCATGGTCGGGCGCATCACCTTCACGGGCGACCTCGGCTTTGAAATGTGGGTGAAGCCCGAGCACCAGGTGGCGCTGTTCGAGGCCCTGTGGTCCGCTGGCCATCAGTTCAGTATCCGCCCGTTCGGCTCGCGCGCGCTGCTGTCGCTGGCCCGCGAGAAAAATTTCGGCACCTGGGCACGCGAGTTCCGCCCGATCTACGGGCCGTTCGAGGCTGACCTCGGCCGCTTTGTCGACCTCACCAAAAACGATTTCATCGGCCGCTCCGGCGCCGCCGCCGATAAGGCTGCGCCCAAACGCCAGCGTGTGAGCTTCGTGGTCGAGGCCACCGACGCAGACGCGCTCGGCGACGAAGCAGTGTGGAAGGACGATAAGGTGGTGGGCTGGATCACGTCGGGCGGTTATTGTCACCATACTGAGAAATCGCTGGCGATCGGCTATGTGCCGAGCGAGACGCTGGGCAATGGCGCGGCGGTGGCCAAATGGGAAGTGGAAATTCTCGGCGACCGGCGTGCGGCGAGGCTGCAACTCGAACCGCTGTTCGATCCCAAGGCGGAACGGATGCGGGGGTAGAGCAAAGTCAAAGGGAGTACCAGCATGAAGCCAACCCACTCATCCGAGCGTCTGGTCGTCAACTTCATGTCGGCGCCGTTTCAACCCGTGATTGCTGGCGGCATCGCGTTGCCGGGCAATACCTTCCTGCAACTGGACGAGACGTTTCCCGCTGGTGTCGGATTCACGATTTACAAGATGGCGCCGGGCACGCAGTCGCAGCCGCATGAGCACACCTGCCACGAGCAGTTCCTGGTTCTGGATGGTGAACTGATCGAGTACGACGGCACGGTGTTCCGGCCGGGTGACTTCGTGCTCTTGAAAGAGGGCACGCAACATAATTCGCGAACGGAGACCGGCTGCACGCTGGCCGTCTTCATCCGCAGCATTGAGCGCGATTTGTGATGCGGACCTGCTACCGCAATCTCCGCAAGCCGTGCGGCAACCTGGTTGACATGCATTGTGTCGATGGTCTGATCACGTCCATAATGCCGACCGGCACGGAGCAATCTCCGGCGGCATGTGACGACATTGACTGTGCCAATCAACTCCTCCTGCCCGCCCTAGTCGAACCGCATGTTCACCTGGACAAAACGCTGTGGGGGCAGCCGTGGCGGCCAAACACGGCGGGTCCAGCGCTCACGGACTACATCGCCAACGAACGTCGCGTGCTTTGTGAGCAAACGGTGCCGATCGCGAAACGCGCCGGCGCGTTGCTGGAGTACTGCATCGCGCAGGGCTCGCTCTATGTCCGTTCACACATTGATATCGATCCCGATCTCGGCCTCAGTCATGTCGAGGCCATGCTGGCTCTGCGCGAGAGCTATCGTGATCTGGTCGACCTGCAGTTTGTCGCCTTCCCGCAGACCGGGCTGCTGATCCGTCCGGGGACGGCCGAGCTGATGCAGCGTGCGCTGACCATGGGCGTCGAGACGGTCGGCGGGCTCGATCCCGCAGGCATCGACGGCGATCCGATCGGGCAGTTGCGCGTGATCTTCGGGATGGCGGAAAAGCACGGCTGTGGCGTGGACATCCATCTGCACGATCCGGGCGAATTGGGTGTCTGGCAGATCGAGCGCATCGCTGATTTCACTGCGGCCTCGGGGCTGGCGGGCAAGGTGATGGTGAGCCATGCCTATTGCCTGGGCATGGTGTCGGAAGCGCGCGCGGCGGCGGTTGGCAAGCGGCTGGCGAATTTGGGAATCTCGCTGATGACCTCGGCGCCGGCGGATATCAGTGTACCTCCGGTCGCATTGCTGAAAGGGCTCGGCGTAAACGTCTGCTGCGGTTCCGACGGCATCCGCGACGCCTGGTCGCCGTTCGGCAATGGCGACATGTTGGAGCGCGCATTCCTGACGGCATTCCGGTTCGATTGGAACAAGGATGAGCAACTGGTCTCGGCATTCGAGTGTGCATCGACGGGTGGGGCGACGGCTTTGGGAGTGAAGGATTATGGCATCGCGCCTGGCTACTCCGCAAACTTCCTGATCGTGCCGGCTGAAACTGTCGGCGATGCGCTCGCTCGCCGACCACGGCAGCGGACTGTTGTCAGCCGAGGTGAGATCGTTGCGCGGGACGGAAAAATGATTCGTCAACGGATCTGATCACCCGAACTTCCGCCGCGCATCGATCGCCAGCCCCAGCCCGACACTGCCGAACATGTCGCCATCGACGATGGTCGCCGCCGGAAACAGCGCCAGGATCGCGGCGCGCAGAACCGGGATCGCGCTGGAGCCGCCGGTCATGAAGATGGTGTGGATGGCTTCGCGCTTGATCTTGGCGTCGCTCACCACTCCCTCGACCGTTGCGACCACCCGCTCGACCGCCGCGGCGATCGCGGTATCGAACATCGTGCGCGTCACCTGCACCGTGCCCCAGTCGCCGTAACTCTCCAGCCCGATCTCGGTTCGTTTTTCCGTCGTCAGATCGATCTTGGCGCGTTCCACCGACAGCGCCAGCTTGTGCCCGAGCCGCTTTTCCACCACCAGGATCAGCCGCTCGACCAGATCGCGCCGCGCGGCCTCCCAGCGGATCTGGCGCAACTCGGTCATCACGCCCTTGCGATAGAGCGCATTGATGCGATGATAGCTGGCCAAGTCGTGATAATGCCCTACGGGGAGATTGCGCTTGCCGTCCTCGGTCAGCGTGCCCATCCCCAGCTCGGGCATCACCGCCGATAAACTCAGTAGACGGTCAAAATCAGTACCGCCGACGCGCACGCCGGCATTGGCCAGGATGTCGTTCTTGCGTTCGCCTTTTTGCGCGTGGCCGGGTGACAGCCGCGCGATCGAGAAGTCCGACGTGCCACCGCCGATATCGACGATCAGTACAAGCTCTTCTTTGCGCACGCTCTGCTCGTAGTCGAGCGCGGCGGCGATCGGTTCGTATTGAAAAGCGATGTGCTTGAACCCAACGTTGCGCGCGATGCTTTCCAGCGTCGCCTGGGCGTCGTTGTCGTTGCTGGCGCCAGACTCCACAAAGCGGACCGGACGTCCAATGACGATCTGGTCGACGGAGTGCTGGACATGGCTCTCCAGGCGCGTCTTCAGGTGCCCGACAAAGCGCCCGATGATGTCCTTGAACGACAGCGACGAGGCTCGGATGCGCGTCGTCTCATGCACCAGGGCCGACCCCAGAACGCTCTTCAGCGAGCGCATCAGTCGGCCCTCTTCGCCATCCACATAGGCGGCGATGGCGGCGCGCCCATAGAGCACGCGGTTCTCGTGCGCGTCGAAAAAGAGGGTGCTGGGCAGCGTAACGTTGTCGTCCTCAAGCGGGACGAGGCGCGGCGCGTTGCCGGCGAACTGGCCGATGGTCGAGTTCGAGGTGCCGAAGTCGATACCGCAGTGTACGTCTTTCATCGTCGAGGCTTTCTGGTTCGGCCGCCGGTGCAGAACCAGGGACGGTGATTGTGGTCTCTACAGATCTCTTCCGACAAACGCCTTGGCCTGCTTGGCCAACGCCACCACGTCGACCTTCTCGGCGATCACCGATATCCATTCCTTCATGGCGCGACCGTGGCCGGGGTCCCAGGCCACGCCGCCGCCGGAGGCCGTCAAGGCTGCGACCTTCTCGCGCGGCAGCTTGAAGACCAACTCGCCCTTCTTGGTCTGCATGACAAAGCCCTTGCCGCCGATGGTCAGCGAGATGGCGCCGAACATGGCTCCTTGCGCGACCGTCTCGTCCTCGGCGAAACTGGCTGCCAGCATGGCGAAAGCGGGGCTGCTAGCCGCTCTAGGTTTCGCTGGGGCTTTGGCTGTGGCGGTTGGCATCACCTGCTCCTTTTTCGATCGGCCGCGACTATTGTTTGCCCAAAATTCTATTCTGCAACCCCACCGCCCCCAGCTGCCCGCGCGAATTCGATATCGTGCCGGAATTCACGCCCGCCCAGCCGATTTCGCCGGAGAGCCGCCCGTATTCGATCTTTGGGCAACGATTCATCACCACCTTCAGCCCCGCAGCCTCGGCCAATGCCGCCGCTTCGTCGTTGCGCACCGTCAGCTGCATCCACACCACCTTGGCACCGATGGCGATGGCCTCTTTGGTGATGCCGAGCGCGGCTGTGGAATTGCGGAACACATCGACCACGTCGACCGGCTCGGGGATCTCCCTCAAGCTGCCGTAGACCGTCAGTCCAAGGATTTCCTGCCCGGCCAGCCCCGGATTGACCGGATACACCGTATAGCCCTTGCTCTTGAGATACTTCACGACGAAATAGGACGGGCGCACCACATTGCTGCTGGCGCCGACAATGGCGACCGACTTCATGGACGTGAGAATGCCGCGGATGTAGTCTTCGTCGTAACTGTCGTGGTTCATGGGAGTGTGATGTTCCCGTTCTGGTCGAGCGGGAAGAACGGGTTATGCGCGACCTCCCAGAGATTGCCCTCGGGATCGGCGAAGTAACCCGAATAACCGCCCCAGAACACTTTCTGACCGGGTTTGAGCATTTTGCCGCCGGCCTTGACGGCCTCGGCGATCACGGCGTCCACCGCTTTTTCGCTGCGCACATTATGGGCCAGCGAGACGCGCGAGAACCCGCGCTTGCCATCAGCCGCCCCGGCCGGCAGATGCGCGTCTGCGGCCAGCTCCTTAGCACCGAACAGCGCCAGGATCGAGCCGCCAGCCTGGAAAAAGGTCACGCCCTCGCCAGGACCCGAGGCGACAAAACCCATTGCCTGATAGAACTTGCGCATCAGCGCCATGTCGTCGACACCGAGCGTCACGATCGAAATGCGCGGTTCCATCACACCAGTTTCCATTCCGGTTTGCGCTTGTTGAGGAATGCTCCCACGCCCTCGGCGGCATCGTCCGTGAGCATGTTGTCGACCATGAAGTCGGAAGCGGTGGCGTAGGCCTCCTCGAGCGGCTGATTGATCTGGGCGTAAAAGGACTTCTTGCCCATTGCCACGGCGCTGGGTGATTTCTGAGCGATGATCTTGCCAAAGGCGATCGCCTCCTCCAGCGCCTTGCCGTCCGGCACCACGCGGTTGAGCAGACCCATTTCCGCCGCGCGGGACGCCGCGATCATCTCGCCGGTCAGCAGCATTTCCAGCGCGTGCT
This sequence comes from Hyphomicrobiaceae bacterium, assembly GCA_031367715.1. Classification (GTDB taxonomy): domain Bacteria; phylum Pseudomonadota; class Alphaproteobacteria; order Rhizobiales; family Hyphomicrobiaceae; genus JANYHF01. The sequence continues at coordinate 2,713 of JANLQJ010000277.1, read as the reverse complement.
TGCGCGGCAGGTTGCGCGCCAGCGGCACGGCCGGTGTGTGGCAGAAGAAGCCGATATTCACTCCCGGTGTACAAAAGCGCGCGCTGGTCGAAGCGACCGCCAGATCGCAAGAGGCGATCAACTGCACGCCCGCCGCCGTCGCCGTGCCTTCGATGGCTGCGATGATCGGCTTGGGATAATCGGTCAGCGTGTTCATCAGCCGCGTGCATTGCACCAGCAGGCGCTTGTAGTAGCCCTTGCCGCTGTCGCCGTCCTCGCGATGTTCGGTGATGGCGCGCAGGTCATGGCCCGAGCAGAACACCGGGCCGGTGTGCGTGATGATGACGGCCTTGACCTCCATCCATACCTTGATGACCACCAGCGCGCGCTCGATCTCGGCAATCATCTGCTCAGATAGGGCGTTGCGGTTGTCGGGGCAATTGAGCGTCAGGATATAGACGTCGTCGCGCCGCTCGCGCTTCAGGATCTTGTCGTGGGCCGCCTGCTGGGCCGAGCGGGACGACGATGCGGTGTCGGACATAGGATGAGCCTCCAGCGCTATTTGTCGGATCGGCTATGAACGAGTTCGCGGGTTTGGGCAATAGAGCTGGCGCATGGCGGCCGGCTCCCGGTTACGGGAGTCGCCGTGCGCCAACAAAGAATCGTAATCGCGCCCGCAATTACGGGAGCGCGGGCACCAGAAGGCCGCGTATGGGGTAGTACCGTGTATGCAGCCTTCCGGCGCCCACACCGCGGAGATTTCGCCGTGGCCCTTGCATTCGGTCCGGGGCTCGTCCCCATTCCTGCCTCCTTGGCACCCTAACGGCCGTTCCATCGCTGGATAGGCCATTCGGGGAGCACGACCGCCCGGCTTCCGGGTCTCCTGGGTCCGTCCATGCGTTGCGAAACGCACGGCCCCGAGCATCCGGCCACCGCATTCCCCTGCCACATGCGCGACGGTCGCGACGACGCCCCGTTACTGGCAGGCGATGAGGGAATACTACTGCAATAACAATATAAATTCAACAAAAAAGTATATAATAGTTAATTTCGACCATAATTGCAGATTTTTCTAAGATGAATAAAGTTTTTCGTCATCCCAGAGTTGACCGGAACTGGTCCAGCCATCGAGACGTACTGGCGATTGCTATGTTGCACGACCGCGAACAGTTGCGACCTGGACAGGTCCGGGCCTGCGCCAGGATGACGAGTTGGAAAGTCTGCTCCCGCCAAAGTTCCAGTGCCGTATCAGCTTCTGTTTTGTGGTAACATAATACCTCAAATTTAAGTCATTGAAATTGCTTATCTTTATCTACCGTCCGCGCATTGACTTGAACCTCCGGCGCAACTATCTTCCCCGCGACGGATCGGCCTTAGGGCTTTGCCCGGCTGCCTCCTCGGAATTCCTCACCGAAAAATCAACAGGCACTGGAGCCTGACATCATGCGAACATACTCCGCCAAGCCATCGGAGATCGAGAAGAAGTGGGTGCTGATCGACGCCAAGGGCCTTGTGGTCGGGCGTCTGGCGGCCAACATCGCTCGCATCCTGCGCGGCAAGCACAAGCCGACCTACACCGCTCACATGGATTGCGGCGATAATATCGTCGTCATCAATGCCGAGAAGGTGGTGTTCACCGGCAAGAAGATGACCGACAAGGTTTATTACCGCCATACCGGTTTTGCCGGCGGCATCAAGGGCGTGACGCCAGCCAAGCTGCTCGAAGGCAAGTTCCCCGGCCGCATCCTCATGAAGGCCGTCGAGCGCATGCTTCCCGAAGGCGTGCTCGGCCGCAAGCAGCTGACCAACCTCAAGGTCTATGCCGGCGACCAGCATCCGCATGCCGCCCAGCAGCCCGTCCCGCTGGATGTCGGCGCCCTCAATTCCAAGAATAAGCGGAGCGCGTAAGACATCATGGCAACTCCAGAAACCGCAACCCTGTCGGGCCTCGATCAGCTGAAGGCCGGCGGCGCCGAGGGCACCCCGGCTTCGGCTCCGGTATACGTCCGCAAGGTCGATGCGCAAGGCCGCTCCTATGCCACGGGCAAGCGCAAGAACGCCATCGCCCGCGTCTGGGTCAAGCGCGGCCACGGCAAGATCACCGTCAACACCAAGGACTTCAAGGCGTACTTCGCGCGCCCTGTCCTGCAGATGGTGCTGCGCCAGCCATTGATCGCGGCCGCACGCGCCGATGAGTTCGACATTGTCGTCACCGTCAAGGGCGGCGGGCTTTCGGGCCAGGCCGGCGCCGTGCGGCACGGCATTTCCAAGGCGCTCACCTACTTCGAGCCGGAGCTGCGCGGCACGCTCAAGAAGGCCGGGTTCCTGACCCGCGACAGCCGCGTCGTCGAGCGCAAGAAGTACGGCCACGCCAAGGCGCGCCGCAGCTTCCAGTTCTCCAAGCGCTAGGCGCGAGCCGTACACGTATCTCTCAACGGCTCGCCACACTGGCGGGCCGTTTTTGCTTTCTCCATCGAAAGAAACCGCAGGTCTTGGCACAGGGACTCACCTCCCCCTTGTGGGGAGGTCGGCGCACCTGCGCGGAGGCGCAAAACAAAGGGGCGCCGGGTGGGGTTGCCACCGCTGGCGCTACTGCTAGAAAGCACCCCACCCCCGGCCCCACCCCCCAAGGGGGGGGGGGGTCGTGCAATGCACAGTCTGATTTCTCTATTGTGGTTACCATTGCGACGCACAAAAACTTCAATTAAGGCGAGGCCCGCACCACGGGGCTGGG
>JANLQJ010000274.1:0-9281 GCA_031367715.1 Hyphomicrobiaceae bacterium | reverse complement strand
GCCTGTGGGCGGGCTCGTTTCAACCGCAAGTTGAGCACCCGCCGGGTGAAGCCTTATCGGCAAAGAACTGTTCATCATGGGCAGGAAAATACACGATTCTCTGCCCATGCGCGCTCAGGCAACTCCCGGTTCTAGGTTCATTCGCTGCTAGGTTGATATTGCCAGTAGACGCCATTCTCGCCATGAACGGGCCGCATCTCCGGTTCCCGCTGATCGGGGGGACGTAACCCATGCAGCAGCTTGCCAATATCCTCAAGAAGCACCGGGCTCTCGGCAAAGGCATTGTGGTTCAGCGACAGGATGTCGGGGCTGGTGGCCGTGATATCTGCGGTTTCGACGCCGTCGACCACGACCGGCCCTTGGGGCCCAACATAACCGGCGCGAGGGTTGGATGCGCCGTTGACCAGCCGCGACACGATGAGGGCTCTGTCGCTGGCTGAAGCATAGAGCGTTATCCCGGCCGCAACGTCGCGCAGCAGTGGGATCGCGGCGGCGAACTCCTGCGCATCCATGTCAGGCGCGGCCAGAATGACTTGGCCGATGTGCAGGCCGGCCCAGCCCGGTCCCGACTTCAGCAGGCCCAGAGCCCTCAGCAGCACCAGATTTCCCATGCTGTGCGCGATCAGATGCACATGGCTGGCGCCGGAGTTGGCGACGACGAATTCCAGGAATGCGCGCAAATCATCAGCCGCCGCCAGGGCATTCTTCTGATCGGCGAAGTAGTCGGCCTCGGCCAGTTTGCCATGCGACGGCCAGCTGTAGAGGAATGCCGGGCCATCGAAATCGAGGTCGTGGGCCAGCTGGGCGGTGCGCAACAGCGCGTTGTCGAACGTGACGTTGAAGCCATGCACGAACACCAGGGCCTGGCGCGGGTAGCTCGCCGCCCGTTGTACTTTGGCCCTGACGTCATTTCGCATGGTGCTGCCGGCAAGGGTTTCGATGCGGGCGATCCTCATGCGCCGTGGGTCGACCGTCTTCAACAGTCCGTCGCGCGCGCTGGCCGCTTCCAGGCGCGCCGGACCCGCGAGGAACTCGACAGCGGCAGCGCCGAACGCATTCCCATCGCCGCGCTCACTTCCATAGCTGCCAGGACGGGCCGGATCGGCACGCCGGTCGGTGCCGAAGAAGACGACCGTCCCGGGCGCCGAAGCGCGCCAAACTCGACGCGCAGGCCGAGCACCGGGGCGGGCGGCAGCGGAAGCCGGCGGTGGACTTGGGAGGCCTCCTGATAGCGCCCCTCCAGGGCCAGAAGGTCGCCAAGCTGCCTGAGGCTGGCGAGCACGTCGGGATCGTCAGGCGGCAGATGTTTCTCCCGGATGGCGAGCGCCCTCCGGAGCATGTCTTCGGGCGCCGATTCCACATTGTGCTGAGCCTGCGAGTCCGCTTCAGCGAGCTTTGTTCCGAGCGCGGGATCGACCTCGGCCAGCATCTGGCCGATGGCCTGCTCGATGACTTGCTGGCTGTCCGCGTTGGTACGTGCCGAATTGATCCATCGCCAGTACTGCTGGCCGATCACGGCGAGGATCGACGCGACGTCGAGGCTGCCGGCGCCGAAGGCCCGTTCAGCGACGGCAAGCGCCTGCAATCGAAGGCGGATGGACACATCTGTCGCGTTCTGCGCCTCGGCCAGTGTCGCCGCACTTTCGAGGATCTCGATCAGATTTCTTTGCGCGATCCGAGTCCGGGCGTCGGTCCCGCCAAACTGACCGCGCAAAAGCTCGGCGTAGTTCTGGGCCAGCGGCAAGGCTTCAGCGTAGTTGCCTTGCTGGTACAGTTGCCGGATCTGCCCGAACAGCGCCGTCTGGCCGTTCGACTGACCCGAGGCAGGCGCGCATGGCAGGGCCAGGGTAAGCAATGCCACCAGGACGGTCAGCCAAGCATCCCCATGGCGCATTCGTCATTCCATCGACGGTGATCGCTGTTGCAGCAGCGCGCACCGCCTGAGCGCCGCTGCAGCTTCCGGGACCAGACATAGCCGACAACGATATCAGCGGTGTGAGATGAAAGCCAGACAGGCATGCCGCCGCCGGGCCAATTGCTGCTTCGCTTCAAATGCGACCTTATACCAACCCGCGAAAGGCTTGACTGGTCTCTGTCGTGGCAATTGTCGCAGCCCAGGGCGTAGGAGCGACTGGCAAGTCGCCCTGGTGCTGCACGGCAAGCTCTGCGCGGGCGACTATGTCGTCCTTTTGTCATATCACAGAAAAAAAATGACACCGTCGCCATAATGAACGGTATCGAACGCGACTACGAAAGTGCTATTGGCAAGGAGGGGCTCGGAGCGGTTAAGCGGCACCTCAGGTCGATACTCGACAGGTTCGATCCGCAGGGCGGTTTTGGCCGCGACTAAGCGCGCCCACGTGCAGTATTGTTGAGGAAATGTTCTCGATGCGCCTACGCCGGAAGGCGCAGGTTCAGCGAATTGAAAGTCTGACCACTCGCTTTTGCGCGGGTCTCGCACCACCACATCGATCTTTGCAGCGGCTAATTCTTTAATCCAATTGATGGGGGCTTCTAGAACGAACGACGCTGGATGGGCAAAGCGTGTCAGGCCCCATGTTAATGCCGCCGGCGCGCGGCCCAATCCTAGCGCCGCTGTCCCGCAAGCAACCGATAACCGACGGTCGTCATCCAGCGGGCGCGCGTAAGATTGGCGTCATACACTTGTTTGGCAGCATGTTCGTCGACCGCAGCATCGACACCGAACAGCGAGGCTGTCACCCGGCGCCAATCCACTCCGGCCGCTACGGCGTCTAGCAGGCCGATGTAGGCCGTAAAATTGGCTCGGTCATAGTCGGTCAACACTGCGCTCTCGGTAGGCATAGGAAGCGTCATCGTAGTGCTCTGCAGGACAATAGCGGGTGGGCACACTGAGATCGCACCATTTTCGCCCAATAGTCATTTGCATACTATCGTGGGCAAATTGGCGCGACGAAATCCGCCAAGCCAGTCCGCATGGACATGCCGAAACTGGTTGGGAGGAACGTACCGAAGGTCTGGCGCGCAAGCGGTCTGATCCAAGAGAAGCTCGCCGAGAAATCCAGGCACAGCCAGCAACACATCAGCGGCCTAGTACCCGGCGCCCGCAATCCGACCGTGGTGTCCCTGTTCGAACTGGCCCAGGGATTGAAGGTGACGGCTGTCGGTTGGATCGCCCAAGATCGAAAACGGCGCCAGTCGCCGTCAGCGGGCGAACCCAAGTCATTGGCGAACGCGACGGTTTTGTTCTGGCGGTTACGCGGATCCATTTGTCGGTAAGTACAGACAGGCTTGACGCTGCCGCCTGGAAACTCTCAGTTGTGCCACCAACAGCCCACTGGCGATACTTGGACCACCAAAATGCCATTTGTGAATTGGAAGCCGCTTGGCCGGAAAAAAATGAACGACATGGAACACCGCGAAACTTACAAACGCCCAGTCATTCTGTTACCCCAGTGTTACCCCAAGACGATTATCACCTGCGCCTTTCCTGCCTAAGTCCTTGAAATCACTGGTGCCGACTGCAGGACTCGAACCTGCGACCCCCTGATTACAAATCAGGTGCTCTACCAACTGAGCTAAGCCGGCCTGGAAGCTCGCGACAAGACCTTGTGCGTCCTTCTCGTCCTGGGGCGCGCGACAATCACCAACGGTCGCGGCAGGGTGCCACGCGCGCTTGGCTAACCGCACGCCCGCTAGCTCTGTACGGGAATCGGGCGTCGCGATCAATTGTCTCGTGTGCGGCACCGGCTGAGCGTGACGGAACCCGACCGCGGCGGTCCGGTCTTGACCACAATCGGACGCCGCCAACGGTCATCACGCCGGCCCCGCGCTCGCGTGCCGTGCCGCGTCCTGATCGCACACCACCCTTGACCCTGGCGCCGAATTCCCGGACGCCAAGCTGCGAAACTTACACCGCCCCGTAGCCAGGACCTTGAGCGCCCCACCCATGCCGGCATCGGCCAGACTGTCGATCGTTGTCCCAACATTCAATGAGCAGGCCAATGTGCAGGTGCTGCTCGAGAAGCTGCGCCTAGCCTTGGCCGGCGAAAGCTGGGAGGTGATCTTCGTTGACGATAACAGCCCAGATGGCACCAGCCAGCTGTTGCGCGGTATTGCCGCGATCGACCCGCAGGTGCGCTGTCTGAGACGGGTGGGGCGGCGCGGCCTGTCGGGCGCCTGTATCGAGGGCATGCTGGCGTCGTCGGCCCCGATTATTGCCGTGATGGATGCCGATTTGCAGCACGACGAGCGACTGCTGCCCGCCATGCTAGCCGAAATCGACCGCGGCGCTGAACTGGTCGTCGGCAGCCGCTATGCCAACGGGGGCGAGGCCGGAGCGGGATTTTCGGCCCTGCGGCGGGGCATGAGTTCGCTGGCGACAACGCTGGCCCGCCGCCTGCTGGGCGTGAAAATCAGCGATCCCATGAGCGGCTTTTTCATGCTGCGGCGTGAGGTGGTCGAGGCGGCGGCGCCGCAGCTGTCCGAGCAGGGCTTCAAGATCCTGCTCGACCTGATCGCCAGCACGCCGGGGCCGCTGCGCATTGTCGAGTTGCCGTATCAATTCCGCGAACGCCATGCCGGGACCTCCAAGCTTGACAGCCTGGTGGCGGTGGAGTTTGCCGGGCTGCTGCTGTCCAAGTTGTTTGGCGACTGGCTGTCGACCAGGTTCATCCTGTTCGCGCTGGTTGGTGCCAGCGGCGTAATCGTGCATCTGGCGGCACTGCGGCTGGGGCTCAATCTTGCCAGGATCGGCTTTGGGCTGGCTCAGGGGCTGGCCACGCTGACGGCGATGACCTGGAATTTCATCATCAACAATCAGCTGACCTATCGCGACCGGCGGCTGACGGGACTGGCGGCGTTGCGCGGTCTGTTGACTTTTTACGCCGTCTGCAGCGTTGGCGCGGTCGCCAATGTCGGGGTGGCCAGCTGGCTCTATCAGGGGCAAGCCAGCTGGTGGCTGGCGGGCACGGCGGGGGCGGTTATGGGGGCGGTGTTCAACTATGCCGCCAGCTCGGCCTTGACCTGGCGTAAGAGCTGAGCCAATGGCGATTGCGCGCGCTGTTCCGCCTGACTGGCTGCCGTCACAAGGCTTGATTGCTGCCGGTTTGGCGCTGTGCCTGCTGCGCGTCGTGATCGCCGCCGGCGCCGGCCTGACCGATGATGAGGCCTATTACCGGCTCTGGGGTCTGGCGCCAGCCATCAGCTATCTCGACCATCCGCCGCTGGCGGGATGGCTGATCTGGCTGGGCCAGCAGCTGGCGGGCGATACGACGCTGGGGGTACGGCTGGCGGCGGTGCTGGCGCCGCTGCTGGGCACGCTGCTGACCTGGCGCACGGCCGGGCTGTTGTTTGGCCGGGCGGTGGCGGCGTGGGCCGCCTGGTTTGGGCTGGCCATGCCGTTGCTTTCGGCCGGCGGCGTGATCATGACGCCGGATATCCCCTCGGTGCTGGCCTGGGGCCTGACCAGCTGGGCGGTGGCTGAACTTTGGCACTCGAAGCAGCCCTATTGGTGGCTGCTGATCGGGCTGTTTGCCGGGTTGGGGCTGCTGTCGAAATACACCAATCTGTTCGCTGGAGCCGGCATTGTGCTGTGGCTGCTGGTGTCAGGCCAGCTCGGGCGCTGGACCCGCAGCTGGCAGCTGTGGGCGGGAGCGGCGCTGGGGGCGGTTTGCTTCGCGCCAGTGCTGATCTGGAACCAGGCGCACCACTGGGCCTCATTTACCAAGCAGTTCGGCCGCGTCGGGGCCGGGCACGAGCTGACCTGGCGCTTTCTGGGCGAGCTGCTCGGCGGGGCATTCGGCCTGCTCAGCCCGGCCATTGCGGTGCTGGCGGCGATCGGGGGCTGGCAGGCACTCAAAGTGGCGCGACGCGACCGGCAGTCGCCCGAAGCCCTGCTACTGTGTGGTCTGGCGCCAGTCGTGTTGTATCTACTGGTGCACGCCTTGCATGATCGGGTGCAGCCCAATTGGCCGGCTCCGATCTATCCCGCGTTCGGCGTGCTGGCGGGGCTGGCCGCGAGCCGCCTCGAGCTTGCCCCGGCGCCCGGCTGGAGGCGCTTTACCGCTGCCGCCCTGCCGCTGGGATTTGGCATCAGCGCATTGATATATCTACATGTTTTTCGCCCTCTGCTGCACTTGCCGGGTGACAAGGACCCGACCGCGCAGATGCAGGGCTGGGCCGCGTTCGGCCGCGCCGTCGATGCCAAGCGGGCCGCCGCGGGCGCGCAATGGATCGCCACCTCGAGCTATGCCATGACCGGGCAACTGGCCTTCCGCGAACCGCAAACGGTGCCGGTACTACAGCTCACCGAGCGGCTGCGCTACCTGCAGCTACCGGCTCCTGATCCTGCAATTTTGCTGACTCCGGCGCTCTATGTAGAGTTGCAGCGGCGCGCCGAGCCCGATTTGCTGCGGCAACGCTTCGGCGTGGTCGAGCCCCTTGGGCTCCTGACGCGCGACAGCGGCGAGGTGCCGGTCGATACCTACGTGCTCTACAAACTGGCCAATCCGATCGCGCCGGTGCTCGATCCCATCGACTGAAAAAAGGCCGAGATTAAGCCAAATTTCACCGCGATTGGCTGCTACCCTAAACGTTCATCACGGGTTCAGGTTCGCTGGCGTAAAACTTGCGTTAGATAGGCGGACAGCACCGCCACCTCCCTGATGCAGCCAAAATTTTGGGGTCTATTATGATGACATTGACCAAGCTAGCCACAACCGGCGTCCTGGCGCTTTCGCTCACCGCCTCCAGCCTGAATGTGGCCCCCGCCAGCGCGGGTGACAATGGCGCCGGCCTCGCCATTGGCCTCGGCGCCGGCTTGATCCTTGGCGGCATCCTGCTCGATGCCAACCGGCATCAGCGTCATTCGCGCCCGCAGGCTCAGTTTTACTTCGGCGGCAATAGTTACGACAATGCTGACTATCAGCCAGCCTGCTACCTTGGACCGGTGCGATACCGCTGGGTCGAGGATTGCCGTCAGGGCCGTTATGGCGACCTGTTCTGCCACAAGACCAAGCAGGCATTCCAGGAACAAATCTGCAACTGACGGTTGAATCGGGCCAAAATCAATCGCAGGCAAAACCACTTTTTTTGCCGCGCATGATCCAGTTATGCCCCAGTTATCGTCCTGTTGCGTGCCGCTTGCGTCCGCCCTGGTTCTGTTATCATGTTTCAACGCCTGCGGCACAGTCGCGGGCGTTTGGCTTTTCATCAATGCGGTGACAGGACACGCCGTTCGGATGTCATCTCATAGAATGGGTATACTGTCCCTGGATTTTCGCGTAGGCGCGCCTCAGCAGCTCAGCCCGATTCTTCCGCCTTGGCAAACTGGACATCGCCTTTGCCAAATGTCCGAACCGTTTGCCCCATATTCATTTTTGCAGCCGGAGCAACGCAGTGCATATACGACCTGATTGTGATCATTCCCCGGCATGTCCGTTTTTCGGATGACCACTTGGTCATTCTTGTTCTTGTAGCCAACTTCCGTGGTGCTAACTTTCTGGGAGCACTCATTATGTATTGTGTTCAATATTGAACCTCGCCCGCTCACATTTAGCACTCTCGTGTGCAAACGGCTCTGTCCAGGAACCCCCAGAATCCACCCTTCGACTTGTGCAACTATGCGCTCAGTCGGAATAAGATCAGGCTTCAAGTATGCCGCAAGGCTACCGTCGCGATTGGCGCGAGAAAGCCAGGCGGCGACGCTATAGGCGTCGTGCTGATCGCTTGTACGACCCTCTTTGGAGAACTCGCGCGACCAATGTCCCCTCACCCCTTGCGCCCCATCACAATCGCATGCATCGCCACCGCCGCCGCATTTGACACATTCAAACTCGCCAGCCCGCCGCGGGTCGAGATCCGGCAGGCAAGATCGCAATTCTCGCGCGTCAGCCGCCGCATGCCGGTATCCTCGGCGCCGAGCACCAGCGCGGTCGGCCCGGTGATCTTCTGCGCTTCCAGCACGGCCTCGCCTGCGCCGTCCAGCCCGATGCGGAAATAGCCGATCTCGGCCAGTTGCTCGAGCGCCCGCGCCAAATTCGGTACCACCGCGACCGGCACCAGTTCCAACCCGCCGGATGCGGCCTTGGCGAGCGAGCCCTCCAACGGCGGCGAGTTGCGCGAGGTCATGATCAGCCCGCGCGCGCCGAACGCGGCGGCTGAGCGCAGGATGGCACCGACATTGTGTGGATCGGTGACCTGATCGAGCACGATCACCAGATCGGAGCGGTCCTTACCGGGCGCGAAATCGCGCGGATCGACCGCGGGCAGCACTTCGGCGTCCAGCACCGCGCCCTGATGCACGACGTCGACGCCGGGGTCGCGGTCGAACTCGCGCGGATTTACGATCTCGGGCAGGATGCCGCGCGCCTCGATGGCCGCGACCAGCCGCGCCTTGGCGTTCTCGGTCACGCGCAAGCGATTGATCTTGCGCTCGAGGTTGCGCAAAGCCGCCTCGACCGCATGGATGCCCCAAATGCGGACATGCAGCAGGTCGGGCTTGCTGGCACGGCCCTCGCCGCGCGCCGCGCCACGCCCCTCACCACGCGGGCCGCCGCGCCCTGCCGCCTTATTGCGCATTCTGCGTTCTGCTCATTATTGGCCAAATCCGTAAATAGAGTAATGGGGGCAAAGAGGTAGCCAACCGTGGCCCCGTCACTGTCAAGCGGAAAACGCCATCGGCCTCGGCTTTGCTGTTGACAGCCCCGCTCGAACTGACCATATACACCCCCTCACCCCAGCTCCATGCCGAGCGGGGTGCGTTTCTTTGGGCCCGACAATGGGGCAAGTCAGCGGGATCCATTGCGGGCGTAGCTCAGAAACAAGCAACACATTTCGGAGAGGTGCCCGAGTGGCTAAAGGGGGCGGACTGTAAATCCGCTGGCTTCGCCTACACTGGTTCGAATCCAGTCCTCTCCACCATATTTGGCATCGGGTATCGAACATCAGGCACCGGAACACGGGAGTGAAAGACTTAGGTACTTTTTCCGATGCCTGATGCCTGAAAACATTCGCGGGTGTAGCTCAATGGTAGAGCCGTAGCCTTCCAAGCTAATGACGAGGGTTCGATTCCCTTCACCCGCTCCATTAGGGGTCTGACCCCATCGGTGCAACGACGGCAGACGACGCTGAAGCACGATAACGACGAGTAGAGAAGACACATGGGCAAGGCAAAATTCGACCGCTCGAAGCCCCACTGCAACGTGGGCACGATCGGACACGTGGATCATGGCAAGACGACGCTGACGGCGGCGCTGACCAAGGTTTCGTCCGACCGCGGCTGGACCAAGACGTTCGTGCCC
>JANLQJ010000233.1:0-45001 GCA_031367715.1 Hyphomicrobiaceae bacterium | reverse complement strand
CGTGCGCAGCGCAGCGTTTTGACGATGCGCTGCAGACACGGGACCTCATGGGGTTCAAGCCGTGGTCCAACACGGCAGGAGCCCGCTGAGGTCCCGGATCAGCGCTGCGCTTTCCTTGCTTGCGCTCGGCGACTCCCGTTTCGGGAGCCGGCCGCCGAGCGCGTGCCGCAGCGCATCCGGGATGACATCTGTTGCATTGCCGACGCATCCAAACTGTCATCCCGTGCGCGGCGCAGCGTTTTGACGCTGCGCTGCAAACACGGGACCTTTCGGGGCCATTGCTGTGTATGAACACGGCTGGAGCCCGCTGAGGTCCCGGATCAGCGCTGCACCATAAGAATGCTGCAGCGCATCCGGGATGACAGTGTTTGCATTGCCGACCCATCCCAAAACCTGTCATCCCGTGCGCGGCGCAGCATACTTATGGTGCGCTGCAGACACGGGACCTCATGGGGCTCTTGCTGTGTATGAACACGGCAGGAGCCCGCTGAGGTCCCGGATCAGCGCTGCGCTTTCCTTGCTTGCGCTCGGCGACTCCCGTTCCGGGAGCCGGCCGCCGAGCGCGTGCCGCAGCGCATCCGGGATGACATCTGTTGCATTGCCGACCCATCCAAACTGTCATCCCGTGCGCGGCGCAGCATGCTTATGGTGCGCTGCAGACACGGGACCTTTCGGGGCCATTGCTGTGTATGAACACGGCAGGAGCCCCATGAGGTCCCGGATCAGCGCTGCACCATAAGAATGCTGCAGCGCATCCGGGATGACATCTGTTGCATTGCCGACGCATCCAAACTGTCATCCCGTGCGCAGCGCAGCGTTTTGACGATGCGCTGCAGACACGGGACCTCATGGGGTTCAAGCCGTGGTCCAACACGGCAGGAGCCCGCTGAGGTCCCGGATCAGCGCTGCGCTTTCCTTGCTTGCGCTCGGCGACTCCCGTTCCGGGAGCCGGCCGCCGAGCGCGTGCCGCAGCGCATCCGGGATGACATCTGTTGCATTGCCGATGCATCCAAACTGTCATCCCGTGCGCAGCGCAGCGTTTTGACGGTGCGCTGCAGACACGGGACCTTTCGGGGCCATTGCTGTGTATGAACACGGCAGGAGCCCCATAAGGTCCCGGATCAGCGCTGCACCATAAGAATGCTGCAGCGCATCCGGGATGACATTGTTTGCATTGCCGACCCATCCAAACTGTCATCCCGTGCGCGGCGCAGCATGCTTATGGTGCGCCGCAGACACGGGACCTTTCGGGGCTCAAGCCGTTGTCCAACACGGCAGGAGCCCGCTGAGGTCCCGGATCAGCGCTGAAGTTTCCTTGCTTGCGCTCGGCGACTCCCGTTCCGGGAGCCGGCCGCCGAGCGCGCGTCGCAGCGCATCCGGGATGGCACCCCTGTATGATAACGGTGCGAGTTAGCCCGCCAGCATCTTCTTGAGATCCTCAATCTCGGCACGCAGCCGCGAATTGGTCTTCAGTTCGCCATCGATCTTGCGGATGGCGTGCAGCACCGTCGTATGATCGCGGCCACCAAAGCGCCGGCCGATCTCGGGTAGCGAGCGGGCCGTCATGGCCTTGGCCAGGAACATGCCGATCTGGCGCGGCCAGACGATCGAACGGTGCCGGCGCTGCGACAGGATATCGTTCTTGCTGACGCCGAAATGCTTGGAAATGACCCGAATAATGTCCTCGACCTTGACCCGTTTCGGCTCGATGCCGCGCATCAGGTCGCGAACGATGTACTCGGCCGTATCCAGCGTGATCGGCGTGCCGGCGAAATGGCAGGTGGCGTGCAGGCGCGTGATGGCGCCGTCGAGTTCGCGGCCACCTTCGGTCAGGCGCTCGGCCAGGAATTCCAGCACATCGCGGCCGACATGGAAGGTTGGATCGCCGACGCGCTTTTCTTCCAGGCGACGCTCCAGGATCTTCATGCGCAGATCATAGTCAAGCGGGCTGATCTCGGCGACCAGGCCGCCGCTGAGGCGCGAGCGCATGCGCTGATCGAGCGAATCGAGTTGCGTCGGGGCCGAGGCCGAGGCCACCACCACTTGTTTGCCGCTATCGAGCAAGGCATTGATCGTGTGATCGAATTCCTCGGCGGTACGATCCCCCTGCAGGAACTCAAGGTCATCGAGCAGCAACAGATCAAAGCCGCGCACGCGCTCCTTGAAAGTGATCGAGGCGTCCTTCTTCAGGGCCTCGACGAACTTGTAGCGGAAGCGCTCGGCGGTCAAATACACGACCTGTGCGGTCGGCGCCTGACGCTTCACTTCCCAGGCGATGGCCTGCAGCAGATGGGTCTTGCCGAGCCCGACATTGGCGTGCAGGAACAATGGATTAAAGCGCAGCGGCTGTTCCATGATGGTTTCGGCGACCTGCTTGCAGGCGGCCTGAGCCAGGCGATTGGAGGCGCCGACCACGAAGTTCTCGAAGGTGGCGCGCCGGTCGAGCGGCGAACCCTGGAAGCCATTGGCCTCGGACGTACCGGCAGGGTCGGCCTGACCCGGACCGCCGACGACCGATTCGACCACCCCGTTGCGACCGAACGGGCGGCGGGCGGTTTCGGGCTGCGGCAGCTGGCGCGTCTCGGCGACCGTGCCCTTGGCAGCGCGGCCCGGCTGGCGGATGGAGAGATTGATGCTCTCGACGCCATCAACCTCGGCGCTGAGACATTCCTTCAACAGCTCGGAATAATGGCTCTGGATCCACGTTTTAAGGAAAGGTGTCGCGACCGACAGGCTGACCGTCCCGTCGTCCATCGATACCGGCTCGACGCGAGCAAACCAGCTGGTATAGACGTCGTCACCAAGCCGGCTGCGCAGACGCGAACGCACGCGCTCCCAGCGCGTCTCCAGGCGCCCGTCAACGCTATTGCCAGACCCGCTGCCGATAGCTGGCAACTTTGCCCCGCTCTGTTCGCGTTCTTGCATGTCCAACCCCACTCCAAAGTTTACGGACGGCTACGCCATGGTCGAAGAAGAGGCCCTCTAGAGCTGCCCGTCCTGGCAGCTCCACCTCTCGGACTCCAACGCTACTCGTGATACGAAAACTCATGAAAATCGCAGGCAGCACTGGAGAACACCGATTCCCAACCGCCGAAGCGTCCGAGCCGATTCGATCTCAAACGTCCTAAAACGTCGCTGCCAGCGACTTGCGGATGGCCTCGATGACCTCAAGGCCAGCCAATCCGTGCTCGTCGGAGGGAGCACGCTGCTCCCCCGGACCGAATGCGGCGGCCCCATCGGGCCCGCTCAATGTCCGACCACACATCTGTGTCGGCTCTGGAAACGCTACCGGCCCACAGGTACCCTGTTCGCTGCCCGCTAAGACTGCGAATTGTACCGATGGCCACGATGTTATTGTCTTACCGGGCACCGCGGCGCCCAGGTCAAATTCTTGCTTTGACAACTCTCGAACCCCTCTTACAACGCAACCGGTCGGGCACGCCTAAACATGGCAGGCCGATCGATGTCGCCGATTGACGATGTGGACAACCGTCCACAGCGAACAGGCAACGACGCAAAGGACTCCAACTGGAGCTAACAGACCTCCAACCGAAACCTTGCGCTACGCACACTACATTTGAGCTGTCAGCTGCATCCCGACGTCCTCAGCCATGTGGCCAGTTGTCGGAGCTGCATCCCTTATTGCCAACCGCTCTGGGCTCGCGCCCCGCTGACCGAATTCATAGCAGCAGTGGTTAACGAGTCAACCGTCTGGCCGTGTCATCTGCCTGACATCAACCCGTCACATCGACGGCGGCCGGGCTGTGGAAAGTTCTACACCGTTGTGGATAAAGCTCCGGAAAATCAGCTGTTTTACGGCTTTGGCGGGCGCCAGGAGGACTTGCTCCGGATGATGACAAAATCGGCCGCATTTTAGTTGCCCACAGGCCGGCTGGCGACCTTGACGCGGGCTCCGGCAGCGGGGGAGTCCGAGGGCCAAGTTGTTGACTCTGGGAGGATTCAAGCCAGACTCAGCGGTCCTGCGTCGGCTCTCTCCTGGACCGATCAGTGGTCAATTTTGTCACAGCCCCAGAGCGCGCCGAAAATATTCCTGGCCGCTGGGAATTGTGGCCTACTTGGCCGCGAGCTTGCGCACGGCGGCGCTGAGGCGTGCAACCTTGCGCGCGGCGGTGTTCTTGTGGATAAGACCCTTCTGCGCCGAGCGGGCCAGCGCTGGCTCGGCCAGCTTCATGGCCTCGGCAGCCTTGCCCGCGTCGCCGGCGATCAGCGCGTCTTCGACCTTGCCAACCTGCGTGCGCATCGCCGAACGGCGGCTTTTGTTCATGCTGGTACGTTTGACGGCGCGTCGCGTCGCCTTCTTTGCCGACTTGGTATTGGCCATGCCTGTCTCCAAATGTTGCCACGCCCGACCGCTCCGGTCTTGCCGGTGGGCCCGCTGGCGATGCTGCTTGATCGTGTGATTGAGTTTTCGCCTCGAGCGCGCGCCATATCATAACGGCACGCGCCACTCTAGCCGCATCGTATATCGGTGCCGGGCGATACGGTCAATCGCTCGTCGGCGGCGCGCAAAGCCTGCTACCAAGCCCTGGTTTCAACCCGATAGTGGTGATAGACAGGCGTTGAATCACGCAGATTGGGTTAACTGGGGGGCCGGAACGCGCAATGGCTGAATTGCCAAAACTCAACACCGTGCGGTTGGCCATCATCGGCCTTGGCTATGTCGGCCTGCCGCTGGCGGTCTATATGGCGCGGCATTTCCCCGTCATTGGCTTCGACATCGACCAGCGCCGGGTGGCCGAACTGGCGCAAGGCACCGACCGCACGCGCGAAGTCACAGCCGAGGAACAGGCGGCGGCCAAGGCCAACATCCGCTTTAGCGCCCGCGAGCCCGATCTTGGCGCCTGCAACGTCTTCATCATCACCGTGCCGACGCCGATCGACGAAAGCCGGCGCCCGGATATGACGGCGCTGCATAAGGCCAGCGCCACCGTCGGGCGGCAGATCAAGCCGGGCGGTCTGGTGGTCTATGAATCGACCGTCTATCCCGGCGCCACCGAGGAAATCTGCATCCCGATCATCGAGAAGACCTCGGGCCTCAGCTACAACCGCGACTTCTTTGCCGGCTACAGTCCTGAACGCATCAATCCCGGCGACCACAAGCATCGGCTGCCGAGCATCCTCAAGATCACCTCGGGCTCGACCCCGGAGGCGGCCGAGCTGGTCAACGCCATCTATGCCAAGGTCATTACGGCTGGCACGCACAAGGCCAGCTCGATCCGGGTCGCCGAAGCCGCCAAGGTGATCGAGAACATCCAGCGCGACGTCAACATCGCCCTCATCAACGAACTGTGCATGCTGTTCAAGCAGATGGGGCTGGAAACCCGCGAGGTGCTGGCAGCGGCCGGCACCAAGTGGAACTTCCATGGCTATCTGCCGGGGTTGGTCGGTGGCCACTGCATCGGCGTCGATCCGTACTATCTCACGCACAAGGCGCAATCGATCGGCTTTCACCCCGAGATGATTTTGGCTGGCCGGCGCATCAATGACGGCATGGCCAACTATGTGGCGCAGGACCTGATCAAGACCATGCTAAAACGCAAGCTGCGTGTCGATGAGGCACGCATCCTGGTGCTCGGATTCACCTTCAAGGAAAATGTGCCCGACACCCGCAACACCAAGATCGCCGATCTGGTGCGTGAACTGGCAGGGTTCGTCGAGCATGTCGACATCTATGATCCTATGGCCGATGCCGAGGAAGCCCACCATGAATACGGGCTGAAGATAGCCAACAGCCTGCCGCAAGGGCCGTATGACGCGGTAGTGTTGGCCGTCAGGCACGACGCCATCGTCGCCTTGTGCGAGCGCGGGCTGGACAAGCTGCTGAAAAAGGATGGCGTGGTTTATGACATCAAGGGCCTGGTACCAGCGGACCGCAGCGATGCCCGGTTGTAGCTGTGGCGAGGTTGGCGTGGACGACTCGTCCGCGAGCCGTGCGCCCCACCCCCTGCCCGCTCAAATGGCAGGGAGTCTGGCCTGTGGTCGTTGCAACAGGGTGCTCCAATCAGCACGCGGATTCTCTCGCCGCTGGCGGGGGAGGGCCAGGGTGGGGCGTGGGCTGCGGTGCGTGCCGGGTAGGCCGCAGGGAGTTGCGCCATGAAAATCCTCGTCACGGGCGTTGCCGGCTTCATCGGCATGCATACCGCGCTGGCCCTCAGCGCGCGCGGCGACGAGGTGGTCGGGATCGACAATCTCAACAGCTACTATGATGTCACGCTGAAGGAAGCGCGCCTGCGCCAGCTCGACGGCCGCCAGGGCTTCCGCTTCATCCGCATGGACATCGCTGACCGTGCGGCCATGACGGCGCTGTTTGCGGCCGAGCGGCCCGCCCGCGTCGTGCATCTCGCTGCCCAGGCCGGCGTGCGCTATGCGGCCGAGAACCCGGCGGCCTATATCGATGCCAATCTGGTCGGCTTCGGCAACATCCTGGAAGGCTGCCGGCACAATCAGGTGGCGCATCTGGTCTATGCCTCGTCGTCCTCGGTCTACGGCTCGAACACCGCCATGCCGTTCAGCGAAGCGCATGGCGCCGATCATCCGCTCAGCCTCTATGCCGCCAGCAAGAAGGCCAATGAGGCGATGGCGCATTCGTATGCCCATCTCTATGCCCTGCCGCTGACGGGCTTGCGCTTCTTCACCGTCTACGGGCCCTGGGGACGGCCGGATATGTCATTGTTTTCGTTCACGAAAAAGATCCTGGCCGGCGACCCCATCGAGGTCTTCAACAATGGCCGGCACGCGCGCGACTTCACCTATATCGACGATATCGTAGAGGGCGTGGTGCGCACCCTCGATCAGGTTGCTGCGCCCGATCCCGCCTTCGATCCGCGCCAGCCGCGCCCGGACATCTCAAGGGCGCCATACCGGCTTTACAACATTGGCAACAACCAGCCGGTGGACCTCATGCATTTCATCGCCTGCCTGGAGCAGGCGCTCGGCAAACCGGCCATCAAGCAGATGTTGCCGCTGCAGCCCGGCGACGTGGAAAAGACCTTTGCCAATGTCGATGCGCTAGCTGCGGCTGTCGGCTTTCGTCCGCGCACGCCGATCGAGGAGGGCATTCGCCGCTTTGTGGACTGGTACCGGAATTTTTACCATTCGTGAGCACAATATCAGTTGGCGCATCATCGCCCGCGACTATTGGGTGCTCGCATGGCAGCAATCCTGATTTGGATAGTGACGGTCGGCATCGGTCTTGGCTTGCTGATCATCACGGCGGCGCTGCATAAGGTCGCCTTCAACGCCTTCATCTGCGCGCTGATCAGCATCAATTTCTGCATCCTGGTGCTGCGCCAGCATGACCGGCGCATCACCAGCCGTGGCCAGCTCTTGGACCTGATGGCGACCAATGTCCGCTTTGCCGGCTGCAACTGGCTGTGGATGAGCCTCGCCATCCTGGCCATGCATTTGCCGGGCGGGTCTTACAACGGCGTAACCAGCTATGCACTGGGCGGTTTGGCGGCGGCGGCGCTCTGTTTGTGCTCGGCCAGCCTGATCGCCCGCGCGGTCAGCCAGCACCCCGAGCGCATCGGCAACTTGTTGCGCATTACCGCCTTCATGGCCTTTGCGCAGCTGGTGGGCGCAGCCGTCACCGTGATCGGCCTGATCGCCCATAGCCTCGGTGCGGGTGCGCGCTTCGACTGGCCAAGCCTGAACGTCATTGCTTTCAGCACGGTTGCGCTGGCCGTCATCAGCGCAAGAGGCTTGCTGGCGCTCGGCTCCGGCGTGCCGGGCGCAGCGTCCGCGGCAAAAGGTGCACCCACGCCCGTCCCCACGGCCTGGCATCCCCCGGCAGCAAGCCTGCGCCGTCTGCCGACCCGCTAGTACCCACTATCGCAAATCCCTGGTACGTACGACGGCCCAAAACGCTTGCCGGGCAGGAGCGCGGTCGCCGGCGATGTGGGCCATCGTCAAGACCGCGCGACGCCCCCGGCAAGCGTTTTCGGCCGCCCTTTGGGTCGCCGAACCCGGGCGCCCGGTGCGTTGGCGACGCTCGACGATGCCACCGCATCGCCTTCGCGCCGCCGCCCGCCGTTCGCTCCGGCCTCGGCGATCGGACGTGCCAGGGATTTGCGATAGTGGGTACTAGAGCAGGAACTCGGGGACAGTATACTGATTTCCTATCCGAAGCCGCGATTCACGTAGCTGGTCAAGCGTGAAATCAGCGTGCTGTCCCCGATTTACGCACCACAACATGCGCAGTTGCCAAATGTTGGTTCGCGCCAAAGACCTGATCCAACCTAAACCGCCAGCAATTGCTCCGTGAGCGCCGCGATCATGCGCGGCAGGTCATACGGAAAGCGCGCGGTGATGATGTGGTCATCGACCACCACGGGCTGGTCGAACACCGTGGCGCCGGCGTTGGCCACATCGATCTGGATGTTCCATACCGCCGTCGCCTTGCGGCCCCTGAGGATGCCCGCGCTGATCATCACCCATGGTCCGTGGCAGATGCCGCAGACCGGTTTCTTGGCGGCATCCATAGCCTTCACAAAGGCCAAAGCGTGCTTGTCCGCACGCAGGAAATCGGGGTTCCAGCAGCCGCCGGGCAGGATCACCGCGTCATAGTCGGCAGCGGTGACCTGGTCGACATAGGCATCGATCGGCAGCCAGCCGGCATTCTCCAACAGCCGCACGGTCAACACATGGGTCTCGGCCAGCGGCGGCATGCGAACGCCATAGGCCGCCGGCATCTGCGTCGCCTTGGGGCAGACCAAATGCACGGTGGCGCCATGTTCGCTGAGCCAGCGCCTGGCGCCCAGCACCTCGATTTCTTCGACGCCATTGGTGCAGCAGATGGCAATGCGCTTGCCTTTCAGCAGCGACGGGTTCAAGGGGGGATCGAACATGAAATGATTGAGTTCGGCGTTCAGTTCGCCGTCAGCGGTCACCAGCT
This sequence comes from Hyphomicrobiaceae bacterium, assembly GCA_031367715.1. Taxonomy (GTDB): domain Bacteria; phylum Pseudomonadota; class Alphaproteobacteria; order Rhizobiales; family Hyphomicrobiaceae; genus JANYHF01. Next base: position 36,087 of record JANLQJ010000233.1, on the reverse strand, counting down.
GCTGCGTCGACAGGGTCGGCACGCCGGCGGGCGATTCGAACTGTTGCACACGGCGCACCCCGGCGTCGGCCGATGGCATATTGGGTGTGAGGTCCTGCATGGCGCTGCTCCCAGGCTTGTGGCAATTTTCGACAGCTTGGCATAGCCGCATACAGGCGTCGACAACGAGTAATACGGGGACAGTATACTAATTTCGCGTGCCTGACTGCCGTTGCAATCAGCGGCTCCGACGGCGAAATTAATATACTGTCCCCGATTTACCTGTCCCCGATTTGGGCCCGGCTTGAAGATCAGCCGGCGCGGGCCAGGGCCCCGGTGATCGAGCGGTCGATCAGCCCCGCCACTTCGGCGGCGGCGACCGGGCGGCCGAAATGCCAGCCCTGGCCGAAGGTGCAGCCGATGCCGTGCAGCCAATCGGCATTCTCCTGCGTCTCGATGCCTTCGCCGGTGGTCGGCAGGCCGAGGCTCTTGCTCAGGCCAACAATGGCGTTGACGATCTTTTCGCCATCTGGATTGTCGTGCCGTTGCAGAATGAATGACCGATCGATCTTGATCTTGTCGAACTGCAGCGAGCCCAGATGCTGCAGCGACGAATAGCCGGCGCCGAAATCGTCGAGTGAGACCCGCACGCCCTGGTTCTTCAACGAGGTGACGATGCGGCGGGCCGCGTCCAGGTCCTTGGCCAGGGCTGTCTCGGTGATCTCGACCTCAAGCCGTTGCGGCCGGAAACCGGTCTCGACCAGAATGGCGAGCACCTTCTCTGCCAGCCAGGGGTCGGAAAACTGCACTGGCGACAGGTTGACCGACAGTGAAATCGACGGATCCCAGCTGTTGGCGTGCTTACAGGCCTGGCGCAGGATCGACAGCGACAGGTCGTTGATCAACCCGCAGTCCTCGGCAATCGGAATGAACATGGCGGGCGAGGTGACCGGCATGCCGGGCCGGAACCAGCGCGCGAGCGCCTCGAAGCCGACGATCTTGCCGGAGCCGAGATCGACCAGCGGCTGGAAATACGGCACGATCTCTTCCTGAGCAATGGCACGGCGCAGCTCGATCTCGGTTTGCGAGCGCAGCTTCAATTGCTCGTCCATCCTGATTTCGAAGCAGCGCAGGCCGCCGCGCTCGTGGCCCTTGGCTTCGTAGAGCGCGACGTCGGCACGTTGAATGAGCAGTTCGGCGCTATCGGCGTGGCTGGGGCAATGCGCAATGCCGATGGTCAGGCCGATACTGATCTCCATCGGGCTGATCTTGAACGGCGCTACGAAGGCTTCGATCAGCCGCTGTGCCAGCTTGCCGGCCTCCTGGCAGTCGCTCGATGCGTGCGTCACCACGATGGCGAACTCGTCGCCACCAAGCCGCGCGACGAACTCTTCGGCACGTAAAATGCTTTTCAGCCGCGCGCCCACGGCCACCAGCAGCGTGTCGCCGGTGCCATGGCCATAGAGGTCATTGACCGGTTTGAAGCGATCGAGATCGAGGATCAGCAGGCTGGCGGCCGCGCCATCGCGTTTTGCCCGCGACACCGCCCGCGTCAGCTCGGCCGACAGCGCACGGCGGTTGTAGAGGCCGGTCAATGGGTCGTGATAGGCCAGTTCATGGGCACGGGCTTCGGCGGCGATCCTGAACTTGACCTCCCGCTTGAGCTCCAGGCCACGCCGGACCGCATAGGTCAACAGGCTGATCGAACTCATCATGCCGGCCAAAATCGCCCCGTCGAGTTCCAAATCCGGATTCTCATGGACGAAGTTAAAGAACGCCGTGCAGGTCTCGGTCTGGACGATGATCGCGAACAGAATCAGAGTGGTGGCGGCGATGATGATCTTGTCTTTGAAGCCCCGGGTCTGGCCTTTCCAGCACGTTCCTACCGGCTCGAGCCACCCCAGGGTGGCCCGGTCGAGCGCATCGCCATGGCGCTGCATGCGGTCGCCGGCTGCAGTCAACTGCACTGCAAGGCGGTTGCCCCAGTTGCCGATTGTGGAGGATGCCGAATGCATGCATGTACCCTGGTTGAAGCCAGCACCACCTTGCCCCGGTACGGTTAACGCATTGCCTATGGAACGGCGAAACTGAGCCAATTTGCCTTGTTTTCCATGAGTATTTTCCTCCCTCGAGAAGTTAATTGAGTAAATCGGGGTAGCGTAAATTGGGGACAGTATACTAATTTTTCGAGCGGAGCCTCGGGATGCTCAGGCCGCCCTTTACGAAATTAGTATACTGTCCCCGATTTACCCGGCCGGGGGACTTGCAGGCTCGCCGCAGGGATGCGATGTCCGTCGTTGGACCCTTAATCACCCGAGCGTGCCATGGCCAAGGACGATAAATCGAAGGACTCCCGCCCGAAGGCGCGGCTGCCCAAGGGCATGCGCGATGTGCCGGCCGCCGAAGTCAGGGGCATGGAGCGGATGCTGGGCAAGATCCGCGGCGTCTATGAGTTGTATGGCTTCGAGCCGCTGGCGACCTCGGCTATCGAGTTCACCGAGGCGCTCGGCAAGTTCCTGCCCGACCAGGACCGCCCGAACGCTGGCGTGTTCTCGTTCCAGGACGAGGACGGCGACTGGATGAGCTTGCGCTACGATCTGACGGCGCCGTTGGCGCGTTATGTGGCGGAGAATTACGACGCGCTGCCCAAGCCGTACCGGCGTTACCAGACGGGTTCGGTATGGCGGAATGAGAAGCCGGGTCCGGGCCGCTTCCGCGAGTTCGTGCAGTTCGATTGCGATACGGTGGGGACGGACAATGTGGCCGCCGACGCCGAGATCTGCATGATGGCTGCCGACGCGCTGGAGGCGATCGGGGTGCCGCGGGGGCAATATATTATCCAATTCAACAATCGCAAAGTACTCGATGGACTGCGGGAATTGATTGATTTGGGAAGTTCCGACTTCGATGCCCGATGGCTAACTGTAATGCGGGCGATTGACAAACTGGATCGACTTGGAATTGACGGGGTCAAAAGCCTGCTTGGCAAAGGACGCAAAGACGCGAGCGGCGATTTCACAGCGGGTGCGCAGTTGGAAGACTGGCAAGCCGACGTGTTGATTGAATTCCTCACTACAAACTCGTTTCACAACCCAAGCGATGCAGTTTCCCCGCGCAACAATCCTGACCTGAAAGGGATGAAGGGTGGAATTATGGTAAAGATTCCGCCAACACTTCAAAGGCTTGGCAAAGGGCTTAACAGCGCTAAGTACATAGAAGGCATGTCGGAATGTGATCGTATTCGCCTGCTCGCTGAGTACGCGGGCTATGGTGAAGATAGAATTCGCTTCACGCCCTCGGTGGTTCGTGGACTCGAGTATTACACGGGCCCCGTTTTCGAAGCTGAGCTGACTTTCCAGGTCAAGAACGAGGACGGCCATACGGTGCGCTTCGGTGCGGTCGGCGGGGGCGGCCGCTACGATGGGCTGGTCGCGCGCTTCATGGGCACGCCCGTGCCCGCGACCGGTTTTTCGATCGGCGTGTCGCGCCTCTATTCAGCCCTGAAGGCTCTCGGCAAGACTGGCACGGAGCGGGCGCGCGGTCCGGTGCTGGTATTGGTCATGGACAAGACCGACCTCGGTACCTACCAGGCGCTTGCCACCAGACTGCGCACCGCCGGCATCGCGGCCGAAATGTATGTCGGCACCTCGGGCATGAAGCCGCAAATGAAGTATGCAGACAAACGCGGCAGCCCATGCGTGGTGATCCAGGGCGGCGACGAAAAGGCCAAGGGCGAAGTGACGATCAAGGACCTGATCGCCGGTGCCAAGGCCGCGGAGGCGATCACCGACCGGGCGCAGTGGACCGAAGGCCGCCCCGCCCAGGTGAGCGTGCCGGAAGCCGACATGGTCAAGGCGGTACAGGAGATCCTGGCACGTCACACGGCGTAAGACCGCCCCGCCCTCACCCCCGGCTGCGCCCCAGCACCACCACGCCGCCGATCACTAATGCCATCCCGCCGACGTGCCAGAGCGTCAGCGGCTCGCCTAGCAGCCAGACCGCCAGCAGTGTGGTCATGAGCGGGCCCGCGCCGCCGGTAACGCTGGCGGGGCCGGGGCCGATGCGGGCGATCGCCTCCGACATCAGGAACGACGGGATGACCGTGGCGCCAACCGCCATTGCCGCCGCCAGCCAGAACGCGGGCCAGGGCACCAGCAGGTCACTCCAGGGATGCGTGACCGCGAACTGCCCGATCAGCAGTGCGCTGCCCGACAGCATCGAGATGGAGGTGAACAGCGCCGCGCCCATGCGCGCGATCGGGCGCTTGGACCACAAAAGATAGAGTGCGTAAGCCAGCGAGCAGGTCAGCACCAACAGCGTACCGGGCACGACTTGCGGACCAAAACCGTGCAGGTCCTTGACGAAAATCACCGCCAGCCCGGCATAGGTGAGGCCAAGTGCCGCCAAGAGCGCGGGCGTCAGCCGCTCACGGAAGAACCACCAGCCGAGCACAGCCACAAAGGTCGGATAGGTGAACAGGATCAGCCGCTCGAAGCTGGCCGTGATCATCTTCAGGCCGAGGAAATCGAGATAACTGGCGACGTAATAGCCCATGAAGCCGGCGCCGAGCGTATAGGCGATGGTGGGCCAGGACAGATCGGTGATCACGCCGCGTCGCTGGCGGGCGCGATAGGCATAGAGCGCAAAGGCGACATAGAACGGCAGCGATATGCCCATGCGCAGGGCAAGCTGGGTTTCGACGTCAATGCCATCGGCGAACAGCATTTTGACGAATAGCGGCTTCCACGAATAAAGAAACGCCGCCGCCAGCGCCAGCAGGATGCCGGTGGGAGGCAGCCAGGCGTGCCAGCGCAGCGTGGGCGCAGTATCCGACGTTTGGATGGAAGCTGTTTCGGTCATGCGCACTGTGGAGTCACTCACTGTGGGGTCAGACCCCACTCTTTATGGGGTCTGACCCCACACTGCGCGGGTGTGCCCGGTCGTAGACCTCGATCAGCCGGGCGCGGTCGACCTCGGTGTAGACCTGCGTCGTCGAGAGGCTGGCGTGGCCCAGCAGCTCCTGGATCTGGCGCAGATCGGCGCCCGATCCAAGCAGATGCGTTGCGAAGGAATGGCGCAGCGCATGCGGCGTCGCGGTATCGGGCAGGCCGAGCGTATCGCGCAGGCGCTCCATCAGTAGCTGGATGATGCGTGGGCTGAGTTCGCCGCCCTTGGCGCCGCGGAACATCGGTTCGTCTGATTCAAGAGGATAGGGGCAGAGTTGCAGATAGCGCGCAATCGCCTGGCGCGTGACGGCGAGTACCGGCACCAGCCGCTCCTTGTCGCCCTTGCCGGTGACGCGCAGCACGTCGCGGTCGCCGATCGGTGCCTCCTTGGGTGTGATGGCCAGCGCCTCGGATATGCGCAGGCCCGAGCCATAGAGCAGTGTCAGCACCGCAACATCGCGGGCCGCGATCCAATCCACGTCCGTAAATGGATTGTCGGCGACCACCAACAGCGCCTTCTCGATAGTCAGCGGTTTTGGCACCGAATGCGGGATTTTGGGCAGCGCCACGGCCAGGATCGCCCGGCTGTCGATCATACCTTCGCGCTCCAGATAGCGGTGAAAGGCACGCAAGGCCGAGATCTGGCGGGCCAGCGAACGCGAGGCGGTGCCGCCCTTGCGGCGCGCGGCCATGAAGGCGCGGATGGTGCGGATGTCGATGCGCTGCAGATCGCCCAGGCAGGCAGGATGGCCGAGATGGGCGGTCAGGAACGCCGTGAACTGAGAAAGATCACGCCGGTAAGCCGTCAGCGTCAGATCGGAGAGGCCCCGGTCGCGGTCGAGATAACGGAGCCAAGTCTCGATGGTGTCGGCAAGGTCACCGGAAAACGGGAGTTGGGTGAGGGGTGTCGCGTCCATCAAATACCGCAGCCGTAGGTTGGCTCGAGCCGTTGGGTGCGACCCAACGTCTACCAGCGGCGCGTAACGTGTCGGGTCGCGCAAGCGCTTGACCCAACCTACAGGTTCGCGGCTTGATTCGCCTCGACAATCAGGGGCCGTAGGTCACCGCCTCGATCCACCAGCCGTCGGGGTCTAACAGAAACGCGGCGTAGTAGTTGGGTCCGTAGTGCTCGCGCAGACTTGGAACGCCCTTGTCGGAGCCGCCATGGTTGAGGCCGGCGGCATGGAACGCGTGTACGGCAGCGCGATCGCGCGCCGTGAAACACATATGGAAGCCCGGTCCGGCGGGCGTCGCATTGGCACGCTCCTCAAGATTGAATGGCGCCTCGCCTTGCACGCCTTCCGCATCGGCGCCGGGCGGCCCGTAAGCCAACGAGCGATGCGGATGCGCGGCGACCGGCTGCCAATTGGCCAGCCGCACATACCCCAGCGGCGCCAGCACCGCGTCATAGAAGGCGCCAGCACGATCGAGGTCACGCACGCCCAGAGAGAAGTGGTCTATCATGGGGGCGGCCTCCTATGCCGTCACAACCGGATCGCCATAGTGCTGAACTAGCGGCATCGGATGGTAGAACCCGTGCAGCAGCTTCTGCCAGCGTTGATAGCGTTCTGACTGGCGAAAGCCCACCGTGTGGTTCTCAAGCTTCTCCCAACGCACCAGCAACAGATAGCGACCCGGCGTCTCCAGGCAGGCGCGGACTTCCAGGCCGAGGAAGCCGGGCGTCGCCGAAATCAGGGGCAGCGCCTGCTTGAGCGCTGCCTCGTAGTCGGCGGCGCGCCCAGGCGCGACGTCAAGAATGGCCTGTTCGAGGATCAAATTGTCTGCCCGGTCTTGGCCCAGTCGGCCACGAACGCGGCCAGCCCTTTGTCCGTCAGCGGATGTTTTACCAGATCGCGGATCACTTGCGGCGGCGCGGTGACCACATCGCAGCCGGCCAGCGCGCAGTCCTTGACATGGTTCACCGAGCGGATCGAGGCGCCAAGAATCTCGGTCGTGAAGCCGAAATTGTCGTAGATCTGGCGGATCTCGCGGATCAGCTCCATGCCGTCGGCCCCGGTATCATCGATGCGCCCGATGAACGGCGAAATGAAGGTGGCTCCAGCTTTCGCGGCGAGCAGTGCCTGATTGGCATTGAAGCACAGCGTGACATTGACCGGCGTGCCTTCGTCGCTGAGCGCCTTGCAGGCCTTGAGGCCGTCCCAGGTCAGCGGCACCTTCACACAGACGTTTTTGGCCAGTTTGGCCAGCAGCCTGCCCTCGCGCAGCATGCTTTCGAGGTCCATGGACGCAACTTCCGCACTCACGGGCCCCTCGACAATGCCGCAGATCTCCTTGACCACCTCCTTGAAATCCCTGCCGGATTTGGCAATCAGGCTCGGATTGGTCGTAACACCGTCCAACAACCCGGTGGTCGCCAGATCACGGATGTCCTTGACCTCGGCGGTATCGGCGAAGAATTTCATCGGAGGAACCTTTCTGAGAGAGACCGAAGCCAGCAACGAGAAGGCGGATTCAGCGCCATTTTCCTTCTCCCACAGGCAGAAGGAAAATGGCGCCGCAATCAGCAATTCTCAATGTGGGGTACGGCGTCTGAAGCGTAGGGGAGAGACTTGTGTCGCCCCTACGATTTGGTGTCCTGCCCCCACATTGAGAACTGCTGCGCCGCAATTGCCCTGTTTGCGACAAGGCGAGCGGCTAATCTGACGGAGTGATTCGATCTGACATACTTTCGCTGTTCGCGCCTCTGGATACGCCCATGGCGGCGGAAAGGGCAAGCGTGACGTCGGTGCCTGAGGCACAGCTCCCGCTTGCGCCCGGTCCCGCCGTGCGGGTGCCGGTATTGCTGCCGGTCGCGCTGGATTCCACTTACGATTACAAACTCCCGCACGGGCTGACGGCGCCCCCCGGCTCCTTCGTCATGGTGCCGTTCGGGCGCCAGGAGCGCTTGGGTGTCATCTGGGACGGCCCGACCGAGGGCTCGGGTACGGTCGGCGAGCATAAGCTCAAAGCCATCGCCGAAGTGCTGGATGTGCCGCCGCTGCCGGCCATCGCCATGCGCTTTGTCGAATGGGTGGCGAAGTACACGCTCGGCCAGAAGGGCATGGTGCTGCGGCTGATGATGGGCGCGTCGGCCGCGTTCGAGAGCGTGCCGCAGCGCTATGGCGTGCGGCTGGTCGGTGAGCCACCGCATCGGGTTACGCCTGGACGACAGCGTGTCATTGACATAGCGAAAGACGGATTGATCCGTGGCAAGAGTGCCTTGGCGATGGAGGCCAGCGTCAGTCCCGCCGTGGTCGATGGGCTGGTGCAGTCGGGCACGCTGGTGCAGGTGGAGCTGCCGGCCAAGACCTTCCCGCTGCCGGACCCGAAGGCCTCACAGCCCGAGTTCAACGGCTCGCAAGAGGTCGCGGTGCATCAGCTGCGCGCCGCCGTCGATGCTGGGAATTTTTCGGTGAGTTTGCTCGATGGCATCACCGGCTCGGGCAAGACGGAAGTCTATTTCGAGGCCATCGGCAGTGCGCTGACGAAAGGCAAGCAGGTGCTCGTGCTGCTGCCGGAAATTGCGCTGACCAGCCAATTCGTGCAGCGCTTCAAGGACCGCTTCGGCGTGCCGCCGATCGAATGGCATTCCGGCGTCGGCGGGACCGAGCGCGGAAAAATCTGGCGGGCCGTGGGGACGGGCGAGGCGCGCATCGTAGTCGGCGCCCGCTCGGCGCTGTATCTGCCGTACCCGGATCTTGGCCTCATCATCGTCGACGAAGAGCACGACGGCGCCTTCAAGCAGGAGGATCGCGTCACCTATCAGGGCCGCGATATGGCGGTGGTGCGCGCCTCCTTAGGTGGCATCCCGGTGGTGCTGGCCTCGGCGACGCCGTCGCTGGAGACCATGGTGAATGCGCGCACGGGCCGCTACCGGCATCTGAAGCTGGAGTCGCGATTTTCGGGCCAGGCCTTGCCCGAGGTTCGGGCGATTGATCTGAAGGCGGACAAACCCGACATCGGTAAATGGATTGCTCCGTTGTTGGTTCGCGAAGTCACGGCGACGATTGCCAAAGGCGAGCAATCGCTGCTGTTTCTCAACCGGCGCGGCTATGCGCCTTTGACGTTGTGCCGCGCCTGCGGTCACCGCTTCCAATGTCCTCAGTGCACCGCCTGGCTGGTCGAACACCGCTTTACCGGCCGCCTCACCTGCCACCATTGCGGTTTCCAGACCCCGATCCCCCCGGCCTGTCCGAAATGCAAGGCCGAAGGGTCTTTGATCGCCTGCGGACCAGGTGTGGAACGCATCAGCGAGGAAGTGAAGGCGTTGTGGCCCGAGGCGCGGGTGACGATCCTGTCGAGCGACTTACTTCCGACCATCAAGGAACTGCGCGAAGTGATCGACCAGATCACCAGGGGCGAGTGCGACATCATAATAGGTACACAGATCGTCGCCAAGGGTCATAACTTTCCAAACCTGACGCTGGTCGGTATTGTCGATGGCGACCTGGGTTTAAGCGTGAGCGGCGATCCGCGAGCGTCGGAACGCACGTTTCAGCTCCTGCACCAGGTGACCGGCCGCGCCGGGCGGCATGCCAAGGCGGGACGCGGCTACGTGCAGACGCATCTGCCCGAGCATCCGGTGATGCAGGCCATCGTCTCGGGTGACCGCGAAGCATTCCTGGACTACGAGATTTCCGCACGCCAGGAGGCAGGATACCCACCGTTTGGCCGGCTGGTGAGTTTGATCGTCTCAGGCAAGGACAAGCGGCAGGCCGAGGGTTACGCCCGCCAGATCGCGCTAACCGCCCCGCCGGCGCAACGCATCATGGTGCTGGGACCGGCGGAGGCCCCGATTGCGGTGGTGCGGGGGCGGTACCGGTACCGCATCCTGCTGAAGGCGCCGAAGGAGGTGGATGTGCAGAGCTATCTGCGCGCCTGGCTGGAGGCGGTTCCGGCGGTGAAGGGCGGGGATCTGCGGCTGCAGGTGGATATCGATCCGTATAATTTTCTTTGACCCGAACACCAACGCTGCGGCTCCAGCCCTTCTCCCTTTGGGAGAAGGTGCCCAAAGGGCGGATGAGGGGATTGCGGCCGGAGTTTGTGTCGAGCTCGCGCCACACCCTTAACCCAATCCCCTCATCCGTCGCTGCGCGCCACCTTCTCCCAAAGGGAGAAGGAAGCAGGCGACCTTGGCCGCACACTTTTCCTCCGACTCACGCGACTTCAATGGATAGTGACGAGAAGACCCAATTTATTCCCGGCCGCCTCCTTTAATGCAGCGAGGAAGCGCTGCAGTTGTTGTTCAAGGTAACCTCGTCCTTGATCGGTGTGGCCCTGTTGATCGTTCCATATTCCTGGGTAACAATTAAACGCAGAAAACCTTTCTGGATCAAAATTGATCATCAGGTCTTGCACTGTCAATCCAGCGACTTCTGCCCAAAGCTGTGCCACGGAAGCTGGTGAATGAACTTCGCAATGCTCGGATACCCCCGGGATCTGCTGCCCTGTCAGTAGAAAAAACATGCTTGTGTTTTTTGTTAACAAATAGTGTATTGCGTGCCAAGCCTTATCGATATCTACGCCTGCTACAATTTCGGATACACTGCGGCTCTCGGCATCGCCGCGAACTCCAGCCTGATAGGATAGCTCCGATATAGGATAAATACCGGCTGTCGCACCCATTCCTTAACTCGCCACCATCGATAATTCGTCGCCGCTAGACCGGGGCGGTCGCCTCAACGAAGGAGGCCGTGTCTACCCCCCCAGCGCCCTAAGCATCGCCCGCGAGATAATGTGCCGCTGGATCTCGCTGGTCCCCTCCCAGATCCGCTCGACCCGAGCGTCGCGCCAGATCCGCTCCAGCGGCAGGTCCGCCATCAACCCCATGCCGCCGTGGATCTGGATCGCCTTGTCGGCGACCATGGCCAGCATCTCGGTGGCCTTCAGTTTCGCCATCGCCATGTCCATGTCGGTCACGGTTTTCTGATCGACCTTCCAGGCCGCCTCCAGCGTCATCAGTTCGGCCGCCTTCAGCTCCACCGCCATGTCGGCGAGCTGGAACGACACGCCCTGGAATTTGCCGATCTGCTGGCCGAACTGCACCCGGTCGACGGCGAACTGCTTGGCGCACTCCAACGCGCGCTCGGCGCGGCCCAGGCAGGTGGCGGCGACTTGCAGGCGCGTGGCGCCCAGCCAGTTGTTTGCCACTTCAAACCCTTTTCCGGGTTCGCCTAAAATCTGGCGTTTGTTGACGCGGCAATCGGCAAAATCGAGAATGTAGTTGTGGTAGCCGCGATGGGAGACGTTCTCGTACCCATCCCGTATCGTGTAGCCGGGCGTGCCGTTATCGATGAGAAACGCCGTCACCAGTTTCTTCTTGCCCTTGGGCGTGTCCTCTTCGCCGGTCGCGGCAAACAGGATCGCGAAGGTCGCTTCGCCGGCGTGGCTGATGAAATGCTTGGTGCCCTTGATGACGTAGTCGTCGCCGTCCTGCTTGGCGAACGTCTTCATTCCGCGCACGTCCGATCCGGTCTGCGGCTCGGTCATGGCAACGCAGTCGACGGCTTTTCCACGCACGGAATCGAGCAGATACTTTTCCCGTTGCTCGCCCACGCAAGCGTTCAGGATGTAGCTCGGCCGGAACACGCAATTGTAGTGCAGCGCGTAATTGGCCTTGCCCAGTTCCCGCTCATAAAGAATCCAGGTCAGCGTATCGAGCCCGGCCCCGCCGACTTCGGCCGGCATGTTGGCGGCGTAGAGACCGGCGGCAATGGCCTTTTTCTTGATAGCTTCGCGCAGCTCGGGCCGCAGCACGCCAGTCCGCTCCACCTCGGCTTCGTGTGGGAAGAGCTCTTTCTCCACAAAAGTGCGCGTGGTGTCGACGATCTGGCGCTGTTCGTCACTGAGGGAAAAGTCCATCTAAATCCTCCAAATGGGGTCAGACCCCTTAGAAAATGGGGTCAGACCCCATTTCGACTCGGTAATCTCCTGGTTTCGGCAGCCCCCTCGTTTCGGCCATAGAGAGGAACAACCAAGTCGATTTCCCGGAAAACCATGCCTAGATCGCCGCGACTCGATTACCCAGGTGCCTGGCACCATGTCTTTAATCGCGGCGTCGATCACGGTGCGATTTTCAGGACCGACGGTGATCGCGCATACTTCCTGCGATGCCTTTCCGAGGCCAGCGAAAAGCATGCGGTGGAGGTGCATGCCTACTGCCTGATGAGCAACCATTGCCATTTGCTCTTGCGAAGCCAGACTGGGCAGTTGTCCAGGGCAATGCAGATGCTGTCCAGCTTCTATACGCAAGGGGCAAATCTCCATCTTGGTCGCGATGGTCCAATTTTCCGAGGACGTTATCAAGCAGTACTCATCACAACGGACGCCCAATTTCTGACGGTTAGTCGCTACATCCACCTCAATCCGGTGCAAGCCGGCCTGATTGACAGCGCTGCCGATTGGCCTTGGTCAAGCCTGGCCGCATATTATGGCGGGCGTCGGCCGTTGTGGCTCAACAGGGCCTACACGCTCGCACTGTTCTCCGGCAACGGTTCCGAACAAAGCCGCTACATGGAATTTATCGAGGATTACGAAATAGGGTCAGACCCCATTTTTTAAGGGGTCTGACCCTATTCTCCGTCCCGCATCCTTTGGCCTGGGCAGCCCCGCCTGCCCCTTGGCGATTTCGGCCAGTTTCGTCAGCAGCGGCGCTTCCGCCGGACACGCCTTGCTCGCTTTCTGGTCGACATGCAGCAGCATCTGCTCGGCGGTGGCGAGCACGTCGCCGGAGCGTGAATGCTTCATGGTCATGAACACATGGATGCGCTTTTCGTCGTGGCTGAGAACTTGCGTTTCCACATGGATCGGTTCGAGCGCGGCAACTTCTTTGCGGTGCAGGATGTGCGTCTCCACGGTGTAGTAACTCAGCCCACGCTTGGTATACACTTCATTGACGCCGATCAGTTGCAAGAGCCCGTCCGAGGCCTGACTGAAGACGTGCAGATAGCGGCCCTCGTTCATGTGCTTGTTGTAGTCGGTCCAGTCTGGGGCGACGACCGTCTCATAGAGCCGCAGCGGCCGAGTGAAATCGTGCTTTGCACTGACGGTCTCGGCGTGCGCGAGCTGGTAGAGCCGCTTCTCGTAGTCGGCCAGCGTCTTGCCGGCGCCGTAGTCCTGGGTCTTCAAGGCCTGGAACAGCGTCACCAGGCAATCGTCGCGCTTGCGCTCCAGGTCTCGGATGGAAACACCACGCGCCTGATCGTCCGACTGCGCACAGATGGTGTCGAGCAATTCGGGCGTCAACTCGGGCACGTCCATCAGCTTGGTCCAGGGCCATTTCAGCGACGGGCCGAACTGGCCCATGAAGTGACGCATGCCCTCGACGCCGCCGGCGATGCGATAGATCAGGAACGTGCCCATGAACGACCAGCGCAGGCCCGGGCCAAAGCGCATGGCGTCGTCGATTTCCTCGGCGGTGGCGACGCCGTCGTTGACCAGCCACAGCGCCTCGCGCCACAGCGCCTCCATCAGGCGGTCGGCGATGAAGGCGTCGATCTCCTTGCGGACGTGCAGGGGATGCATGCCGATGGAGCGGTAGAACTCCATGGCGCGGTCGATGTTGGGCTTGGTGGTTTTGGCGCCGCCGACCACTTCGACCAGCGGCATCAGGTACACGGGGTTGAACGGATGCCCGACCATCATGCGCTCGGGGCGGGCCATTTCCGACTGCAGCTTGCTCGGCAACAATCCCGACGTGGACGAACAGATCAGCACATCCGGCCTGGCGTGCTTGTCGATTTCCGCGAACAGCTTGATCTTCAGGTCCTCGCGCTCGGGCGCGCTCTCCTGGATGAACTCGGCGTCGGCGACGGCGGCGGCAACCTCGCGCACGACGGTGATTTTTCCGCGTTTGCTCACCGGCGCCATGGTCAGCTTGGCCTGCGCCCGCTCGGCATTGGCGAGCACATCGGCCATGCGCGCCTCGGCCTCGGGGTGCGGATCGAGCACTTTGACGTCGATCCCGTTCCAGGCGAGCCGTGCGGCCCAGGCCGCGCCGATGACGCCGGCACCGATGCAGGCGGCGGTCTTGATTTGGGTGGGGGGCATGGGTGGTCTCCTGGAAAGAGGCAGTAGGCAGTAGGCAGTAGGCAGAAAAAAAGTGCGCTACTTTTTCCCTACTGCCTACTGCCCACTGCCCACTGCCCAATTTTACAACGTTTCCGTATGCCCATCGATGGCAATCTCCTGCCCCGAAATCCGGGCCCCGGCGGGCGAAGTCAGAAACAGGATCATCGCCGCGATGTCTTCCGGCCTAACGAACTGGCGCAGCGACGAGCGTGATACAATCTGTGCACGAACATCATCCGGCGCCCGGTTCGTCTTCAGCGCCTCGGCAGCAATCACGCGATCAATCCGGTCGCCCTCGACAGCGCCAGGGCAGATGCAGTTGACCCGGATGCCGCTCGGGCCCAGTTCCTGCGCCAGCGTTCTCGTCAGCCCACGGATGGCCCATTTGGCTGAGGCATAGGGCGAGCGGCGCGGGAAGCCGAACAGCCCCGCGTTCGAGGACATGTTCACGATGGAGCCGGATTGATTGCGTTTCAGATGCGGGATGGCCGCCTTGGCGCACAGGAAGGCGGCGTCGAGATTGACGGCCAGGCAGCGCCGCCAGTCGGCGAGGCTAATATCTTCCAGCGTCGCCGTCGGCCCCGCGATGCCGGCCATGTTCACGAGCACGTCAAGGCCGCCGAGCTTTTCCGTGGCAGCAGCGAACAAGGCCTGGACCTGCGCCTCATCCGAAACATCGGCAATTGCGGCGCACGAAGTGGGGTCAGACACATTTTAGAAGGGGTCTGACCCCACAGTGCTGTAGCCGCAGTTTGCAATATTTCAAAATCAACATCGCAGATAAAGACATTGGCGCCTACGGCCAGAAAGGCATGTGCGGTGGCCAGACCGATACCGCTGCCGGCGGCCGTGATGAGAACGCGTTGTTTTGTTTGCGACAATTATGCCTCCCGAATGGGGTCAGACCCCTTAGAAAGTGGCGTCTGACCCCACAGCCGCCTGCGCACCTCATCCGGTCCGGCCACGGAGCAATTCATCGCATCCAAAATCGTCCGTGCGCGCTCGACCAGTTGCGCGTTGGTCGCCAGTACGCCCTTGCTGAGATAAATGTTGTCCTCCAGGCCGACCCGCACATTGCCGCCGGCCAGCACCGACTGCGCCACCCACGGCAATTGCATCCGCGAAATGCCAAAGCTCGACCAGACGCATTTGGCCGGCAGATTGTTCACCATCGCCATGAAGGTGTTGATATCGGCCGGCGCACCATAGGGAATGCCCATGCACAGCTGGATGTTGACGGGATCGGCCAGCAACCCCTCCTTCATCAGCTCCTTGACCTGCCAGAGCTGGCCGGTATCGAACACCTCGCACTCCGGTTTTACGCCGAGATCCATCATCATCTTGGCCATGGCGCGCAATGTGTCGGTGGTGTTGACCATGATGTAGTCGCCGCCCGCCAAAAAGTTCAGCGTGCCGCAATCGAGCGTGCAGATGTCGGGCAACAGCGCTTTTACGTGCGCGAGCCGCTCGGTGGCGCCGGCCATGTCGGTGCCCTTGGCCTTGGGCGGCAGCGGCGCTTCCACCGAACCCAGCACCAGGTCGCCGCCCATGCCGGCCGTCAGGTTGATCAGGACGTCCACGCCCGACGAGCGGATGCGGTCGACCGCCTCCTTGTACAACGCCACGTCGCGCGAGCCGATGCCGGTCTTGGGGTCACGCACGTGCAGATGCACCACCGCCGCTCCCGCGCGCGCCGCCTCGATGGCGCTGTCAGCGATCTGGCGCGGCGTCACGGGCACCTTGTCGGACTTGTCGGTGGTCGCACCGGCGCCGGTCACGGCGCAGGTGATGAAGGGGGCGGTGTTGAGCATTTTGGGCGTGTCCTCTGTTTTGGCGGAGGCTAGCCGAGTTGCGCAAAACCTGCGATGCCGTTTTGCGACATCACGCATGCGGATTGCGAATGGGGTCAGACCCCTTCACTGAAGGGGGTCTGACCCCATTGCCTCCGCCATGCACGATCTTGGAAGCTGACATGACCGATTTCACCACGCGCCGCCTCCCCGAAGCTCCCGACGTGCTCGCCCCCGATGGCTCCGAGGTGCGCCTCCTCGCAGGCCTCCCCGCCGGCGGCATGGCCCACTTCCGGCTCGCGCCCGGCGCCGTGGCCAAGGCCGTCGCGCACCGCACGGTGGATGAGATCTGGTTCGTGGTCGCGGGGGCGGGCGAGATCTGGCGGCGTTTTGGCGCGCGCGAAGAGATAACGCCACTCCGTCCCGGCGTCAGCCTGACGATCCCTCTCGGCACGGCGTTTCAGTTCCGTGCCGGCCCGGACGCGCCGCTCGAGATCGTCGGCGTGACAATGCCGCCCTGGCCGGGGGCGGATGAGGCGGTGCTGGCGGACGGGCCGTGGGTGGCGACGGTGTGAGGCATAGCCCCCTCAATCAATCGCCGCCCAGCCGAACTGCAGCAGCGGCGCGACTTTTCCGGCAAAGCCCGCCAGCGTCTCGATCAGCGCGGCGCTTTTGATCTCGGCCGCCGACAGATCCTGCTGCACGTACCAGGACTTCATCTTCAGCGTCTCGGCCAGCGCTGCCGGAGCGGTCTCGAAACCCTTCGGCAATCGCGCCAGCGCATCCGTGGTCTTCAGCGCAAAGCCCGCGCGCTTCAAGGACGCCTGGACCTTCGCCCAGCCGGCGGGGTCCGCCACCACCGCATGGCGCAGTTTCGTCAGCACCGGCGGCTCGGGCCTATAAAACCCGGCCACCACCATCGACCCCGCGGGATCGATATGCACATAGAGCGAGCCGGGCGCCATCTTCTCGCCATTGCGGCTGAGCACCGCCCCGGCATGGATCTTGTACGGAGCTTTGTCCTTGGAAAACCGCACATCGCGATGAATACGGAACATCGTTCTCTTCGGATCGGCGCGGAGCGGGAGCTTGGCTTTGGCCAGGCGCGTGGAAAGATCGGCCGCCAGCGAGATCAACGGATCGCGGACCGCCGTTTCGTAGCGCGATTTGTTGGGGAGGAACCACTCCCGCTCATTGTTGGCGGTGAGTTCGCGCAAGAACGCGAGCGCGTCTGGGGGGAAGCCGGTGAAGGGCGGGGGCGGGAAGTCTTCGGCGAGGGTGGGCATGGGGCGGGGCTCCCGTGGGATGGGCATTGCAGGAAGGCTAACCGCGTTGCTGGAAAACAGCGATGCCGTTTTACAGGATCGCGCGCATTTGACAATCCATTGTCAACATGACAATGTCTTGTCATGGTGAAACTAACCCCCTCCGGCGCCCACATCATCGAACTCACCCGCGCGGTGTACCGCCTTAATGGCCTGTTCCTGAAGGCAGGCAACCGCATCGCGGCCCCCGCAGGCCTCGGCAGCGCGCATTGGCAGATCCTCGGCATCGTCGAACACGGGCCCGTGCCGGTGGCGCATGTCGCCCGCATCTGGGGTTTGACGCGGCAAGCGGTGCAGCAGACCGCCAACGCGCTGATGCGGGATGGACTGATCGAGGCGGTCGAGAACCCGCACCATCGGCGCGCGAAACTGTTGGATATCACGCCGCACGGCGTGACGGCGCTGAAGCAGATCCGCGCGCAGCAGGCGGCCTGGGCCAACGCCGTCGGCGACAATCATGATGCGGAGGATCTGAAGTCCGTGGTCGCCGAACTTGGCAAACTCGCGACAACGCTCGAGACGCACGCGGGACGCGGCAAGGCCAAGGCCGCCAAACCGTCCCGCAAATCCCAACCGCTAGACAGGAGTGCATCATGAAACTGAACCACCTCAATCTGACAGTCACCGACGTCGCCGCCTCCAGCGGCTTTCTGCAAAAATACTTCGGTCTGAAACCGATGCCCTGGGGCGATGGCAAGATCTCGTTCCTGACCGACGACAACGGCATGGTGATCGCGGTCTTCCCGGGCCAGGACGCGAGCTACCCCGCCAGCTTCCACATCGGCTTCATTCAGGACACCGAAGCGGCCGTGAACGAGATCAACCAACGCCTGCGCGACGACGGTTTTGACATCAAGGCGCCAATGCGGTTCCACGGCTCGTGGACGTTCTATGTCAAGGCGCCGGGCGGGTTCATGGTCGAGGTGATGTGCTGAGCCCAGCCACCGCCGGCGCCCCTACTTCAGCATGACAACCGCTTCCACCTCGAACAGCATCGGCTCAATCGCCAGCTTGGGCACCGGAACCAGCGTCTGCGCCGGCAGCGCCTTGCCGAACATCTCGGTGACGGCCTTGGTCAGCACCCCGAGCTTGGACATATCGTGATCGACCACGAACACCGTCAGCTTGGCGACCTGATCCGGCTTGGCGCCGAGCGCATCGAGGGCGGCGCGCAAGTTGGCGTAGGCCTGCTTCACCTGCACCGCGAAGTCGGGCGACAAGCCACCGGTGGCGTCCTGGCCGCCCTGTCCCGAGATGTAGGCCACCCGGGCGCCGCGCGGCGTGATCACCGCCGTGCTGTAGCCGTTCGGCGACGGGTCGTAGAGGTTCTGGGGATTGACGTTGGTGAGCTTGTCCGCGGCGTCGCCAGCTGCAGCTGCGGTTGGGTGCGCGAGTGACATGATGAGTAATCCTCCGATGACGAACAGTTTAGAGCTAATCCAACGACCCATAGTGTGGCGCGCTGTCTTCCTTCTCCCTTTGGGAGAAGGTGGCGCACCTGCGCGGAAGCGCAAAGCAATGGGGCGACGGATGAGGGGGTCGCATGTGCGAGTGTGCTGCACCGGTGCGACAGCCTCCGGCCGCAATCCCCTCATCCGCCCTTCGGGCACCTTCTCCCGACGGGAGAAGGCGATAGAGCCGCGCGACCGTCTTGGTTGGGTCATGACTTTCGGTCGGTGGAACAACAGTTTCTTCAAATGTGGCATGCCGGTCTCCGTTGTCTGTCGGGCTGCCGTTGGTCAGCGCCCCTTGACTACCGCCACCCTGCTGCCACCATGCTGTCAGCAGTCTTCGGCTAGGGAGTTGGCATGCGACGCGCTGATCGACTGTTCCAGATCATCCAGGTGCTCAGGCGCAGCTCAAAGCCGCTGACGGCCGACGCCATCGCCGGCGAACTGGAAACCTCCAAGCGCACCATCTATCGCGACATCGCCACGCTCATGGGCCAGCGCGTGCCGATCCGGGGCGAGGCCGGCATCGGCTATGTGCTGGACGGCGGCTTCGACATGCCACCGCTGATGCTCACCGCCGACGAGGTCGAGGCGGCCGTGCTCGGCGCGCAGTGGGTGGCCAGCTCAGGCGATCCCGCGCTCGCCCGCGCCGCCCAGGATCTCATCGCCAAGATCGCCGCGACCGTGCCGGAGCGGCTGCGCATCACCGTGCTGGACGCCGCCGTCACCACGCCCCAGGCCTGCGGCCCCGCCGTGGATACGATCGACATCGCCCGGGTGCGCGCCTGGAGCCGGGCCGGGCGAAAAATCGCCCTGCGCTATCGCGACGAAACCGGCCGCGAGACGGCGCGCACGGTCTGGCCCTTCCTGGTCGGCTATCGCGAAGCCAGCCGCGTGTTCGTCGCCTGGTGCGAGCTGCGCGAGGATTTTCGGACTTTTCGCGCGGATCGGGTGGTTGGGGCGGAGTTTTTGGAGGAGCGGTATGCGGCCCGGCCGGGGGCGCTGCGGGGGGAGTGGCAGGCGGCGGTGGATGGGGGGGAGTGAGGGGGCGGGGAGTCAGCCCGCAGGTAACGTGGCACCCGCCTTCGCTGCGCTAATGGCCCGGCAAGACGGAGGGATCGATGAAAACGCTGGCGGGGCGGCCGGGAGCCGCACTTTCCACTACCAATTCGCGGCTTCCGACCGTCCCCGCACCCTGCTTGCGCTGGCCAAGGCACAGTTGCGTCTTGGCGTCGGATGTGCACGTAGGGCGCAATAGGCCACTTCGCCGTATTGCGCCGCAGGGGGACATTGCAGGCGACGTCGGTTGCGTTGAGCCCTGCGGCGCAATACGGCGCGAAGAAAAAACGCCTATTGCGCCCTACGTGCTCCGCCGCCGCACCGCCCTTTCCTTCCCCGTCCCGCGCGCCTACATCTCGCCCATGAGCACCAACAACGAAGACTCCTCCCTCCTCGGCCGCCTCTCCCGCTACGCCCAGGTCGGCACCTCGGTCGGCGGCCTCGCCGCACGCGTGGCCGGTGCCCGCCTCCTTGGGCGCGAGCGCGATGACCAGAAATACGCTGGCGAACTCGCGGCCGCGCTCGGCGGGCTGAAGGGGCCGATCATGAAGGTGGCGCAGCTGCTCTCCACCATCCCCGAGGCGCTGCCGGCCGAGTATGCCGCCGAGTTGCAGCAGCTGCAGAGCCAGGCGCCGCCCATGGGCTGGGCGTTTGTGCGCCGGCGCATGGCGGCCGAGCTGGGGCCGGACTGGGAAGCCAAGTTCAAGAGTTTTGAGCACACCTCGGCGGCGTCGGCCTCGCTGGGGCAGGTGCACCGCGCGGTCGCCCACGACGGCGAAAACCTGGCGGTAAAACTGCAGTATCCCGACATGCAGTCGGCCGTGGATGCGGATGTGGCGCAGCTTGGCGTCATCTTCGCCATCCATCGCCGCATGAACCCGCCGGTCGATACCTCGGAAATCCTGGCCGAGGTGTCGGAGCGGCTGAAGGAGGAGCTCGATTACACGCTGGAGGCCAAGCACATGGCGCTCTACCGGCTGATTTTCGCCGGCGACCCGCTCGTCCGTGTGCCGACGGTACGACCGGAGCTGTCGACGGGACGCCTGCTGAGCATGGGCTGGCTGGAGGGCGGAAAACTGCTCGACCACAAGACCGATCCCGTCGAGGACCGCAACCGCATCGCGCGCGCCATGTTCCGCGCCTGGTGGTTCCCGTTCTCGCATTTTGGCGTGATCCACGGCGATCCGCATCTGGGCAATTATACAGTGTACAAAGACGATACCGGGCGCCCCGGCGGGCTGAACTTACTCGATTATGGTTGCATACGGACCTTCCCGCCCAAATTCGTGCAAGGGGTGCTCGACCTCTATCATGGGCTGCGCACGGACAATCGCGCGCAGATCGTGCAGGCCTATGAGAGCTGGGGCTTTATCGGTCTCAGCAACGAGCTGATCGACCTGCTCAACATCTGGGCCAAATTCATCTACGGCCCGCTGCTGGACGACCGCGAGCGGCGCATTGCCGAAGACGTGTCCCCCGGCGAATACGGACGACGCGAGGCTTTCACCGTCGCCAAGGGCCTGAAGGAAAAGGGCCCGGTAAAAGTCCCGCGCGAATTCGTCTTCATGGACCGCGCCGCCATCGGCCTGGGCGGCGTGTTCCTGCACCTGGACGCCAAGCAGAACTGGTACCGCCTGTTCAACGAGACCATCGAAGGCTTCGAACTCGCGCAAGTCGCCGAACGCCAACGCGCGGCGTTTGCCGAAACGGGGGTGCCTGTGGCACGCTAGGGGTCAGACCCCTTCGCCAAAGGGGTCTGACCCCATTGCCCGCCACACCCGCCGCTGCCGATGGAAAGACGTGGTCAATCGTCATCCAGCGCGGCTCGCAGGCACGCCATGAACCGCACCGCCGGAGCAAGGACAATGGGGTCTGACCCCATTGCCGCCGATGGAAAGGCGTTTCGCAAGCCGCAACGACAGCGTAGCGTGATGCTTCGCTGGCTGCTTGGAGCGGACATTTATGGGGCGGCACTTACTATTGGTCTTGCTTCTGGCCTTTTGGCCAGCCGGTGCCCACGCCGAGCCCTCCCGCCACGTCGCCCTGAAACTCGTGTTCGCGGTCGATGCCTCCGACAGCATCGAGGATTGGGAGTGGCGGCTTGAGCTCGATGGCATTGCGGCGGCGTTGCGTGATAAGGAGGTGCAAGCCGCAATATCAGCGCTGCCCACGCAGAGCGTCGCCGTCGCGCTGCTGGCCTGGGCCGATCTGGATGGGCCGCGCCCCAACACCGGCTTTCGCCTCATCGATTCCGGCGCGGCGGCCGATACCTTCGCCACCACCGTGGAAAGTTTCCAGCGCCTGACCGGCGGCGGCACGGCCATGGGCGAGGGGGTGGCGGCCAGCATCCATCTGCTCGCGCGCGCGCCGTTCGAGGCCAACCGCGAGGTCATCGACGTTTCGGGCGACGGCCAGGAGCCGATCTCGTTCTTCACCAGCAAGGTCATGTTCATGGACCGCGCACAGGCGATGGCGCGCGACGCCGGCGTGGTTATCAACGGCCTCAGCATCGACAAAGAATGGCCCGAGCTGTTCGCCTGGTACCGCGCCAATGTGCAGACCGGGCCGGGGTCTTTCGTCATGCACGTAAAATCGATGCGCGATTTCGCGCCGGCGTTTAAGCTGAAGTTGTTGCGCGAGCTGTCGGCGGAAGTGTCAGATAACGGACGATCCGCTGGCGTTGTTCTGGCGTCGGCCAATGACAGATAGTGGGATGGGGACGCTGTGATGACCAGTAAGCTAGCTATTGCTCTCTGTACCGCTCTCTGGCTTGCGATTCCTGTCGCGGCGCGCGCCGCATCCGAGCTGGTCGTGGACGTAAAACTCGTGCTGGCGGTCGACGCCTCCGACAGCATCGAGAACTGGGAGTGGAAGCTGGAGCTGGACGGCATATCAGCCGCCTTCCGGTCGCGCGAGGTGAAGGACCTGATCGCCGCCCAGCCGCACAAGCGCATTGCCGTCGCGCTGCTGGTCTGGGGCGCGGCCTACCAGGGGGCCGACACCACCGGCTGGCGGCTGATCGACGGCGCGGCGGCGGCGGACCATTTGGCGGCCGAGGTCGCGTCCTATCCGCGCCGCATCGGCGGCGGCACCGCCATCGGCGAGGGGGTGGCGGCGAGCCTGCGCATGATCGCGGCGGCGGCCTATGACGCGCCGCGCAAAATCATCGATGTGTCGGGGGACGGGCTGGAGTCGACACCGTTCACCGATCCGCAGATCCTGATGCCCGAGGCGCGGCGCATGGCGCTGGCGGCGCAGGTTATCGTCAATGGCTTGGCGATCGAAAACGAGGTGCCCGATCTGGTGGACTGGTACGACGAGAACGTGAAAACCGGTCCGGGCGCGTTCGTGATGAAGACCCAGAAGATGGAGAATTTTGCCACGGCGTTTAAGACCAAGCTGATGCGGGAGCTGTTGCCGGAGATGTCGGAAAAGCCGGGGACCGAGCGGCTGGAACCTTCCGCGACAAAGCCGATTGTGCTAGGCTCGGCGCAGTAGGATACTTCGATGACCAAGACCGCTCACGAGTTGGATTTCGACGCGCTGGCTAAGCTCGCCAAGGCCGCGACCGAGGGCGTGCGCGCGGATGCGGCGCGCGTGAGCGTGGCCTTGCCAGTATGGCGGGACGGGGCGGTGGCGTACCAGGATGCGGGGACGGGAGCGGTTTCGTCCGCACCCGCTGTTAGCGAACAGCCGCCGCGATCAACCAAACCGCGGGTGGCCGCCGCTAAAAATTTCCGCCCGGCAAATGACTGATCAGCCCGTTCTGACCATTTTCGCCGGGCCGAACGGATCGGGAAAGAGCACTCTCAAGGTGACGATCAGCGCGGCGGGGCACGACCTCGGCCCGTTCATCAATGCCGATGAAATCGCTGCCGGGTTGGCGCGCGCCGCACGGGAGAGCGGCGTCCGGATCGAACAGTCGGCGTTTGAAAAGCAAGCGTTCGTTGATGCGGGGGAGCGGCGGCAGGAGGCCCTGGAACGCGGGGCCACGTTCTCGTTCGAGACGGTGTTTTCGCACCCGAGCAAACTGCAGTTCATGAAGCTGACATCAGCGCATGGGTTTTTCCTCCGCCTGCTGTTCGTGAGCACCGAGAACGCCGCGCTGAATGTCGCGCGTGTGAAAAAGCGCGTCGCCGAGGGCGGGCATGATGTGCCCGAGGACAAGATCGTGTCGCGCTATACGCGCACTATGGCACTGCTGCCTCAGGCCTGCCTTCTGGCGGATGAAGCGTTCCTGTTCGACAACTCCGGCAGCGCGATGCGGCTGGCGGCGAGCGTGGCCAAGGGCGAGGATGGCCGGCCGGCGTTTCGGTTCGTGAAGCCGGGACCGCAGGCGCCGATGCCCGATTGGGTTTTGGGTTGGACGCATGGCATGTCGGGGTTGTTGAAGGGTGGGAGGTAGCACGTTTACGGGCGCCCGAGCAGAAGCGCATATTCTCTTTACGCGCCTGATGTAGACTGCTGACATGTCCGCTTACCGTGAACCCTACCTGCGTTTTGTTGTTGGGCATGACGATCCCAAGATCGGCACGCGCGCGGGCCTGTTTGACGTTGCCTACAGCTTGCGGCACCTGCCAGCGACGCCCTCTTATCAGTCCAAGGACCTGGAAACGCTCTTGGCCTGGTTCAAGTCCAATCTCATGGTCCCGAAAAGGTTTTCGCGTTCGGCATCGAAGGGCGCGTGGCGACGGCACGCCAAAGGCGTGTGCTGGTTCAAGCCCACGGCACACAAGCACATCGCCAAGATGTACGAAATGGCCGCGATCCTCGAAGACCTCGGGCACGCCACGGACGTCATAAAATGCGCGCGCCCAGGGTTCATCGTCTATGAAGATGAGTTCCAGATCGTGACGGAGCTGTTTGCGGATGCGGCAATCCGGTAGGGTGGCACCTATGTTGCTACCGCATTCAGATACTCCGCCTGAATACCCAGGTAGTCTCGATAATCGCGGAACGGATCAATCTCGTCCGGTGTCATTTGCAATGCCCGTGCGTACCGCGATCGGACTGACTTGAAGTGCTCGAACACCTCCAGAATGCGGGAGGCTCCCGGCAGCGGCTGGCTGCTTGGCGTTGTGTGCAAGTAACTCCGAACGCTTCGTATGATCTCAATCGGTTTGCCATGATGTTGCGAGGCATCGCTGCCCGCAGTATCAGAAAGATACACAGGCAGACTGTGTTTCTCAGCTGTCAAAACAAGCGCGGACTTTCTTTGGTGCGCCTTGCCGCCGAACCGCTTGGCTCCCAGAAAGAGCCCGAGTTCCAGCGGCATGTTGAACCGGGGCAGGTTGTTTTCGCGACCGAGCTCAGTTCTCGACAGGTCGTGGACAGACTTCTGACTTTCCGCGATGAGTCGGCAGAGCTTGTCGAACCGAATATCGGCGGCGTTGACCTCTTCCAAAGCGCAGCGTGCACGATAACCGCTCGAGGCAATCGTGAAGAGCAGCACTTCAAATAGGGGCTTGTAGTCGTCATCGAACGGGCAGTTCACAAACACGCTGTTAGCCGCGTCCGTCACTTCGCTTCATCTGCCAAGCTCTTATTGACCGACCGCACGGCGTCGCGAATCTGTTTGCGCGTAAAGCGCTTTGGCCCAACGGCTGGTCTTGCGACTTCGAACTCCCGCACCGGCTTCGGACGGGCAGGCTTTTTGGTTGTGGCTTTGGCGGTCTTGCTCATGCTGCAACGATACCACAATCACGATCCGTGTTAAAGCCCTACCGCCGCCCAAACAACCGCTCAATATCGTTCAGCTTCAGCTCGATATACGTCGGCCGGCCGTGGTTGCACTGGCCGCTCCCCTCGGTCGCCTCCATCTCGCGCAACAGGGCGTTCATCTCCGGCGCGGTCAGCCGCCGCCCGGCGCGCACGCTGCCGTGGCAGGCCATGCGCGAGGCCACCGCCCAAAGACGATCCTGCAGCACCAGGCTGCCTTCGCCGCTGGCGAGCTCGTCGGCCAGGTCGCGCACCAGGCCCCTGATGTCGGCATCGCCCAGCATGGCCGGCATTTCGCGCACGGCGACGGCGCCGGGGCCGAAGGCTTCCAGCACCACGCCCAGCTTTTCCAATTCGTCCGCATGCCCTGCTAAGCGGTCGACGTCGTCGCCGGCCAGTTCCACGACCTCAGGGATCAGCAGCAGCTGGCGCGACACCCCGCCCTTGGCCAGCGCCGTCTTCAGCCGCTCGTAGACCAGCCGCTCATGGGCCGCATGCTGATCGACCAGGATGACGGCGTCGGCGGTCTGGGCCAGGATGTAGGTCTCGTGCAGCTGCGCGCGGGCGGCGCCGAGGGGGCGGGACTCCAGTTCGGGGGCCGGGGCGAAGGCGGCGGGGGCGGCGTCGGCGCTGAGGGCGTCGAGGCCCTCGAGCGGCGCCTGCATGGCCTCGGCGAAACCGCCGCGGCCATGCAGGTAACTGATCGGAGCGCGCATCGGCGTCAGCCCGGAGCGACTGCCTGCCACGCGCGCCCCGCCGCCGACGCTGGCAAAATTCACCAGCGCCGCCGTCGCGTTCTCCGCGGTCGCCCGGTGCCCGGCCGCCGCCAGCGCCTCGCGCGTCGCGCCGATGATCAGGCCGCGCACGGCATTGGCGTCGCGGAAGCGCACCTCGGACTTTGCGGGGTGCACGTTCACATCCACCTCGGCCGGCGGCAGATCCACGAACAGCGCCAGCATCGGATGCCGCCCGCGCGGCACCAGATCGCCATAGGCCGCGCGCACGGCGCCCGCCAGCAGCCGGTCCTTCACCGGCCGTCCGTTCACGAACAGAAACTGCATGTCGGGCGTAATGCGGTTCAGCGTTGGCAGGCCAGCAAAGCCCGACAGCCTGAGGCCGTCCCGCCCGGCGCGGATCTCCAGCGCATCGGCCATGAACTCGCCGCCCATGATCTTGCCCAGCCGCTGCAGCAGCCCTGGCCCGTCGGCGCTTTCGGCCGGCAGTTTCAGCCCGGCGCGCTCGCCCGTCGTCAGCGTGAAGGCCACCGCCGGATGGGCCATGGCCAGCCGCTTCACCACCTCCGCGATGGCCCCGTTCTCGGCCCGCTCGCTCTTCATGAACTTGAGGCGCGCT
This sequence comes from Hyphomicrobiaceae bacterium, assembly GCA_031367715.1. Lineage (GTDB taxonomy): Bacteria > Pseudomonadota > Alphaproteobacteria > Rhizobiales > Hyphomicrobiaceae > JANYHF01. The sequence continues at coordinate 9,397 of JANLQJ010000233.1, read as the reverse complement.
GGGGTGGCCGAGAACAGGTCGGCGACCACCATGCGCGTGCCGCGATTGAGGGCGGCGGGCCGGATCGCGTGCTTGGTCCCACGGTCCACTAGCAGCGCCAGCCCCTCGCCGCCCTCGCGCCGCGTCTCGATCGAGAGCCGCGCCACCGAGCCGATCGAGGGCAGCGCCTCGCCGCGGAAGCCGAGCGTGACAATGTTGGTGAGATCCTCGGCAGGCAGCTTGGAGGTGGCGTGCCGCTCGACGCAGAGTTCCAGGTCGGTGCTGTTCATACCGCAGCCGTCGTCCGTGACGCGGATCAGCGACAGCCCGCCCGCCGCCGTAACGATGTCGATGGCGCGCGCCCCGGCATCGACAGCGTTCTCGGCCAGTTCCTTCACGACCGACGCTGGCCGCTCGATCACCTCGCCGGCGGCGATGCGGTTGACGGTCTCGGGCGGGAGTTGGCGGATCGGCATGGGTGGCTCGGGGGTGGGTGAGTCGGGAGGAGAGTTTAGCAAGCTCCGGGGTCAGACCCCTTCGCTGAAGGGGTCTGACCCCATTCTATCCACAACGGCAGGCGCGTGAGTTGGCGCGTATGAGGCAGGGCGCCCCTTGGCTACAGCACCGCCAGAATCGGATCGACCGCCAGCACCAGCCCCGGCGGATCGAGCTGCAGCTCGCCGCCGTGGACGATCCGCGTCGTCACCGTGCCGTCCCCGGCGCGCAGGTGATGGATGAAGGCCTTGGGTTCGGGCGACACGATCAGATAATGCCGGATGCTGGGCACGGAGAAATATTCCAGCAGCTTGACCGTGGTATCGATCACTTCGGTGCCGGGCGAGATCACCTCGACGACAACAACGGGATCGGCCAGGATCTTGGCGCTGAGGTCGGCGACCTTGCCGAGCGTCACGGCGGCATCGGGCTCACGGCCGTGATAGGCATCGATGCGCACTGTCATGCCGTCGGTAAAGACCGTGCACACGAGCCCGGCGGCTTTCACGGCCGCACGAAGGGCAATCGCGATTTCCAACTTGGCCAGATTGTGCCGTCCACCCTCGGCTGGCATCGTCACGATCTCCCCGTCCACGAGTTCATAACGGCCAGACGCCTGGTTCGACGCCCAGTCGACGAACGCGTCGATGGTCATGCGGGACGGCTGGGGACTGGTCTGGGCTAGGGACATGGACGCACCATAACATGAACCGTGCAGAGGGCCAGGGTCAGACCTCTTCGCTGAAGGGGTCTGACCCTATTCTGTCCACAACGGCCGTCGCATCAGGGTACCGCCTGGCCAAGTTGCGAGGCAAGCCCGCCACGAGACCGTACGTGCGGCGCCGATGGGGTCAGACCCCTTCAGCGAAGGGGTCTGACCCCTAGACCACGCCGCCCCCTAGACCCCGCACCCCATCCGTACTATCGCTCTTCGCAGTGCAACATCCCGTCCCCAAGAAGGAGCCCTCCCCCATGGCCCGCAACAAGATTGCCCTCATCGGCGCCGGCATGATCGGCGGCACGCTGGCCCATCTGATCGGCCAGAAGCAGCTGGGCGATGTCGTGCTGTTCGACGTCGCAGAAGGGATGCCACAGGGCAAGTCCTTGGACATTTCGCAGGCCTCGCCGGTCGAAGGCTTCGACGCCCACTACAAGGGCACCAACTCCTATTCCGACCTGGAGGGCGCTGACGTCTGCATCGTCACGGCCGGTGTGCCGCGCAAGCCGGGCATGAGCCGCGACGATCTCTTGGGGATAAACCTGAAGGTGATGGATCAGGTCGGCGCGGGCATCAAGAAGTACGCTCCGGGCGCCTTCATCATATGCGTCACCAACCCGCTCGACGCCATGGTGTGGGCGCTGCAGAAGGCCTCGGGCCTGCCGACCAACATGGTGGTGGGCATGGCCGGCGTGCTGGATTCGGCGCGCTTTCGCTACTTCCTGGCCGCCGAACTCGGCGTGTCGGTCGAGGACGTCTCGGCCTTCGTGCTGGGCGGCCATGGCGACACCATGGTGCCGCTGGTGCGCTATTCGACTGTGGCCGGCATTCCCTTGCCGGACCTAGTGAAAATGCGCTGGCTGACCGACCAGAAGCTGGAAGAGATCGTCAAGCGCACCCGCGACGGCGGGGCCGAGGTGGTGAACCTGCTGAAGACGGGATCGGCGTTCTATGCGCCGGCCCATTCGGCGCTGGAGATGGCGGAAAGCTTCCTGCGCGACAAGAAGCGCGTGCTGCCGTGTGCGGCCTATCTCAACGGCGAATACGGCGTGAAAGGACTCTACGTCGGCGTGCCGGTGGTGCTGGGCGCAGGCGGCGTCGAGCGCGTGGTGGAGATCGATCTCAACATGCGCGAGCGGTCGGCGTTTATGGCGTCGGTTGAGAACGTCAAGGGGCTGGTCGATGCCTGCATGAAGCTGGCGCCTCAGTTGGGGGCGTAAGGTAGAAGAAGACGTGAAGTCGTGAAATCGCCAAGTCGCCAAATCGGGCGGCACGAGTTCACGATTTGGCGACTTCACGATTTGGCGTCTTACTTGAACAACGGAGTCTCCAAATGTCCCGCAACGCAATCAATCCCAAGGGCATGTCCGCCGCCGGCCCCTACTCGCATGCCGTGAAGACGGGCAATCTCGTGTTCCTCGCCGGTAAGACCGGCACGGACGCCAGCAACAAACTGGCCGATGGCATCGCCGGCCAGACCAAGCAGACCTTCGCCAACCTCAAGCAGGTGCTTGAAGCCTGCGGGCTGACCTTTGATCATGTCGTGAAATGCAATGTATACCTCACGAACATGGGTGACTTCGCCGCCATGAACGCGGTCTACGGAGAGCATTTCACCAAGCCGGAGCCGGCGCGGACGACGGTGGCGGTGGCGGCTTTGCCGGGCGGGGCGATCGTTGAGATAGAGATGGTTGCTGAAAACAAGTGAGGGACTAGGGACTAGGGATTAGGGATTAGGGATTAGGGACTAGTGAGGAAGACTAGGCTCCATTCTTCTAGTACCTCGTCCCTAGTACCTAGTCCCTTCTTCTTCTGAGAGCCCCCCCATGAACATCCACGAATACCAGGCCAAAGCCGTCCTCGCCGGCTACGGCATCCCGCTCGGCAAGGGCGCGCCGGCGTTCACGCCCGACGAGGCCGTGACGGCGGCCGAGTCCATCGGCGGCGCGCTGTGGGTGGTGAAATCGCAGATCCATGCGGGCGGGCGCGGCAAGGGCAAGTTCAAGGAGACCGCGGCCGGCGACAAAGGCGGTGTCCGCCTCGCCCGTTCGCTCGACGAGGTCCGCGCGGCCGCCCAAGCCATGCTCGGCAACACGCTCGTCACCGTCCAAACCGGCCCCGTGGGCAAAACCGTCAAACGCCTCTACATCGAGGACGGCGCCGAGATCGCGCGCGAACTCTATCTCTCGGCCGTGGTCGATCGCGGCTCCTCGCGCGTGGCCTTCATCGCCTCAACCGAGGGCGGCATGGACATCGAAAAGGTAGCGCACGAGACGCCGGACAAGATCTTCAACATCCATATCGATCCGGCTACGGGCTATCAGCCGTTCCACGGCCGCGACATCGCCTATGCGCTGAAGCTGAGCGGCGATCAAGTCAAAGAGTGCGTAAAACTGATCGGTCTTCTGTACAAGGCCTTTACCGAGAAGGACATGGCGCTGCTGGAGGTCAACCCGCTCATCGTGACCAAGGACGGGCATCTGAAATGCCTCGACGCCAAGATGAGTTTTGACGACAACGCGCTGTTCCGCCACCCCGAAATCGTCGCCCTGCGCGACACCGACGAGGAGGCGCCGGCCGAAGTCGAGGCGGCGAAGTACGACCTCAGTTACATCCAGCTCGACGGCGACATCGGCTGCATGGTGAACGGCGCGGGCCTGGCCATGGCGACCATGGACATCATAAAACTCTACGGTCAGGAGCCGGCCAACTTCCTTGATGTGGGCGGCGGCGCGAACCGGGAGAAAGTCACGTCGGCGCTGAAGATCATCCTTACCGATCCCAAGGTGAAAGGCATCCTGGTCAACATCTTCGGTGGCATCATGCGCTGCGACGTGATCGCCGAGGGCGTCATCGCCGCCGTGAAGGAGATCGGCATCAAGGTGCCGCTGGTGGTGCGGCTGGAGGGCACCAACGTCGAACTGGGCAAGAGCATTCTCACCGCCAGCGGGCTGAATGTGATCGCGGCGAACGATCTCGACGATGCGGCAAGGAAGATCACGGGGGCGGTGGCGGCGTAGGTAGGACCCCATCTCCCTCTCCCCCGCCTCTTCGCGGGGGAGAAGGTGGCCCGAAGGGCGGGTGAGGGGCAGACGCTCGCTCCGCACGTGCCGCACGAGAGGTTCACCGCCCACTCCGGTTGGGTAGTCACAAGACCTGTCCCAGCAGCTGCCCCTCATCCGGCCCTGCGGGCCACCTTCTCCCCCGCGAAGGGGCGGGGGAGAAGGAATTGAAGCAGCCATGATTGCCGTGTGAAGACAGGAACTTTGGCTCGCGGAATGAGGTGATTCATGCAGTATACGGCGATTGTCAAGCAAGACGGCAAGTGGTGGATCGGCTGGATCGAAGAGATCCCTGGCGTGAACTGCCAGGAGCGCACAAAGCCCGAATTGCTGGTGAGCCTTCGTTCGGCATTGGATGAGGCGTTGGCGTTTGATCGGTTTGCATGCTAATTCAACTCCACACCTTGGCGCGCGACCCTAGTTTTTCTCGCGACAATTTTCTCATTGCCATGATTGATGCGGTCGAAAATCCTCTCTTGGCTAGGTGGCGTTCTCCGCCGGTGTTGAAAGTCACTATGAACAGGCGACCGGACTCGGTTATTCTTTTCACCACAGTCCATGGATAATTGTTAGATGCCCCGGCGGCATCGGCAGTTGAAATGGATTTTTCAGTGATTTTGTAGGAAACTGTTCTTTGATCCTTGTTCAGCCTGCTGAACGGATAGTATAAAAAGAATAACCAAAGGCACAGAAATAAGCAAACCGGAAGTTCCGGCGCGGTCAGCAACATTTGCACAGTGCTGGAGCCTCGATTCCCAAATCCGACTTTGTACTCAAAGATCGCGTAGAGAACAAAGGTGAGTGCCGCGATCGCGGACCAGTATCTGAACCTACCAAAAACCATGCCGTACATCTGGTCGGCAAATGTGATTTGCGCCTCTCCGCGGATGACATCGACCCCGCTTGATGCGTCGCCCGAAGTGTCGCTCAAATTCGTCCCCATCATCACTCCTTCGACGGCTCCAACACCTTTGTCACGATCCCGGCCTCGACCAATTCGTCCGTAGACGGAATCCAGATCGAGGCCGCCGAAGCCGCTGTGGCCTTGGCGATGAAGTCGTCCGGGATGCCGACGTCGCGCATCAGCTGCTTGATCTCGTCGTTGATGCCCCCGATCTGCGATTTGTCGACGCCGCCGAAGCTGGCGCTGTGATAGCCGAGCTTTCCGTCGGGACTTAAATAGCGCGCGCGGCCGCCCAGGAAGGCGATGGTGCAGGCGCTAGCGCAGCCCTTTTCAGTCCAGGTCGACAAGGCGTTGTCATGCAGCAGGGTGTAAATCTCCATTGCCTCGCCGATCCGGCCGCCCTGACTCTCCAGCTTTAGAAGTTTGATTTCGGGATGATCGGCCAGCTGCTGGCGCACCGCCTGCGCTGTGCCGAAAGGCATGCCGCCGCTCAGCTCAAGGACCTTGCCGCTCTGCGACAGAGCCAGATGATAGGCTGGCGTGGTATCGATGCCGACGGCCAGGAGCGCGCTTTCCTGAAGCATCGGCGCAAAGAAAGAGTTGAAGCTGATCGCTAGACGCAGCGCACCGGCCATCACAGCAATGCGTGCAAAAATCGGAAACAGGCTGCCGCTGCTCTCCATACTGCGCCCGGCCGAACGCCAGACGCCGACCAACTGCCAAACCGTGCAGACGCAGCTGAAGGCTAGGACTAAAAACAGGGTCAGGCCGGTGATGATGGAGCCGGGATGGGACGCATGCAGAAAAACTTTCACGCCGTAGCCGAGCCCGAGGAGCACGGCCTGAAGCAGAAAGCCGACGCCCCAATAGGCGAATGCCAACGGCAGGTCGCCGTTCCAATGCGCTTTTACGAAGCGCCAAGTCAGCCCGCCCGTAATGGCGGCAAAGCTGAAATTTCCGTCCGAGTGCGACGTCGACGGGATTGCTCCAGCCGGACCGGAGGAAACCGCGGTCGCACCCGACCATAGCTGAGCCATCTGACCGGCCGTCTGCCAGTTCGAACTGCCGACAGCGCACAGCCTGTCATCGCGCCGCAGTCTGCCGAGCCGGGCGCGGGCAGCAAGTTGCTCGAAGGTAACAGGTCCGGTCACATCGTTGCCGCGGCCGACATACCATTCCGTGGCCATACGACTGATCTCCGGTCTAAACGGTGAGAACAATCAGCATACAATGATTCGGCTCGGGCGGCAGCACCATGAAGTTCAAGACGTACCAATGCTTCCTGGTGTCGAAGCTTTCACCTGTCGATCTTCAGCACGGCGACCGGCCCAAATACCATTGCATGGTCCAGCCCCCGCCCGAACACCCGTCACCAAACTAGCGAGAGACTCAGGGGCAGTCGATTGGGATCGGAGCTGGTGCCAATTTGGCCCGCTATGAGTTCAACTTTCTGGACGGGCGATGGCGCCAAAACGTAGGGCTTTCGCTTGCGCAGCCCCTTTCGCGTTGCATCAGGAACTCGAAACCAGCCCGACGCTATGGTTGCCGTGGCCACCTGCCACTTTGGTCGATGGCTGTTCACGGTCCGGACACGCGACGGATCGCAGCCTGCACACGTGCGCAACGGTGGAGGCGACCAGAAGCAACGGCAGCGTCACAGGGCGCAACGGCGAGGTCACGGAATGCAACGGCACGCAAACCTATGCAACGCTCACCGGGCAAAAACGACCCGCCCCTGTCTGCGCTCCCCCCTACGCCCGCCCCGCCACCCGCTGCCGCATGCGCCCGGCAATCCCCGCCTTCAGCGCCTCGATCCGGCGCACCGAGGCGACCACCCCGTCGGGATCGATTCGCCCGTCGCGGATGCCCTTCTGCACCGCCATGATCATGGTCAGCGGCAGGTTGTGGTCGCCGTCGTCGTTGGTGGCGAGCAGGATGTCGTTGCCGGCGGCGACCGCCCGGATGACAGCCTCATCGCGGCTGAACTTGCGCCGCACCGCCTTCATGTCGAGATCATCCGTGATCACCACGCCGGAAAAGCCGACGCGGCCGCGCAGCATGCCGGCAATGGCGGGAGTGGACAGAGACGCCGGCAGACCATCCGTCAGCGTCTGATGCGACACATGCCCGGTCATGATCATGTCGACCATGCCCTCGGCAGTCAGACAGGTATACGGCGCCAGTTCGCTCTCGCGCCAGGTTTTGGTCACGTCCACCGCGCCGTCGTGGCTATCGGCGAGGGCGGAGCCATGGCCAGGGAAGTGCTTCAGCGCTGTCAGCACGCCCTCGTCGCGATGGCCGGCGACGAACGCGCGCGAGTAGCGCACCACTGAGGCGGGATCATCACCGAAGGTGCGGCCCATCTGGGTGATCAGCACATTGCGCGGCTCAAAACCGAGATCGACAACCGGTGCCAGATTGAGATTGAAGCCGGATTTGCGCATCTGCACCGCCATCGCGCGATAGACTGTTCGAGCCTGATCGGCACTCAGGGTGTTGGAAACCTGCGCGGGGGACGGCTCGAAGCCGAAGCCGAGGTGCGAGGACAGGCGCTGCACCTGACCGCCCTCCTGGTCTATGGCCATCAATAGCGGCCAGCGCTCCGAGGCGCCGTGGAACAACTTCGTAATGCTTTCTACGCCCGGCCGCGTGATCGCGTTCTTGGCGATGAAGCAGATTCCGCCAACCCGTCCCGCCGCAATATGCGCCGTCATCTCGCGCACGCCCCAGGCTGCAGCGTTGGGCCCGTCAAAGCCGACCATGATCATCGGCGCGATGCGCTCGGAGGGAAAGTCCGGGCGCGCAATGGCGATGCGCGGCATGGCGATCATGGCGCCGGAGGCGAGCAGCAGGCGGCGGCGCGACAGGGGCATGGGCAACGAGGTCTCATTCGATTTCAAGGAGGCGATCAGAGGCATATAGGCCAAATTGGCTCAATTTCTGGCAACAGTAGTCCGGGATCACATCAAGGATTCCCAGCGCCGCTTTGCGACCACCGTTACGCGATGTCCCGCTCTCGGGCGCTGGATGATGGCGCATCGCAATGCTAAGAGGCTTGGGAAGCCTATCACACTATGGGACCCCGGCCACATCATGACCACCATCGCCCTGCTCGGAGCGGGAGGCAAAATGGGCCGCCGCCTCGCCACTAACCTGAAAGGCTCGCCCTACAAAGTGCGCCATGTCGAAGTGAGCGAGGGCGGGCAGAAACGGCTGAAGGATGCGCTGGGGTTCGACTGCATGGCGCAGGACGCCGCCCTTGCCGGCGCCGATGTGGTGGTGCTGGCGGTGCCCGATACCGTGATCGGCAAGGTGGCGACCCAGATCGAAGGCAAGCTGCCTGCGGGAACCATGGTCATGGTGCTGGACGCCGCTGCTCCCGCTGCGGGCCACTTGCCAGCGCGAAAAGACCTCGCCTATTTCATCACCCATCCCTGCCATCCGCCGATCTACAATGACGAGACCGATCCCATCGCAAAGCGCGATTTCTTCGGCGGCGTCTCGGCCAAGCAGCACATCGTCTGCGCCTTGATGCAGGGGACGGAGGCGGACTACGAGAAGGGCGCCGCCATCGCCCGCACCATCTGGGCGCCCGTGATGCGCTGCCATCGTCTGACCACGGAGCAGATCGCGCTGCTGGAGCCCGCGCTGGCCGAGACGCTGGTCGCCAGCCTGCTCGATGTGATGCGCGAGGGTATGGACGAAGTGGTGCGGCGCGGCGTCCCGGCCGAGGCGGCGCGTGATTTCCTGCTCGGGCATATGAATGTGCTTGGCGCCGTCATCTTCAAGGAAACGCCCGGCGTGTTCTCCGACGCGTGCAACAAGGCGATCGAATTCGGCAAGCCGGCCCTGATGCGCGACGACTGGAAGAAGGTGTTCGAGCCGGCCGAGGTCGCCGCCAGCATCCGGCGCATTACATAGCGTGTGAGCGATGCTCTGCTTTCCTTCTCCCCCTACTTAGGCGACTCCGAACAATAACCGCTACGAATGTCCAATACGTCTCGGCTTGAAGGTGTAGTTCCATTCCGGGTGGAAGTCATCGCCGGTGATGTTCAGCGTCTCCATCTCGGCGTCGCTGACCGTGACGCCTTTTTCGTGGGCCCGCTCATCGAGCGCGCATTCGACCGTCAAACCTGCCTTGGTCGTCGTCGCCCCGATCAGCTCGACGATGGCCATGTGATCGGTGAGCGGCCGGCCGCGCCAGTTCTGCGTGATGTGGCAGAACAGGCGATGCTCGAT
>JANLQJ010000186.1:0-7732 GCA_031367715.1 Hyphomicrobiaceae bacterium | reverse complement strand
TGTCAAGTGGCAGACTGAGCCTGAAAGTAGAGCTGGAGAGCCGAAACCGATCAATTTTGTACCCAGTTGCACATGCTTTGTTATTGATAGTAACCGCTTGAAGCGGCTGGTCTTTTTCGTTCCGGCGTCCAGGAACTTCGGGTTAGTTTGGCGGGTGTCCTTAGCCAATGCAACCAGCTGTTCACCCGCCTCGGCGGCTTCCTTGAACCGGTACGCCTGTTGCAGTTGATTGACTTGTCGATGGAGGTTGGCGAGGACTTCGTCGGCAGCGCAAACGGGCCGTATGAGCGCGATTGCGGCCGCGAGCATCGCGGTGGCCAGGATCCGAGTGACCCGAAACCAGATTTTTCCCGTCATCACACGATCCACTCCATCCTGCGATTCGCAGTAGAAATAGCCCGATCCTGAACCCATACTATCAGCCCACCAGCCGAGCGACTACCCAATCAGCCCTGGACGATCCGCGATGGCATTCAAGTTCTGGCCGGTCGATCTACTTTGGACCTATCTCCCGAAGCCTCCGGCCAATTTCCTCTCCCTATCAACTGTCCGGCCGGCCGCCACGATCCTCGGCACCGGCATGGCGGCGCTAGTGCTGGCTACTTTGCTCGATTTCCCACACGGGCCCGAGCACTGGTCGGCCGATCTACGCACGGCCTTGCTGTCCAAGCGCCCCGAAAGCCAACACAAGCGTATCGCCCTGGTCAATGTCACGGACCAGACACTTGACCGGCTGGCCCAGACTTGGCCGTCCACCGGCACGACGTCGCTATGGCCCGACAGAATGCAACCCCGGCCCTTGGGCCTGATCGTCGCCCAGAGGTTTCCCTTCTTTCCGTCAGGGGTCCACAGGATGTCGCAAGCAACGCCGTGACCGGCGAGAAAACGCTCGACGAACAGCAGCAACTCGCGATTGGTGTCCCGCGACACTGTCGGGAAGGCGATCAGCTCGCGTATCAGGTCGACACTGTTTGGTTGGCTGGACATCGCCTCACGACCAGAGATTAGAGTTCCACGCTGCGGGAGCACCGCAATCCTACACGGCTATCTTCAATCACGGCAAACGCGGCGTCTTCGCCAGAACCAGCAGGAGCGCGGCACTCGCCAAAATAGGTTGACACCGGAGCAATGTACACCTGGGTGCTTCACGATGTCTGGCCACGAACGCCAATGAGAACGAATGTGGTTTCGGGAGTAAAGCTGTTGCGATGGATCGGCGAAGCCGCACCGAGCGAAAATTGCAGTGCACAACGTGCTCGCCCAGATGTTTGGTTCCGGTCTACATTCCTTGCAACATATGTGTTGCGCGTCGGCACAGAGTCAGCTTGGGGTCATCTTGAGACCAATTGGCCTAGAACCAACATTCGTGTCACCAGCCGCCATTTGGCAGTGCATCCGCCGGGCAGTACATTCGACTCCGGCAGCAATGGGCCAAAAGTGAGCCTCCGCAGTCATCACTGGCAGCCTCCTGTACAGAACCTCGATAGCTGCCCCAAGCGACACCGCACTTCGATCGCTCACCACTGACAAGGCCGTTCGCCAGCGACGGCCGAACTTAGAGGCGATAAGGTCGAACGTGACGACAGGACAGGGGGGACGACATGTCGAGCGCGATTGCCGGGCTGGTCATGACGGCTCTGAGAGTGGTCGTTCGGCTGGTCACAACGCTCGTCCTTGTCGGCTGCATCGGGGCGGCGCTGTGGTTGATGGCGCTTGGGCAGCCACCACCCTTCCTAACCGGCCCTTCAGAGGGCGGGCTACAGGAAAGGACAGAATCCGGCGTAACCTGGGTACCGGGTATCGGCAACAGGGCTTACGGCAACTGCACCCGCATATTGTCGATCGACGGCGGTGGCGTGCGGGGACTGGTGCCGGCCTTGATGCTGGCCGAAATCGAGCGCCGCACCGGTCGTCCCATCTTCCAGCAATTTGATTTGGTGGTCGGCACATCGACCGGCGCCATTCTGGCGCTTGGGTTGACGAGACCGAGCAATGCCGACGCGCGACGGGCCGCCTTTTCGGCGCAGGATCTTGTTCGATTATACCGTGAGCAAGCGACCCACATCTTCCCGCGCTCGTTTGCGCCTCTGAGATACGTGCGGCGCATCTTTCGCCCCAAGTTCGGCGCAGACGATGTCGAAGGCATTTTTGACAGGTATTTCGAGGATGTCCGGCTGATCGAGGTGCTGACCAACGTGGCCGTCCCTGCCTACGATATCGAAGACAACCGGCGGCTGTGGTTCCGGAGTATTTCCTCGGCGCACGGCGACGTGCTGATGCGCGATCTCGTGCGCGGGGCAACGGCGGCGCCAACGTTCTTCCCGCCGGCGCGCTTCGCGGTCAATAAGCGTGTGTCGGCGAAAGGTTATGTGGCACTGGTTGATGGCGCGCTGTTCGCGAACAACCCTTCACAAAGCGCGCTATTGTTTGGACAGCAATTGCGCAACCAAGGCGACAGAAGCGTGCTGCTTGTTTCCCTGGGCACAGGCCGGTCGGCGCGCAAGAATTCGTTCGAGGCCGCCTGGGGCTGGGGCGTATTGGGTTGGATGGACCCGCTTCTCGAGATCGCATTCTCGGATCCGGCCATTGACGAAATGATGAGTCGTGAGCTTGAGGGGCGTGGCAACTATTTCCGGCTGCAGGTCGACCTGGGTGCCGTTCCCGTCGATCTGGACGATTCATCCGCCGAGGCAGCGCAGCGGTTGGACGCAAGCACAGGATTGTTCATGACGCGACAGGAAGACCAGATTCGGAGCCTCGTATCCGAGCTGTCGTTGCCACGGTCACCCAATTGCGGCCGGCCAGCCGGGGCCGACTACGAACGCCCCGAGGGTGCACGGATTCGGTCAAATCCGGCACCCAGATAGCAGATAGTCAGTGAACGCCGCAGCAACGATGACGCGATATGTGAAGGCTTCTCGGACGCCGGCCTATGGTGCGCGTGGTGACGGCATCGCCACCGGCGTCCGAGAAACCTACACATTTTGAGACCAAGTTTGACCATGGATCAAGCCTCAAATCTTGGTCTCTTGCTCCTTCATGAGCTGACGGTCTGGCCCTTGCGCTTGAGCAGCTTCGTGCCGTCGGCGCGCAACTCGCCCGGAGCCGACCCAGCTGCGGATGGTTAGCACGCCGACGCCCTTGGGGGTACTGCGGACATCACCGGCAGCTGGACGTGGATCATTCCGCACCCCGCAACACATGCAAAAACGCTTCTGGCGTGATCATGGCGATGCTTTGGTGCCGGCTAAGCGACAGCAGATCCTTATCCCGCGTGACGATGTAGTCCGCTTCGGCGACGAGCGCGCAGGCAACAATCATGTTGTCGTTGGGATCGCGCACCACCTGGACGGCCGGCGGATCGCTGACCACCGCGACGGCAAGATCGGCGAGACCTTTGCAAAACTGATCGACGGCGCTGTCGGGATATCGGTAGCGGCGTCGCAGATGCTTTCGGTTCAACAGGACGTCGGAAGTCTCCGCGAGGATGTCGTCCGACAGATAGAGTTCGTAGGCGTCGTCGCGCGCCAGGCCGAGCAGTCGGAAGGCGGGACCCTCCGGAACGGGCTTTAGAAAGGCGGACACCAGCACGGTCGTGTCCAGCACCGCCTTATGCATGGCGGCGGCGGGCCGCACTCACCTGCTTGGCGATCCTTTTCTCGGCAGCGAGTAGGGTCTCGGCCGGATTGGGCTCGAGATCGCGCACCTTGGCGACGGCGGCCTCGATGGCGGCAAAGGCCTTCTGGCGCTTGACGACGGAAACCGGCGACAGGAGCACGCCGCCCGAGACGACACGAGCCTCGAGATAGTCGCCCTCCTTGACCTTGAGCGCCTTGCGCAAATCGGCCGACAACGTGAGCTGGGCGGCGCGGCGCACGCGCATGAGGGTCATCTGCCGGGTCTCCGTGAGGTGTGCCATAGGATAGTACGAAATTACGAAATTCGTATATGCATGCTACTCCGCTGCGGCGGGATGTCAATGAAGGGACCGTGGGGTAGGGGGTGGCGGCTCGACAAGCGGCGGGGGAATGGTAGCGTGGACAGGGACGATAACCATCGTCGCAACAAGGGAGCGCCTCGCGCTCCCGATAGGGGCGACGGCACTCCCGAAATTGGGAGACTGTGACTGGCCGACACGGCACTGACGAACGAAGAGCGCTTGCAGCTCATCGACGACAACTTCGAATTCGTCGAACGCAAGGGCAAGGTCTACCACGGACAACAGGCCCACCAATGACCGCTTGTGGGATCCTACGACCCGGCTTCGGTCCCCCCATCGCTCGACGGTTCCATTCGATCGCGGCCCTCGGCGTCGGCGCCATGATCGGGTGTGCAGCGCGGATCGGGCAGTGCTATGAGTGCGGCTTCAACGAGCTCTTGTAGGTGCATTGATGACGAACGCCGTCACTCCTGACTTTCCGGCCTACCTGGCGCATTGCGCGCATCACATCATCCCCGACAGCTGGCAGCGCCGGGCAGGCCGTTTTTGGGCTGCAGTTGCGGCGATCGCGATCTGCCTCGTCCTCATCGTCGGTCACCTGATCCTGCGCGACAATCTGAGGTTCGACCGAACCGGGCTGCCTCCTATCCTCCTCACGTTGGCGGACTGGATCGTCATCGCGCTTTTCTACGTCACGTCGACGTTCGCAGCGTCGATGCTGTCTCGCTCGGCGACACAGGTGCTCTCCGCCACCTCGGCTGCGCCCGTCCTCTATCTTCGCTCGTTCACCGCCGATACCAGGGTCGGCGAGGGTCCTGAGCACGATCTCGAGCGCGCCCTTCGTCCGCTCGGGCCTATGGTCGCTGTCGGTTTGCCTGGGGAGGCGGTGCCGCCCGTCGGCGCTGCCCGGCTTTACCTTTCCGATGCTGACTGGCAGTCCGTGGTCAGGAGCCTGATGGATGCCTCGAGGCTAATCGTCCTCAGGATTGGGGATACGCCGGGGTTCTGGTGGGAGGTCCGTGAATGCGTGAACCTTGCAAGGCCAGATCGTGTGCTGATCTTCCTGGCCCCGGGTGTTGGCCTGAAGGCCTACGACGCATTCCGAGCCAATGCCCGCGACATTCTCCCGGTTGAGCTGCCGCCGCTCGAAAGCAACGCGCGCTTCCTGGCGTTCGACCGCAACTGGGCACCGAAGTTTCTGACGTCAACGAGCCGTAGCGTTCGCTTGCGACGCAAGTGGCTTAAGGCGCCTCTGGCCGTCGCGCTTCGGGACAGCTTGAGCGAACGGTTCGGTGTGAAGCGGCTCGAGGTCACGTTCGCGGAATGGGCAGCCGTCGTCTCGATCATCGCGGGCGTGCTGAGCACACTCTTTGGCATCCTCCAAACGGTTCACCAATGGAGCCTGCTCGTGGCGCTGAAAAAAGCGGAAGAAATGTCGCCAACCTCACCGGCCCAATGACTTTGCTCGATACCGACAACTCGATCGCTCGCGCCGCCAGCAGTTGAGGCGCTGCCAAGCTGGGGGTATCGTTCTCGCCTGATCGTCGGCGCCGCCCCTAGTCGAGCGCGAAGCCCTCAACTGCAGACATCTTTCATGGTTGTTCCGTCTACGTTGCGACGGAAAGGCCTGAAGTCTCCTTGTGGGATAAAGCTACTTTGTGCGGTGCACCATCTAATTTACGCATGTGTCGGCACCTGTGCCGCGCGACAATCAAGGTGTCACCCAGATTGACGCGCTATAGCACCTGGCCCGAAGCTGCCCAAGTCAACCACGGTTAACACTTGGCATCCTTGATGGTACTGCGGACCTCCTCAAGTACGGACCGCGCAGCGTTCAACGGGTGCAAGGCCTTTTGGTCAATTGCCGAACAGATCCGCATGCGTGCCGGTTCGGGCAAGTACCACATGCTCGGCGGTGATCTGATAGATCAGAAGCCAGTCGGGTTCGATATGACACTCGCGGAAATCCTGCCACTCGCCTTTCAGGGAATGATCGCGGCGCGCGGGCGGCAGGGGCTGGTCGTTCCTCAGGAGGTCGACCACGGCTTCGAGTTTCGCAAGGTCGTAGCGACGCTTGCTGATGCGCTTGAAGTCTTTCTTGAAGGCCGATTGCGGGCGGAGAGCTTTCATACCCTGCGTTAGTCGCGCGACTTGAGAATCTCGTCAAATACCTCCGACGTCGGACCTGTGTATATCTTGCCCTTGCCGGCGCGCGCTGCGCGCATAGCGCGCTGCGTCTCAGCGTTGGGTATATTGACCTCGAACGGCACGCCCTGTCGCAGCACGATCTGGTGCAGCAGCATGGTGATGACTTCGGTGGTGCTGACGCCAACCTTGCGCAAGACCTTCTCGGCCTTGGCTTTCAGCTGCTCGTCGACACGGGCATTGATGGCGGCGTTCTTAGGCATTGGTGCGGTCTTCCACATGGACGTAGTGTATCACGTATGCAATACAATGGCACACACGGGAACACAACGCTAGCCGGCGCGTGTCGAAGAGACAGCGGCCGGCTCGACAAACGGCGGGGGAATGGTAGCGTGCACAAGGACGATAGCAATCGTCGCAACCAGGGAGCGCCACGCGCTCCTGGTGGGGGCGATGGCACTCCCGAAACTGGGAGACTGAGAATGGCCGACACGGCACTGACGAGCGAGGAGCGCTTGCAGCTCATCGACGACAATTTCGAGTTCGTCGAACGCAAGGGCAAGGCCTATTTGAAGAAGCTCGCCGGCGAGTTGCAGGCGCTCGGCCTGCCGCGCGGCGGCTATGTGATCGTGAATGTGCTGACCGGAGACTACGTTACCGGCAAATCACGGCGCGAAGCGCAGCTCGCCTATCGCGCCGCACACAAAGGGTCGCCCGGCTGGGCGAGCCGCATCGAGGATGTGGAGCATGGCTATGATGAGCGGACGGGTGGATGATGGTCTTCGTCCGCTTCTCAGGCTCATGGTTCCCGACGGCAATCCCATCCTCGGCCTCGTCGACACCGGCTTCAATGGTGAGTTCTGGTTCACTAGGGCTGATGCTGTTGCCTGTGGGGTGTTCTTCGAGGATCTGACGGAGCACACGGGGTATGCCGCCGGCATGCGTCCGGTGCGGGAAGCCTTCGGCGAATTGCGGATAGAGTGGTTCGGAGCCGAGCGGGTGGTCGGTGTCGTGATCGACCTCGACAGTCCGCATCGAACAACATCGGCGGACGAGCCGATGGCACTGATCGGCACCGCGCTCTTGGCACCGGCAACCATGACCCTGAACTTCGGCAAGCGGAAACTGACCCTGCGCGGCACCTGAGACCGCGACCCACAACACGACACCGGCCCACGTTGGCCGGTGTTTTCATTTCACCCCGAGAGTGCAGCGATCGCGGCGGCAATCGCCTTGGCTTCGGCTCTGGTGAGGCTGCGGCCCGGAAGGACGCTCTCCTGCCCCTTGGCCGGGGCGTAGAGATAGGCAAGGGTCGTGGCGCTGGCATCGACCACCCGGAAGCCTCCGGGTATTTCTTGGGCCGTCCAAGGGCCGCGGAAACGGTCGCGGATGGAGAGGGGTTCGGGCATGGGCCAGGCTCTACCATATAGTAGAACAAACCGGCAACCCGGTGTCGTATGGATTGACGAAAAAAGCCCCGCGCGGTGGCGGGGCAGTGAGCTCAGGCTAGACCGAAGTTCCTGGCGAAAAATCGAGGTCCAACCCAAAAAAATCTTGTGAAAACAGTTAGCTGCGAGCGCCGACTAATCTCCAATACATGGGATTTGTACCCATGCGCGATCCGCGATTCGCGCTTGCAAACGAGCC
>JANLQJ010000152.1:0-3150 GCA_031367715.1 Hyphomicrobiaceae bacterium | reverse complement strand
GCGCTCGGAATGGGCAATGATCTGCACCGCACACAACCTTTGCAAGCTGTTCAGGGGTGCAAACCCCGCCTGAGGCGGGTTACGATCGCAAAACCGCCCCGCCGCCATGGCTACAATGGCTATCTGGACGGGCTCCTAGGGCCGGTAATGCGGCACCTGCGCGAAACGGCTGTGGTGGTCGTGACAAAGTGAATCATCCTTGCAAATTTACCGCGACGCAGTCAATTTGCGAGGATGATCGAGCGCCGCCTTCTTCCCACCTTGCGCCAAGCCCTGACGCGCCGTCGTGCTGCTTGGTCCCCGGCAGGTCGGCAAGACGACGCTGGCGCGGATCGTCGCCAAGGCGACGGATGCGCTCTACCTCGATCTTGAATCGGCGGCCGATCGCGGCAGGCTGTTTGATCCCGCCCTCTATCTTGCCGAGCACGCCGACAAGCTGGTTGTTCTCGACGAAATCCAGCGCCTGCCGCAGCTGTTCGAGACGCTGCGCGGGCTGATCGACGAAGGCCGGCGCGGTGGTCGGGCCGTGGGGCGCTTTCTACTGCTCGGCTCGGCCTCCCTCGACCTGTTGCGCCAGTCCTCCGAAAGCCTCGCGGGCCGCGTGCGCGTGCTCGAATTGACCCCATTCGATGTGCTTGAAGTGGATTCCGACCAGGCGACGCTCGACCGGCTATGGCTGCGCGGCGGTTTTCCGGGAAGCTTCCTCGCGGCCGATGAAGACGAGAGCTTTGCCTGGCGGCAGGACTTCATCCGCAGCTATCTTGAGCGTGAGATCCCGCAACTGGGCCCGCGCATTCCGGCTGAAACGCTGCGGCGCTTCTGGACCATGCTGGCGCATGTGCAGGGCGGCCTGGTCAATGCCTCGCGGCTGGGGCTGGGCTTGGGCGTGAAAGGCCAGACCGTCAGCCGCTATGCCGATCTGCTGGTCGATCTCTTGCTGGTGCGGCGCCTGCAACCCTTTCACAGCACTGTCGGCAAACGCCTGGTCAAGGCACCGAAACTCTACATCCGCGACAGCGGCATCGTGCATGCCCTGCTCGGGTTGACCGATCGCGAAGCGCTGCTGGGCCATCCGGTGGTCGGGCCGAGCTGGGAGGGGTTTGTGATCGAGACCCTGATCGGGGTGGCGCCCGCCGGCACCGTGCCTGGCTTCTACCGCACGGCGGCCGGCGCGGAGATTGACCTGGTGCTTGAATTGCCGGGTGGCAAAGTCTGGGCGATCGAGATCAAGCGCGGTCTCGCGCCCAAGCTGGAGAAAGGTTTTTATCAGGCGCGCGCCGATCTCGACCCGGCCGCCAGCTTCGTCGTCTACTCAGGATCAGAGCGCTTCCCTTTGGGCTCTGGAATCGAGGCCATCGGGCTGCGGGCGCTCGCCGCAGAGCTGCTGCGCTTCGGGCAGAAAAGCCCGGTGTCTCCTCCTCCATAGGCCCCGGCAGACGCATCCCTGCTTCAACCGCCGCGAGCAAATTCGCTGAGCATGCGCAAATGCTTGATCTGTACGGGCTTGGCCAGCAACTCGTCCGCGTGGTCGATCAGCGGCTTCAGATAGGGCATGGCGAGATGGGTCTCGAGCGCCTCGGGGCTGGTGAAGTTCTCGTAGAACACGAAGGTGTTCGGATCTTCCGCATCGCAGTGGAAGTCGTAGTTGACGCAGCCGGGTTCGCTGCGGGTCGGCTTAACGAAACTCGACAGGATCTGGAACAGCCGTTCGCGTGTTTCGGGACGGGCGACCACGGTGCCGATGATGGTGCAGCCCGGCGTCTTCTCGACCGTCTTCTTGCTCATGTCACGTCCTCCGGTTCTGGCTGATGGCGACGGCGAGAATGATGATGCCTCCGCGGGCGATCAGCTGCTGGCTGAATTCGAGGCCGGCCAGGATCAGGCCGTTGTTGATGAGGCCGATCATCAGCGCACCCATGATCGAGCCGATGACCGTGCCCTTGCCACCGAACAGACTGGTGCCGCCGAGCACGGCGGCGGCGATGACGCTGAGTTCGTCGCCTTCGCCCAGTTGGAAGCGGCCAGTCTGGAAGCGGCCGGCGTAGAGCATGCCGGCGAACGCGGCGGCCATGCTGGAAATGATCAGCACCTGGAACTTGATGCTGCCTGTCTTGAGGCCGGAGTAACGCGCGGCCGTCTCGCTGCCGCCGGTGGCGAGCACCCAGCGGCCAAAGGTGGTCTTGCGCAGCACGATGTGGCCGGCGGCGCCGATGGCCAGCATCCAGAACAACAGCAGCGGCACGGGTCCGATGTTGCCGCCGCCGAAGATATAGGCGTAGTCGGACGACAGGATCGGGATGGCCTTGGTGCCGCTCACCCACATGGCCGCGCCCTTGGCGACGCCCATCATGGCGAGCGTGGTGAGAAACGACGGGATGCCGACACGGGTGGTCAGCAGGCCGTTGACGGTGCCGACCAACAGGCCGGTGGCCAGGCCGCACAGCACGCCGAACAGCAGGCCGCCAACATCCATGCCCATCGCGGTCGCGACCGAGGCGAGACCAGCGACAGCGCCGACCGACAGGTCGATCTCACCGGCGGCCAGCACATAGGTCATGGCGACGGCCATGATCGCGATCATCGCCGTCTGGCGGACAATGTTGAGGAGATTGTTGGTATCGAGAAAGCCCTTGTGGCCGAGCGTGACCGCGAACAGGACGAACACACCGAGAAAGCCGAGATAGATGATGTATTGCCGCCAGTCGCCGAACTGGACGCGCGGCAGCCGAGCTGGCGTGTCAGACATGGATGCGAACCTCCTGAATGGCTTCCTGAAGCAAATGCTCGGCTTGCTGCATCGACTCGTCCGAAGCTGCCGCGGCGGCTGGGAAGAGCGCCTCGCGCGTGATCTCCTTGGCCAGGCGCCCGTCCGACATGACCAAAATCCGGTCGCAGGCGGCCAGCAACTCGTTGAGCTCGGAGGAGATCACGATGATGCCTTTGCCCTGCTCCGCCAGGGTGCGGATCAATTGAATGATCTCCGATTTGCTGCCGATGTCGATGCCCGCGGTCGGCTCGTCGAGGACGATGATGCGCGGATCGGAGGCCAGCCACTTGCCGAGCACGACCTTTTGCTGGTTGCCGCCCGAAAGCGTGCGTACCGGCGCGGACGGCGACGCCGTCTTGATCTTCAAGCCGCCGATCTTGTCG
>JANLQJ010000083.1:0-2778 GCA_031367715.1 Hyphomicrobiaceae bacterium | reverse complement strand
CCTGGCCCCAGGTCGTGCCATTTTCAAATGCCCAGGAGTTGTAGAGGGGTTTTCCGCCAGAAGTCGTTCCCGCCCGAGCTGGACGAAGGTACGCCGTGCTAAAACGGAAACGGTCTTCCTGGATCATGATGATATCTGATGAATGAGTGATTTCCGACATGCGACTTTCCAGCACGGCGGCATTTGGGAGATAGCTCGAATCGTTGTCGCGTACTGGCGTGAGTACCGGATTCCAAGGCACTTCTAAAGCAGTGGGGCATCGGAACGTCAGACTGCTGCCAGAACCCTGATAAGTTCGGAGAATGAACCATACATTAGGCAGGGCGCGAGGCGGAACGGGGCCAGGATCCAGAAAATTGGGAACGCCGGCGTTTGCCGCCTGCGGAAAAACCTCATTATTCTCGACACTATATGCCGCCATGGCTTTAGCAATATAGCTGAGATTGGCTACGCACTGAGTTCTCCGCGACTGTTCGCGTGCGGCACCGAGGGCAGGCAGCAGGATGGAAATCAGCAGCGCGATAATGCCGATAACGACCAGAAGCTCAATCAACGTAAAACCGAGGCGGTACGATCGGCGACCCATTGCTACTTGTGACATGGCAAGCCTCCAAACCCTGATTTTCTCGCTGACGCCAGATGGAACCACGCGCGCGGCTCGGCGATGGTAAGCAATACGCCGATACACTACCACGACGAAATCCATGCGCCTAACTTGTTTCCGGCTTTGCAGGCCGAAACGGTTTAACGCTCGATCGTGACTACGGTTCGTTTTTGGGTGCCATGCAACGCCGCAGACTAATTCAGGTTGTTTCTCTCACGAAACGCTTGCGCCAGCGCTATTTCGTGAAGCGTGGCCAAGCGCGCTTTTGGGTCGCCGGGGGGTTTGTCTCGCTTCTTGTTCACCGGAACACGCGCGGCTTTGGATGATTTTCGCTGGTAATCGTCCTGCACCGCCTTGGACAGCTCCAGCGCCAGGCTCAGTCGGCGCCTGTAGCGTGGCGTGGCGCTGCGGATCGCCCGACGCACCGGCTTGAGCGCTTTGGCGATGCTCAGCCGCGCCGGCGACTTGCCTGCGGCCGACACTTCCTCCGCGGTCATCAGCGCCAACGCCCACAGGCTCACCACCGCCCAGTCCAGCTCGGCCCCCGCATGTTCAGGGTCCTTGCAGACCATCTTCCGCCGATTCAGCGTCTGTTTGAGCGAGCGGTAAAGCACTTCGACGACCCAACGTTTGCCGTAGAGCTCAATCGCCTCGGCGTCGGACAACTCGGCCGGATCCAGCACGTTGGTCAGCAGGTGAATCCGCCGGTTGCGCTCGTCGGTGCATGAAATGAGCCTGAGCGTGAGCGGCGGCTGCTTCTGCTTGCGTTGTATTTTGTCGGGCCAGAGGTGGACGATGTCGTCGTGCAGCTCGACGCACCATCCCAGCTTCCGGAGCAGCGTGACGTTGGAGCCCACCCGGATCAGGAAATGCCGGCCCGTCGCGGTGATCGCCGTGAAGTGCTCGTATCCCGTGAAGCCCGCGTCGGCCAGCAGCATCGCCTTCTTGGGCAGCGTATCGAGCATCTGGAGCAGATGCGATCGTTCGCTGGATTTGCCGTCGCCGCGGCGAAAGTCCCAGACCAGCCCGGTGCCAACGTGAAACACCGTCGTAACCAGCAATTGCGGGCCGGTCTTCTTCTTGCCCGCGCAGCCCAGCTTCTTGTCGTTGGCGCGGCTGCGCGGACAGTTGAAACGCGAGCCGTCCACGCCGAACGCCAGCCACCGGCCGGTCCGCCAGTGCTCGCGTCCGGCGGCCAATCGAACGCGCCGGCGCAGCCGCCGGGTCACCAGTGCCAGCAACTCGGTGGACTTGCGGCACAAGGCCCGCAAGAACCCCTGCGGGTCCTTGCCCGGACGGCGTCTGGATTTGAAGATCTCCGACACGCCGTCATAGGCGGCGGCGAACCGCTCGGCCAGGGTCTGGCCCGAATCCAGGGTGAAGAGGATCGCCGCGATCACGAGCATGCGCGGGCTCCAGCGTGCCGACCGCTTGGCCGCCACGAGGGGCAGCCCGACGCGCGGCAACTGCCGGGAAAGGCCCTGGTGAAGTTGGGCCACCGAATCACGTGAGGCACGCGGCGTGGGCTTGGGACGCGAGCGGCGCGTCCCGCTCCCGCGGGGTGCCCTGCGCGTGCGCTGTTTACGCGGGGGCCGGGGGGACGTAGAAATGCTCATGCGGGTCTCCTGCTCTTGAGTTTTTTCTGAATCAAAAAACAGATTAAGAGAGGAGGCCCGCATTTGCGCGCCCGCGGCGCAACAAAAACCGCTTGTTTTCAAGTGAATTTCGAACTGGATCGGTACAGAACGTCTGCGGCGTTGCATGGCACCCGAGGCAATGCCACCCGCCTGCCACTGTCCCCCCAACGCCTGGAGCAAAGATCGGCAGGATGAACATCACCGCAAATTCGGCCGAGGCGATCGCAATCACGATCTCAACGAAGAAACGAGGGATGTTGAGCGATCGGATTGCAGGGAGCGGCGGCGCTGTCATAATATGTGTTTTCAATGGACATCGACCCGCTCGATGGTACAAACGTGCGGCACTGCTAATATCGTATTGGTTAGCAGGGGACTTGACGCAGGCGTTTGGGTTAATGGGGGTTTCCGGACACCGATCTTCAACGGATAGTTTCCCTGGCGGATTGATCAGCCGATTACCGAATGTAACTCCTCTTTGTGGCCGCTTGCGTCCCCCTATTCCCTGAGTACAGGGGACCGGAACATCCATGTGAC
>JANLQJ010000048.1:0-13228 GCA_031367715.1 Hyphomicrobiaceae bacterium | reverse complement strand
GAAAAAGGCATCAAGGTCAGCGACGCCGAGATGGCCACCCTCGACATCAGTGGCGATGCGTTCCATCCTGAATGGAACTACACGATCCGCCCCAGATCTGCACCGGCCAATCGGAGCGGTTAATTTGGCGGATATCCTAAGGGTAGCCGACGATCCGCGAGGTGTCAGAGCCAGCGAGGTTGTCGAGCGGCTCGACAAAGACCTCGTGCGCTATTGGAAGGACTTGCGCAGCGGCAAGGACGCCGGCGCCGGGGCCCGCTATCAACAAGCTTGCACCCGGGCTCGGACCATGGGATTTGCCTACGCGCCGGCGAACGATGCGGCCGCCCAATTGCCGATCGACGACGTTCTGAAGCGCTTCGAGACGCTGATCCTGCGCGGCTCGGCAACCAAACACGCCGAGGTCAGCGCCATGCTCGGTGGCGAACGGCCGCCTGAGGTCATGACCACGACCATGCTCGATGACTACGAGGATTGCCTTCGCGCCGGACTGGCGGGCAAATCGGAGCGGCAGCGGCAGAAGTGGCGCATCGCCAAGGAACGAGCCTTACGCGTCTTCCTCGAGGTGGTTGGAAACGTTCCCCTGACCTCACTCAGCCGCGCCGATGCCCTCAGGTTGCGGGCGCACTGGCAGGATCGCGTCGTGGCCGGCGAGGTCGAGATCGCGACGGCCAACAAGTCCATTGGGCATGTGAGCACCATGTTCCGCACCATCAATGAAAACCGGCAGTTGAATGCCCCGTCGATCTTTGAACGGTTGCGGATCAGCGGCGAAAAGCAGGGTCAGCGCCTGGCCTTCGCGCCGGACTTTGTTCAGAACCGCATCCTGGAGGAAGGGATCTTCGACGGAATTAATCCAGAAGCTCGCCGCGTCGTGTATCTCGTGACAGAAACCGGGCTGCGGTTGTCGGAAGCGACAGGACTCACGCGCCAAGCCATTCGTCTGGACGCGCCAGTGCCGTATGTCTGCGTCATGCCCGATGGCCGCGAGCTGAAGACAGATCAGTCCCATCGCGAGATCCCGCTCGTTGGCGTCGCGCTGAAGGCCATGCGCGAACAGCCGGAGGGCTTTCCGAGGTATCGCGACAAGGCCGACAGCCTGTCTGCGCTCATCAACAAAGCGATGGACCTGCGCGGATTGCGGCCTGAGGCCGGTCAGTCTCTCTATTCGCTGCGGCATACCTTTGAGGATCGCCTGACGGCGGTTGATGCGCCGGACAAGATCATCGCTTGTCTGATGGGGCACAAATGGTCCCGGCCGCGCTATGGCGTCGGGCCGTCCTTGGAACACAAGCGCGAGTGGCTCAACCGCATCGCGTTCTCGTCGCCGTCGACGGTGTAGGTTTCGAGGATGCGCTTGGCGCGTTCGGTGGGATCGTTGCGGCGGGCGCGTTCGAGTTCCATCTCGAGGCGATCAATGTAGGGTGCATAAACGGCGCCATGTTGCAGCACGATGCGCGCCGCGAGAACGAGGGCGCGCTCAAGACGCTCAACCATGGGGCTGTTTGATGTGACCTCGCGACCCTGCCTGGACGAAACGGTCCTTGAACCGCTGGAACTATCCGACGGCTTCACGGTCCCAATGTGTTCTAGGTGCGGTGGCACGCTATTCCTCACCGAACCGAATAGTCGGAAAGGTCCGGCGCCAAGCGCGGCGCATTCAGCAGTGACCGAGCCGTACCAATTGGGAGGATGAGCGTTGCCAAGACGAACAGCACTGTTACTGACGCTAACGCCGCCATACGCCAAGCCTGCAACTGTGTATCGGCGTCGGCCATACGCCAGTTCCAGTCCAGGCGCGCGGCGAGATAGCGGCTCTCCTGCGTAGCTTGCGGATGCGAGCCGAGGACACCCGGCGGGACTTGGCGCGACCGGCTCCAAACCCGAGACGTCCATTTGGTCGGGATAACGAACCAGGCGAAAGCAGCACTTTCGACTGCGACGATGATTGCGAATGCGCGTTGATAGTTGGCAGGTTGGCAAGCGCCGCCACTGACAGGTGAGAAGTCGATGACCAAGCCGATCAGTGCCTGCACGGCGAAAGCGACCAGGAGGTGGACCAAGTTCAACGCCGCATTCGCTTGGCCGAGGCGGTGCCGAGGAACATAGGTGGCCAGGATGGAATAGCTCACGACAGTCGCTGAGCCGATTGCGCCGATGACCATCCAGGGCAGCGCGACGTTGATAGGAAGCCGCAGCACAAGGACCGCTTGCGCGGCCAGAAGCAGTAAAAGGACCACCCCAAACAGCGTTTCGAGTCCGATACCTTTGCGCTGTACCGATCGGGCGATGATACCAAAGGCAAGGCTGGCGAGGCTCAGCGAAACCGCCATGGCAAGCAGGACGTGCACCACCGAAGTGTGATCATAACCCTCGACCTCGCTGAGCCAAGGGGCCGCCCATAGGCTGTGCAATGACCAGGCCGTGCCGATGCACGTCGCCGAAACCGGCGCAAGTTTCCAGAATCGGCGATCGCCGAGGATCGCCCCATAGCCGTCTTCGTCCGTTGGCTGCTCTTTTGGCCGGTCGGCTTTGTCGTCCGGAACGACGGCATAGGTGAGCGCCGCGCAAAGGACCGACAGGACGGCCAGAAGGACGAAGACCGTCCGCCAGCCGAAAGTGTCGACGAGGACCTGGGCGGGTAGGGTCGCTGTCACCGCGCCGAGCGAACCGAGGCTCACGAACAATCCCATGGCGAACGCGGCGCGTTGCGCAGGGAACCGGAGCGCAATGGCATTTGCGCCAGCCGTAAAAGCGGTGGCCGCACCAACGCCGAGCAGAATGCGGCCAAGCAGAAGCACTGGCAGCCCATTTGCCGCCGCGAACACGATGGCGCCGGCAGCTGCGATGAGGCAACAGATGCTCTGTACCAATCGTGGACCATATCGGTCGGTCAGCGATCCGAGCGGAATTTGGGCCATGGCCATGCCGAGAAGATAGCTGGCGGTGACGAGGCCGAGTTCGGACGGGGATAGCGCCAGCTCTCTCGCCAGCTGATCGGCGATCAAGGCATTCATCGTGTAGGTGACCCAGGACAGATAGTAGCCGGCGGCGAACGGGAGCAGGACCGTGACGTAGAGCGCGAACCTGGAGCGCTCCGCTTTGTGTCGCTGGTCACTCGACGCCGGCGGACGCCAAGGCCGATGCCGGCGAAGCCGAGTGGTGTGATCGCGAGTTGCGAGCGGGATCGATGGCGTTGTCTCCGACCGATCAGTCGGAATTCCGCGAACGGGATGCAGCACGCCCATGGCTCATACATCCAACCGCGTGGTGCGTCGCCAGACCAGGCGCAACAGGCCATCCTCCGTGCTTTCCAAGAGCACGCCCCACACCGGCTGCGGCCAGGCCGGATCATCGAGCCGCACCTTGAGGTAGGACTGCTCCGTCCCCTGCTTGGTCTTGCGCCAGGCGGCGCCGATCTCGGTGTGGCCGAGGGAGATCCGGAAGTCCGGAGCATCGGCACCGGTCTTGCGGTCGTTGGGGACGATGCGGACGCGGCCGTTCAGCATCAGCGTGCGAATGCTGCCGGCATAGCCGTCCTTGACGGCGGAGAAGGTTCCAATCACGGGCATGGGGTTTCATCCTTTGGTGACTCAAGGGGAGCGGTAGGGTTTGAGAACCAAGTCCTTGTGAACGATGACGCGCAGCGGCCATCCGGGCCGGACCGTCAACGTTGGCTGAACAGTCATCTGGCGTTCGACGAGACGTTGGCCCGTCTGATTGGTGGTCTGGCCGGTGGATTGCTTCAAGGCCTTGACGAGATCGCTGTCACCGGCTGCGGGTCCGAAAGCGAGCGCTTGACCGACGCCGAGAACCGTCGACAAGGCAACGCCTTCGAGCAGCTGCCAGGTATGCAGATCAACCTGATCGCTGAGGCCGGCGTAACCGGCGGTATCAGTCGCCGGTAGATTGTCGAGCACCACCGACGAGCCATCCGGAAGGATGATCCGTTGCCAGACGAGAAGCGCGCGGTTTTCTCCGAAGGCAATAATGGTGTCGTATTTGCCGATCAGGCGCGAGCCTTGCGGGATGAGCAGGTATCGGCCCGAGACACTGTCGAACACATTCTCGGTGACCTGGGCGATCACGAAGCCGGGGAGATCGGAGTTGAGCCCCGTGACCAGACTGGCCGCGATGATCGTTCCGGCCATCAGTTGGTGGGGCGAGGCGGGCCTTTGTAGCGCGTGCGGATTGTAGGTCTCCTTCTCTGGACCGGTGTTGAGGAAGGTGAGCTTGCGCAGCTGATCGCCGCCGGACATCTGGCCAGGATCGCCGGTATTGAGCTGGAACGCCGTCATGGGCGAGGGAACCTCTGCCGCGGGCCTGGTAGCCTGCGCTTGAGCAACGTCACTTGGAGCATTGCGCGGCGCTGACGCTCTGATCGAAGCGATCGGCTGTAAGCGGAACAAAACGGGCGACTCGCGGGCCTGACTTGCCATGCGAGCAATCCTGGACATCTCCTCGGTCACGCCATCCAAACCGAGATCAGTCGTGTGACGCTGAAGCTTTGCGATGGGTTTCGGCTCCCGAAGCGGCGGTGCGGTCCTGAGACCGTCGTAGGTCGCAGGCAGTCTGGACAGACCGTCGCTGATGGATTTCTGCGTGACAGTAACGAGTTCGGTGGGTGCAGCCACGCGCAGCGACGGCGGATCGAGCGCGAAGAGAACGATGCCCGACAGGACCGCGAGGCCGATGGTGGCGCTGCCGATCAGGACGGTGCGGCTGATGCGCCCGACACGCGGCGGCGGCGCGCGCAGCGCCAAGGTTTCGGGGGCGACTTTCGATTGTGGCTGGTTCGGATCGGTCATGGCGTGACGTCCCGCCAAACGGCATCCTTGCGGACGATGCGCACGACCCGCTGCGGTGACGTGCCAAGGCGAAGCTCGGCCGCGGCAAACAACCGATCCACGATGTAGGTCGAGCCGCGCACGCGGTAATTGACCAGGGCCGGCTTGCCGTCGTCGCCGATCACAAACAGCGGCGGCGCTTCGCCCTGGCCAAGGCCCGTCGGAAACTGGATGTAGACGCGAGACCCATCGTCGAAGACGCGCACCGGTTTCCAGGGGGCATCGCCTTCGAGGCGGTAGCGGAAGTGCATCTGATCGATCTTGGGGCCAGTATCCAGCTTGGGCGGATCATCACTCTCCGCGCGGCCCTTCAAGGCGATGAGGCCCACCGCCGGATAGGCCCAGGACACCGAGGCCATATAGGTCTTGGCCGAAGAGCGCAGCTCCAGATGATAGGTGCGCCGATCGGAGGTGATGACGAGGTTGGTTTCGAGATCGGCGCCGATCGGCTTGACGAGGATGTGAACTTGGGCCGTCGCCCCTTCGCCGCTGGTGGTGTCGCCGACCACCCAGCGGACGGTATCGCCGGCCGAAACGGCGACCAGCTTTTCGGCCGGTTCCAGCGCGATGTCAGTGACCTGGTTGACGGCGGCATAGACCTGGTAGAGCGCACCAGCGGTGTACGGATAGACCTGGATCGCATTGATGTAACCGTCCTTCACAGGCTCAAGCCGCGCCGCGGCATTGGCATCATTGACGCGCATTTCGGGTGGCTGGTTGGGCTTGGGTGTATCGTCTCGTGGCGCGACCGGTTTCAACTGGCCGGGCAGCGGCAGTGGTTTTGGCAGTTCGACATATTGGGTGGTTTTCAGTGGCCCCAGCAGATCGGGCACGGGCTGCGCCGCGACGGCCCTCGGCTCATCGAGCATCGGGATCTCGGGAACCTTGACTGTGGTGGCGCAAGCGCTGAGCAGCGTTGCGAGGCCTGACAGCGTTGCTGCCGTAAACGGACGGATCATCGGCTGTCTCCGGTGTTGAGATCCTGGGACCAATTGAAGGATTGGACGTAGATGCCGAGCGGGTTCTTCGCGATCAGTTCGGCGGTTCTGGGCGGGGTGATCAGCACCGTGAAGATGCCGGTCATGCGGGTGGTGCGGTCGGGCGTGCCATCCTTGAAACTCTTTTCCACCCAGCGGATCTGGAACGAGGTGTCGGAGGCGCGGACCACGCTCGTCACTTCGACGGCGACGGTCTCGCGGCCGAGCTTGGCGAACGGATCGTTGCTGCGGGCATCGTCGTTGAGCGTGGCGGCGGCACGGTCGGTGACGAAATCGTAGGCCTTCAGCCAGTTGTTGCGCACCACCACTGGATCGATCGACAGCGAGCGGACGTTCTCGATCAGCCGCGCGAGGTGATAGGCGATCTGGGCGTCGGTCGGCCGGTAAGTCTCGGTGGCGGGCCCGACGACGCGAGCCGCGCCCTGGGTGTCGATCTCGACGACATAAGGCACGGCTCCACCGGCGCGACCAAACCAGAGTAGGATCGCCGCGAGGATGACGGACAGCAGCACACAGCCAAGCGCCATCAGCCGCCAATTGTGCGCCTGGACGCGCGCCGATCCGATGCGCTCGTCCCATGTCTGGGCGGCTTTCTGATAGGGTGTGACCGGTTGCGTGGTCTGACCGTACCGAAGTGTCGAGCGTTTGAAGGCCATGGCGCACCTTTCAGCTTTTGTCTTTGAGATCGGGGCCGCTGCTGCTCGACGGCCGGTCGCCCTCGCGCAAAGCCTGGGTCGCGGCCATGCCGGCTTGGGTGAAGCGCTGACGGCGGGCGAGGTTCTGCGCCCACGCGGGGGCCGGTGGCGGCGCGCCTGACGAACCGCCACCGAATCCACTGGCGTCGCCGCCGCGGCCACTAGACCCATCCGAACCTGCCGGCGCGGTTGCGCGGTAGCCGGCGGCAGCGCCCTCGCGGTAGGCGTCACGGATGGGGGCCGTGGCGCGGCTCGCCATGCCGGCGGCAGGCGCCGTTACTGTCGCACGGGCAACGCCAGCCATGCCGCCGCTTTCGTAGGCCGCTCCGACTGTGCCGCTCAGTGAAGCCGCCGATGTGACGGCGCTGCCCGCCGCACGACCGGCCGTCCGGGCGGCGGCGCTGCCGATCATGCTGCCACCGACGGCGGCGCCGCTGATACCGGCAACGGTCGCGACCGCCGATCCCGCGCCCAGTTGCGGCGCCCCCGTGATGAGGCCCGCCGCCAGCGCAGGGACGAAGATCGCGAGCCCAAAGACGGCGATGGCAGCAAGGATGGTAGAAGCGGCTTGGGTGAGCGTGATGTCGCCAGTGGGACGGACCAGTGTGCCGAAGATCGACGAACCGATCCCGATCACGATGGTCAGCACCATGAGCTTGATGCCGGCGCTGATGACATTGCCGAGCACGCGCTCAGCGAGGAACGCGGTCTGGCCGAACAGTGCGAAGGGCACCAGGATGAAGCCGGCCAGCGTCGTCAGCTTGAACTCGATGATGGTGATGAAGAGCTGGACCGCGAGCACGAAGAAGGCCAGCAGCACAATCAACCAGGCCAGCATCAGCACCGAAATGGTGACAAAGTTGGTGAAGAACGACGTGATGCCGATCAACTCGCCAGCTTTTTCGATCAGCGGCTTTGACGCCGTAAAGCCGGTCGAGGCCACAAAGCCAGGCCGCATCAGATCGGCTGCCGTCAGCGTCGCGCCGCTCGCTTTCAACCCGAGACTGGCAAACGACGAGAACACAATGTCGGCAAAGCTGCGGAAGTTGTTCAACAGGAACGCGAAGAAGCCTACATGGAGCGTCTTGCGGATCAGCTGTGCGACGACGTTGTCCTCGCCGCGCAGCGCCCAGAAGAGGCCGGCCAGTGTGATGTCGAGCGCCACCAGCGCGCTGGTAAGATAGGCAACGTCGCCCGAGACAAGGCCGAATCCGCTGTCGATGTAGCGGCTGAAGGTCTCTGTGAAGCGGTCGATAACGGCAAGGTCGTCCATGGCATGGCTCCGCCTGCGGCGCTGCTGAGCAGGTCCGGGATGATGATTGGGGTTCGGGGTCGACGAGTGCCGAGGGACTACGGTCCGCTCGGCATCGAATGATGGGTCCGGATCATCTCACTTGCCTCCGGCATAGCCGTTGCCCGTGCCGACGAAAGTCGCAAAGCGCTGGCGCGCCTCGTCTTCGGTGGCGAGATCGTGGGCGCGCTGAAGCGTCTCGGCGCGGGCCTGGGCCGCCAGCAGACCTTGCAATTGTAGGGACTGTTTCACGCCGAGGGCGGTGAGCTCGTTGCCGGCCTGGGCGACATCCAGCGCGCCGCTGGCGCCTTGTGAGCGCGCCATGGCGTCGTTGAGCAATCCTGTGTCGGTCGCGATGCCGTCCGCCGTCTGAGCTTGCAGCATCGCGGATCGCTGCAAGCTGGCATAGGCTTCGTCCCAGCGGCTCCGGGCGTTGGCGAGGACATCATTGTCGCTGAGCGCTTCTGACAATTGCTTGGGATAGAGTTGGGTATAGCCGGCCTCAGTCTGCTGGACGGACATCGCAAGACCCTGGCCAGCTTGCAACTGGGTCTTCAGTTCACCAAGCGTGCGCTGCAGATCGGGTGACAGCGTCGTTCCCAGATGCTGCAGGTTCTGATCCATGCGCAGGATCATTTGCGCCTGGGATTGCAGCTGGCGCACCTGGTTGTTGATCTGCTCCAGCGCGCGTACGGCGGACAGCAGGTTCTCCTGGTAGTTGAGTGGATCAAAGACGGTGAGGGCGAGTGCGGGCCGTGGCACTGGTGTGCCAGTCAGCAGACCGATCACCAGCGCTGTCAGCAGTCCACGGACGATGTGATCGGCCTTACGCCGGGTCGCTCGATTGGGTTTGGTGCCGGCGCGGAAGGGCGACAGCCGCTCTGTCATCGGAGCCATCAAGCCGACGTCATGTCGCGCGGGATCGGGCGTGATAGGGCTTGAGACTGGTGCTGGTGTTGGCGGGGTCTCAAACTCCATGACGATCTGGTCTTGCAAAGTGACCGGCGTCGATACCGGGCTGGTCCGGCCCGGGAAGGCCTTCAACGCGTCCGCCGCCCAATCGAGCCCCTTGGCGCGCAAGAACGCATCGGCAAAGTCCGATGCCGGCACTGTCCTGATCAGCCAGTCGATCAATCGCTGGTCCTCGGGCGAACCGGCCCCGCAAAGCGCCAAGGTCACGGGTCCCAATCCGAGTTCGAACAGCCGATTGCCGCGCGCGGTCTGGGTGTAATAGTCGCGTTTGGGCGTGGCGGTTGCGAGGATCTGGACTTGCCGGTCATTGAGTCCAAATCGGGCATAGGTGGCGCGTGCCTGCGGTTCGAGCGCCCGATCGTGGGGCAGGAATATCCGCGTCATGCAGGCTTCGATCAGCGCCGGCGCAATGGCCGAGCGTTCGATGTCGGCCAATGATTGCGTTGCGAACACCACGCTGACGTTCTTCTTGCGCAAAGTCTTCAGCCACTCGCGGATGCGCGCGCTGAACTGCGGATCGTCGAGGAAGGTCCAGGCCTCGTCGATGATGAGCAGCGTCGGCCGGCCATCGAATTGCGCTTCCAGGCGATGGAATAGATAGGTCAGCACAGGCCGCATCAACGCCTTGTGCGCCATCAAGGGTTCCATCTCGATATGCAGCACATCGGAAGCCTTGATGGTTTCGGTGGCGCCATCGAGCAGCCGGCCATAGGCGCCTTCCAGCGTATAGGGTTGCAAGGCAGCGACGACGGCGCTGGATTGCACCAGGACTGCGAGACCCGTCAATGTGCGTTCGGCCTTGGGCGCGGAGGCGAGGTTCTGCAGCGCGGTCCAGACGGCATCCTTGATCTCGGGCGTCGGCTTCAAGCCCTCGTTCGCAAGCAGGCCCATCACCCAATCGAGCGCGAAGGCCAGTTCGCCAGGCTCGTCGATACGCGCCAGCGGCTGCAGCGACATCGAGCCTTCCAGACCCAATTCGACCGCCGTGCCGTTCATGGCGAGCACTGCGGCGCGCGCCGACTTGCCACGGTCAAAGATTGCCACCTGCGAGCCGATGTAACGCCGGAACTGCAGGGCCAGCAGCGCGAGCAACACGGACTTGCCCGCGCCGGTTGGTCCGACGATGAGCGTGTGCCCGACATCGCCGATATGAAGGTCCAGTCGGAACGGCGTGCTGCCGCGTGTCTCGGTCAGCATCAGCGGTGGCGCGTCGAGATGCCGGTTGCGCTCCGGCCCGGCCCAGACTGCGGAGACCGGCATGAGATGGACCAGGTTGAGCGTATGAACGATGGGTTGTCGGATGTTGGCGTAGGGATTGCCCGGCAGACTGCCGAGCCAGGCTTCGACGGCATTCAGCGTCTCGCGGATGGTCGTGAAACCCCGGCCGTTGACGATGCGCTCGACCGCGAGCAGCTTTTCCTCGGCGCGCGCGGCGTCCATATCGGACACGACGATGGTGGTGGTGATATAGCCGAAGGCGACGTCGTCGGAGCCCAGTTCCTGCAAGGCCTCGTCGGCGTCCAGCGCCTTGGCCTCGGCGTCGGGGTCGATGAGCGGGCTTTCTCGGTTCCACATCACCTCGCGCAGCACCGCGCCGATGGACTTGCGCTTGGTGAACCAGTGCCGTCGCAGCTTGCCGAGATGCTTGGCAGCATCCGTCTTGTCGAGCGCGATCCAGCGCGTGCACCAGCGATAGGAAAAGCCGAGATCGTTCAGGGCATCGAGTAGGCCCGGCGAAGTGGTGTTTGGGAAGCCCAAAATCGTCAGCATACGCAAGTGGGCGTCGCCGAGCTTGGGCTCGATGCCGCCGGTAAGCGGCGTGTCGCATAGGACCGCATCGAGATGAGTCGGGATGGTCGGCACCGCGACCGGATGATGTTTCCGCGAGATCGTGCCGTGCAGATAGGCCAGGGTCTCTTCGTCGTCGAGCGCCTCGACCTCGGGCAGGAGCGCCGACAGCATCTCGAAAGCGCGATCGGTCTCGGTCTCGAACCAGCTGTGATGGGCAAAGGTTCGCGAATCAAAGCGGTCATCGTCGGCATGCTCATAGAACAGCTGCTCGGCGCGGCGGGTGCGCTCGGGCGGCGGCAGATAGAGCAGGGTGAGGTAGTAGCGGCTCTCGTAGTGCGCGCTGTCTGCAATGAAGTCATTGCGGCGCTCCTCATCCACCAGCCAGGAGGTGGCATCGGCAAAGCGCGCGCCGGGGTAGCGGTTGGCGGGAACGCGCACGGCCTCGAAGAACAGGGCCCAGCCATCGCCGAAGCGTTTCAGCACATTGTTGAGGCGCGCCGAGATCGAGACCAGCTCGGATTCGGTGGCGCTGTCGAGATCGGGTCCTCTGTAACGCAACGTGCGTTGGAACGATCCGTCCTTGTTGAGGACGATACCGGGGGCGATCAGGCAGGCCCAGGGCAGATAGTCGGAGAGGCAGGTGGGGTCACGTTTGTATTCGGCAAGGTTCAACATGACAGAACTCCTTTGTGGCGGGCGTGGCGGGAGAGGACGTGCAGAAAGGCGGGATCTTTGCGGGTCAGATAGACGGCGAGCGCGTGGCCGATGACCCAGATCAGGAGGCCGGCGATCCAGAGCCGGAGGCCGAGCCCGATGGCGGCGGCGAGCGTGCCATTCGGGATCACGAACGCGCGCGGCGCGCCGGCGATCAATACCGGCTCGGTGAGCGAGCGGTGCAGAGGGACGTCGTAGCCGGGGACGGCGGTGGGTTGGCCGATCATGGGCCCTCTCCGTCGATAGAGGCTCCGTCGATCATGGCCCCGCCGGCGAAGGCGAAGAACGACAGGAAGAACGAGGAGGCCGCGAAGGCGATCGACAGCCCAAAGACGATCTGGATCATTTTGCGGAAGCCGCCGGACATGTCGCCGAACGACAGGCTGAGGCCGGTAATGATGATGATCACCACCGCCGTGACCTTGGCGACCGGGCCCTCGACCGAATCGAGGATGCGCTGCAAGGGCGCTTCCCAGGGCATGCCGGAACCGGCCGCCAGGGCGGGGTGCGCCACGGCGATGCCGAGCGCCACAAGTGTGGTGCGCTGGATCAACCAACGGACCCTAGCCATGTGATGGGACGTAGTCATCACATCACCGTCCGGAGTGCGGGCCGGTCGAGCGGCGTCAGGGCGTAGTCGCCGTCATCGTCGAGGCTGTCCAGTTCGAACACCCCCGTGACCTTACGCTTGTCGCCACGCCCATCGAGGAACACGATCACTTCCACAGTGGTGGCGATCAAATCGCGCGGTACGGTGACGACGGCCTCCTGGATCAGCTGCTCAAGCCGGTAGAGTGCCAGCAGCGCGGAATTGGCGTGCAGGGTCGTGATGCCGCCGGGATGGCCGGTGTTCCAGGCCTTCAGCATGTCCAGCGCTTCGGGGCCGCGCACTTCGCCGACAATGATGCGATCCGGGCGCAGGCGGAGGGTCGAGCGGACGAGATCGGCGAGCGTGGCGACGCCCGGTTTGGTGCGCAGCGTGACGACATCCTCGGCGGCGCAACGCAGTTCGCGTGTATCCTCCAGGATGACGACGCGCTCGTTTAGTGAGGCAACCTCGGCGAGCAAGGCATTGACCAGCGTGGTCTTGCCGGACGATGTGCCGCCGACCACCAGGATGTTGCGGTGCTCACGGACGGCTCGCTTCAGCGCCTCGGCCTGGATGGCCGTCATGATGCCGGCGGTCATATAGTCGGCGAGCGTGAACAGCAATTCGGCCGGTTTGCGGATCGAAAAGCAGGGCGCAGTCGAGACTGGCGGCAATACCCCTTCGAAGCGCTCGCCGGTTTCGGGAAGTTCGGCAGAGACAATCGGGTCTTGGTCGGTGGCCTCGCGGCGTACATGGGCCGCAACGAGCCGAATGATGCGTTCGGCCTCGGTTGCTCCAATAAACTCGCCGGTGTCGGCGCGTCCAAGTGCCGCCCGGTCGATCCAGAGCTTGCCGTCTGGATTGACCATCACTTCGAGCACGGAGGGATCGGCCAGCGCGGCCGCGATCCTGGCTCCGAAGGCCGTGCGCAGCATCTGCCGCCGGCGGCCGTGGGCTTCCTCGGCAAGGACGCTCGAAAACATGTCAATCATGGTTTGAGTCTCCGTCGGTGGCCGCGCCATTTGATTTGGGAACGAATTGTTCGATGGTCGCCATGCGCGGTTTGGTTGGAGCATCGACGCCGGCAACCGCGAACAGGTCGGGCTTCTGCGTAACGACGGTTTCCAGCACCTCGGAGACCAGCCGCTGGTCGCCCGCGAGCTGCTTGCCGACCTGGGCAACGAACACCTGGAAACGCTCGTGGCCGAGCAACCGGGCAGGCTCCTGCTCGTCGAGCGGCAGCGGTGGCGTGATGGTGAGGAAGTAGCGCACGAACAGCGCCAGCGTTTCGGTGACAATGGCGACGTCACGCTCGATGGTCTTGGAGGCCC
>JANLQJ010000032.1:0-4129 GCA_031367715.1 Hyphomicrobiaceae bacterium | reverse complement strand
CGACCCGATACAGTATCTGGCGGCCAACACCACATCAGCGCACGCCATGCTGGTGCGGCGCGATCTGCTCTCAACCCATCACTTCAATCAGATGTCGGACTTCGACCATCTGATCGCCATCGCAGCGTCAGCCCGCAACGGCGTGGTCTACGTCGAAACATCCTTCACGCTGCACCGCATCCACGATCGCAACAAGACCCATAGCAAGCTCACGGAGAAAAGGCCGCGGCGGCCGTCGAACGAGCGGGCAAAAAGCCGGCACAAGAAAGCCCAGGCCCTCTCGGCTCTGACGGCTGCCGCCATCGAGAGCACCGGCAGCGCATCGCCGATCAGGCCGGCGCTCGAGCGCCTGCATGCGATTGCGAGCGATCTGCTGACGGTAAGGACGTCGTTTGTCTATAGAAGGTTCGATAAGACGGAGTTCGAAGCGCTGCTGCGCAGCATCAGTTTGCACGAGCCTGCCATCCAAAAAGTCAAACGCCGCTATCGCAAACTGGCGCGCGGGCCGCTGCATCCCGCCAACTGGCTGAACGGATTTCCGTTTCTGCTGCGCCGCTCGCGTGGGAAAGTTGACAAACCCGAATAGACAGAGCGCTTTCGGCGCGGCTACAGCCCCCGCGGGGTGTGGCCAGCGGGTTGCAGCGTTGCAGGTCTCGCGTCTATGCCGCTGGCCACCACTTCCCCGCTTTGCTTCGTTGGCCCGCGACGGTTTGGCCAAGTCGCTGGCCGCAGAGATCACACGTCGGCCAGGTCGGAGGCCGTCCCCGCAGCCTTCTCAACCGCAAGCCGTGGCGCAACCAAAGGCCAAGGGCCGCTCAGCACAGCCGCCAGCCAAGGCAGCGTCTTGCAAATCTGCGCCCGAATTTCCGCCGCCCGGTCTTGCAAATCCGTGTCTGTGAGGACGCTTACCTCCCCTCAATTCTGCCCACCGCATCCTTGCAAATCCGCGCTTTGCAAATCCGTGCCTGGGCCACGCTGGCTTGCCAAGCGACACTGCGCGAAGTCGCACTGGTCGGGGCGCGTTCAACCCAAGCGTGCCGTGTACGGACATCGTAATCGAGGACGGCCACCTGTGTTCATTTCCGGCAACCGAAATTTGTTCTGCACGGCGCCCGGCCGAGCGATAGCTCCCGGGCTAGGTGGCGCTGCACGCCGCCTC
Source organism: Hyphomicrobiaceae bacterium (assembly GCA_031367715.1). Lineage (GTDB taxonomy): Bacteria > Pseudomonadota > Alphaproteobacteria > Rhizobiales > Hyphomicrobiaceae > JANYHF01. Next base: position 2,970 of record JANLQJ010000032.1, on the reverse strand, counting down.
GCGTGGTCGGGCCGCGCCTCACGGCGAACAGTCGCCACAGCACCAACATGCCAAGCACCATCCAGCCAAACGGTATGACCGTCGCAAGCAGCAGCACACTTGCCTTCATCTGTCTCTCCTTCAGAGAGTCAGTTACCCGACATATTCGATAAACTTATCACATACATGTTTACAATGAATTTCCGAAACTTGGACTAGTATCACAATCGTTGTGGGGAGGGCGGCTTGCTTGAGCGGCGGCCCAGTAAAGAGTTGTGACGCCTGTCAGGTTCGCTGTGGAACGCTGAAAAAATCGCGAGGCGTGCAATTTACCAATCTCGTACGATCCGGCAATTGCCGGATGGGGGCCATCAGTCAAAGTCTGGCGCTCAACTTGCGCCGATCACCCCGCTACCGAGTCCGACGAAAGCGACAGACCGATTGTCCGCAATTCAACAAAACGCTGGCAAAGCACATCTATTGATCTCGGGTAGCGCCGGCGGTCCCTAACCAATAGCCACGCAGAACGTCGCGACGCAGTGTCTACCGCGTCCTTTGGGCGCCTCATTTTCGCGCTGCGTTTCGGTGTACTGACCTACGCGCACAGCTCGCACAGCGTGACCGTCTTCAGACACCACCAAAAAGCCGCAGTCCTGCCTGCGTCAATCAGGCAACACTCAGCAAATTTGTGTGGATATTTCAGGAAAACTTGTTGCGGGCAGCGTGTCTGTGGATAACCCTTACGCCGAAATGATCCGCCGTTTTTCGGGGGGTGGGCGAGTGGGATTGGTCTCGGATTCCTTCATTCCGAGTCCGATCCCATTTTTATTTACCGCCTCCATTGATAGGTGCCTGGGTCGGCCGCGATTCCCGACTAGGTTGGGCATGTTATTATTGCAGCATGACCCGAGCACTCAACGCATTGCTTTTCGTTTGCGGCATTGCCGTTGGCTCAGTATTTTCATCCTTCGTCGTTTCGGCCTGGACCGGTCCTGCATCGACCGCCCCGACCGGCAATGTCGCTGCGCCGATTAATGTCGGTCCAATCGACCAAATCAAAAGTGGTAGTCTCGGCGTCAATTCCCTCGCCGTCTATGGCAGCACCATTCTCTCCGGCAGCAATCTCTATCTCAACTTCGGCACCACCGCAGGAGCGAGTGGCTACGGCGTCCGCGACAATGGCGGCACGCTCGAATTCAAGAACACCGGCGGAGGCTGGAACAGTTTTACCAACTCGGTCCTGAACGTGATTGGCGCCGGTGCCGTAACTCAAATCAAGTTCTCCGATGGCACAACCCAGACCACTGCGCCTGTGGCGGCGGCAGTCTTGACCTGTGTTTCGGTGTCAGGCGCTGGCCAATATGCCTATTGTCCCGCCGGCTATATCGCAACAGGGTGCAATGCCGGCCAATATAACGGCTCGGTAAGCGTCTATGATTGGGGCTGTTGGTCTCAAGTTGCGAGCCAGGATTGGACCTCTGCCCGTTGCTGCCGCGTGCACTGATCTTTTTACCAGCCGCGCGCTTGTTGTTCGACTGCGTTGATCGGCAGCACACGCTGCCTCAATCTGGCTCAACGCTATCGATCGCCGGCTGTCTGACCGCGTCAGGACACACGGAAGCGCGAGAAGTTGGCGCTGCCTGAGTTTGCCCTTCCTTGCCGCCGCAGTTCGTTACTCATTTCACGCCCGAGGCAGCGCAGCCAGGTCGACAGGCCAAAGATTTTGATGCCGTCACGGGCGCGATGAAAATTCTCGACAAATTTGGCAATTTCTATCAGTTTTCGCCAATGCATTCCCGGCGCCAGTCCGCGGTCCTCCAAATCATCGATGCTGGAGCCGAAGCCAGCTGCAATGCTGCAAGGCGGCGGCACCACGCCAAGCGTATGCAGGCCAAACTCCCAGGGGCAGCGCATATCTTCATCAATTGCGCGCCAGCGCGGTGTCGCTCCCGACAGAAACTTCTTCGCCCCCGACGGGCTGATCAGATAGGCTCCGGCCGTGTTCGGCACCGTGGTATAGCGCACCAGCTCATGCCGGTCATCGATCCTGGCTGCCGCAACAAAACTGCGCTTGGGTGGGTTGGACAGCCGAACAATGTCCCAGTCCACCGGCATGACCGCGAGCAGAGCGCGCAGCAAGACCGAAAAGTCCAGCGGGATGTTTATATCGTCTTCCAGTATCAGCGCCCGCCCAAACTGCCCATTGGCAACCCGATCATGGATGGCCAGATGACTGGCGTAGCATCCGACTTCGCCCAACCGCAGGGTTGAGGAAAGCTTTCCGTCGGTGGTGAGAAAATAGCGCCGCAACGGGTCCGGCACATTGCTTGCAAGCACGCCCGGCTGCCGCTCGAAGTCGAGGCCCGCCGCCGACAACTGCCGGCGTATATTCGCCAACCGTGCACTGTCGCGATCCAGATTGATGACGAAGATTCTGGGTAGTGCGACCGCTGGCCGCTGGGCGAGCACCGCAGCAGCAGCAGAGGCAGGCAGGCCATCCTCAGGCACGGTAACCTCCCTACGCAATACGGCTTCGGTCGGCATGCTAAAGGTGAATGCGACGCCTGGCAACAAGCGCCGCCCTCAATAGTGCCGGGCTATTGAGCCGGTCCACCCACAACAGACTTTCCGTCAAGCTTGCCTCATTTCGGCGCCGTCCATTCCTCCACCGGTTTCCGCGCCCCGGCAATCGTCTATTGGTGCCTCATCCAACACCACAGCGTCCGCCATGCCGTGAGCGTTCGGGTAGAGCGATTGCCGCGCGCCTTGGCTTTGGCGGCCTGGACCAGGCTGTTGATGCCCTCGATCAGGCCGTTGGCGATGAGGGTGTCGAACAAGGCCCAGTCGCGCCGTCATCCACGAATTTGCAAGCCGCATCGACGACGAACTCCACCACATCGCCCGTCATCCAAATCAACGGCAACAACCCCGCGACCATCACACTCGGTTCAACTTACGCCGACCTCGGCGCAACCATCGTATCCCCCGCTA
>JANLQJ010000437.1:0-4276 GCA_031367715.1 Hyphomicrobiaceae bacterium | reverse complement strand
GCGATGAAGTCATGGCTGCACGGCCGCCAGTTGCGCGCGCCACCCCGTCTAACAGCCCCGGCCTGATGCCGGCGTCCACACCCAAGGGTTGAACCGCAGCCTCAAAACTGCGAGGCACGCCGGTCAACTGCCGATTCTAGGCTCATGCAGCGGCGGCCGGGTTGATTTCGCCATGACTATGTTTTGCTGAGGTTGGGCACGATGATGAGGTGCATTGCGCCTTGAATGGACACGACGGCATGGGCTGTGGGCAAGCGGCGAAGTTCGCGGCCCGCCTTGTAGAGCTGCTCGTCCTTGCTGAAATAGGAGTGCGGGAGAGTTTCGAAGATGGGCTTGTGCGCCTGGCGCCAGTTGTTGCTTGACGCAGAGGACGCGCTCTCGCCTTCGCTGCGTGCGAAACCCTCGCCCTCGGCTTCGCTGTGCGCGCGGCTGACGCCTCCACCGCGCGTGGACGCCAATGATGTGCTGTCGGTGTGCGCGAGACTTTCACTTTCGAGGCTGCTTTCGGCAAAGCTGGCGGTTGAAAAGCTGCCGAGGGCTGACGTGTCGCTGGTGGTGACCCCCTGACCAATCGGGAGATCGGAGCTGAGAACAGACCCGGTCGCCGGATCGTATTGCAGCGACAGCGCGGTGCCTTGGCCGTCACTGAATGAGCTGCCGGAACTGGCGCCCTCGGCGAGACCCGATGACAGTCCATGCGAGCTGGTATCGCTGGAAGACGTCGCCTCGCTATCGCTCCAGCTTTCAGTCACACCGACGGAACGGGCGCGGGCGATGGTCGTGGATTTTGTCGTTGCCCGGCTGAGTGATGTTGCAGTGGACGAGCCGCCACCGATGAGGTTGACGACCTCGACGCCGGTGGCGGTTGGCCGGGTATCTTTCGGTTCCAGCAAATTCAGCGGCATGGCGGCGTAGGCAAGGGTCTCGGCTTCCTTCTGGTCGGCAAGTCGGAAGATGACTTTTGTCGCCGTTGACTTGGTGACGGCGTCATAGATCTTTTCATCGGGCTTGCCGAGCTGCGAGAGCCATTGATGGGCCAGAGTCAGGCCGACGCCGTATTTCGCCAGCTGCGGCAGCATCTCCGGAATATCGTCCGTCATGTAGAGATGGCATTCATCGACATGGACGAAGAAGGGTTTGTAGTGGGTGCGAAGTTTCGACAGAAAACTGGTGTAGCGCAAGAAGATGGTGCCGAGAAGTTTGGCGTCGGCTTCGGACATTTTCATGGCCGGCTGCAAATCGACAAGGAGAATGTGTCCTTGCTCCATGATGTCGAGAATGTCGATGCACTTGGCCGGCGACGGTTCGAAGCCGGCGTTCATTCCGAACATGCGGGCGAGCGCCTGGTTGGATACGAATTCGTTCAGCCGGTTGATGGGCCCGAGCACATTGAGTTGAAACTCGCGGCGCAATGACGGGTCCAACGACAGGTCGTGAAGACGTGAAAGTTCGTCGCGTGGAAATTCCGATTGCAACTGCTCGATGATGCTGACGCGAATGCCGAAGCGATCACCGTGATCGTAAAGCAGCTTGGCATCGGTGAGATTCATGCCGCGCTCGGCAAGCGCGGTGAAGGTTGCCTTCAGCACACTTCTGATCAAGGGCTTTTGATGCGTGTCCTCACCACCCCAGGCTTGCTCAAACGCGCTCAGCAAGGTGTCGGCGATGACAGAGAGTTCGACCCCAGGGAGCTTGGCGAGCGGATTGAAACCGACCACTTGTCCTTCCGCGTTTGGCGACAGGATGAACACCTTGCCGGCGGCGAACAGGCTCGGACGATGTTGGCGGATGAAATCGAGCGTCTCGTGGAACAGGCTGTCGCGATGGCCGCCATGCGGGTCCATGAGGATGAAGCCATGCTCCTTGAGGAGATCCTGGCGGATCAGATATTCGAGAAATTTTGATTTGCCCGAACGCGTCATGCCGATGGCCTGCAGATGCTGCAGTCGCGTCGCGGTATCGAGCAGGACGCCCTCGCCTTCGGCGTCATAGCCGAGACGGACGAACGACGGGTTGGCGTCTGGCGAAGGCCGCCGTCTGTTCGGCGACAACGCACCCATGAGGTGAGGATAGGCAGACTGCAGAGCCTGGTTGCTGTTGCGGAGCCAGCGCTGGTAGCCACGATCAGTCTGTCGGGTCATGGAATTTCGTTACCGGCCTCGGCCTTTTCAAGTTCTGATTTCAGCTTACGGACCTTTTGGGCGAGGAAACTGATGACACTGTCAGGAGCCTGGCTGTCCATGGCTTCGCCAAGGTTCTGTTCGGCGATTGCCAGTTGCACATTCAGGTCCGAGGCATGGTCCTCGCGATCGGAGTCAGGAACGCCCGATCCGCTGGCCCGTTCGCGGTCGAGAAACTGCAGAGCGCGGAGCTGATTGACGTCGCCGCTTTTGTAGGCGTCGATTTCGGCCTGGATGCGCGCCCGCTGCCGTTCCTCGTCGGTCGATTGCGCAACCTTGCGGGTGGTTTCGGCCTCGGCTTTTTTTGTGGCGGCTCTGGCGATCAGGGTCTCGTCGTTCAGTTTGCGCCGCTCACGATGGCGTTCGTTCCTGGCCTCGATATCGGTGAGGTCGGAATAGGTTCTGGCCGCCTCGATTTTACGTTGGCGTTCGCGCTCCTCGCGTTCGTGTTGCAGGATGGCGCGTTGCTCGGCAATGACCTGGGGCGTCTCATACTGATAGTGATCGACGGCGAGTTTGGTTTTGGTCGCTTCGTTGAGCAACTCCTGCGTAACGGCGAGGTTTTTCGAGAGCGCCTGTTTGCGCTCGGTATCGACGGCGATGCTGGTTATCTGGTCGCGACCCCTCAGGCGGCCGAGAAGATTTCCGAGCGGCCCGCGATTGGCGATGCTTGGCAGTGACAGGCCGCTGCCCGCCGGTTGATGCATCGGGGACTTACCAGGCCTATCGTGATCGTCCTTGCTCATGAAAACCATCTCCGCCACCAGGGAAGTCGTGATCGCGCCTGCCGTATTCGTTCGCGGGCATCCAACATCTGCGCTCGCGCCAGATCGCGTTCGGCGGCGGCTGCGGAAATCTCACGGTCCTGCTTGATGCGCTCGATCAGGTCCTTGCCGCGCGCGATCATAGCCCAAGTCTGGCGCTGCGGCGGCGGCGAAAGAATGTCCTCAATGGGGGTGTCGAGAGCGGCGGCAATGTCCGGGCTCGGATAGATTGCGGCTCCACTGTTAACCAGGGGCTGGATGACGTCGGTCGCGCGGTGTGGGGTTAGAAAGTACGCTGCTCCAAGAATAATCCGATGCACAAAGCCGATCAGAACAGCGAATGGCGCCAAGGTGAGCCACAACCAGATGTCAGGATTGAGCGGCGACGTAACCGGCGGGATGACATGGATGTTGAGATTGTTGCGGACATGCTGCATGGCCGCAGCGGGGATTGGTAGACTATGCCCATCCTGCATGTGGATCAGGGCTGCGCTTTCGGCGCGCAGTCGCTCAACGTCATCGCTGGCGGCGCGCGCGGTCGCCATTTGCGCATCGATCGGCGCCTGCAGTGTGGCAGGGTCCGACGCTCGCCCTGTCGGAATGAGGACAAAGATCAGTCCAATGAACGCAACGAAGAGCAGACTGACGCCGAGATAGGATTTGCTGGGCATCGGCTTGAAGCTGGCCACGACGATGATGACGGCGGCAGCAAAGATCAGGCCGACGAGACCTTGCGACAAGGGCGCTGCGATGGACAACAATCGTGTGACGAGCATCGGCACTGGGGCTGTGGGTGTGACCGGCGGCAGCGCGCCAGCGACAACGAATGCAAACCGGTTCTGATCACGGTCCCAATGTTCGAAACGCTCCATGGGGATAGGCGGCCCGACGCCTTCTCCCTTTGGCAAGGAGTTCTTTCCGGCCGTAAGCGCGCCGTCGCGATAGTAAAATGCCGGAGTATCGTGGAGCTGCGGTTGCGCCGGGGCATCGACGGCAGCCGCCATGAGCACGGACAGTTGAGCGGCATCGGCGCTGCCGCCCCGGCACGCGATGTCATAGACATAGATCGGCGGATTCGAGGACGAGGGAATGCTGGTTCCCGCATGCAGGCCGGTACCGATGGCGTCGTACTCGATTTCACCCGAGCCGGCAGGTTGGTAGGTATTGCCGCGCAAAACCTGATGCCAGTGCGGCCCTGCCGAGCGATCCGCCGTAGCCGTTCCATCTTTGACGACGCACAAAAATTCCAGCAGCACGAATGGGGCAGACTTGCCGTCTAAGAGGACGGCATTCTCGGCAGCGTAAGGCGCCGGTTCGGATTGTTTTGGCGCA
>JANLQJ010000366.1:0-2230 GCA_031367715.1 Hyphomicrobiaceae bacterium | reverse complement strand
CCCAAGTGGTGGTTGAAAGCCTTGTGCGCGACCGCTCACTCATACTGCGCCTCTCAAGCACCGAAGTGCTCGGGAAGGCCCATGTGGTCGACTACAGCGTCGAATTGGCGAACGGCCAGGCCCTGCCGCACTGGCTTAGCTACAACGGCCAGCGCGTGGTCATGGGCGAACGGCCTGCGGACGTGGAGCGGATCGAGTTGCACATCACGGCAACGCTTAGCGACGGCAGCGTCATCGAGCGCGACGTAGTAGTTCAGACCAACTCAGGCGAGATCAAACCATTGACGCCCATGCGCCGCTCCGACGTGGTGCCGCTGTTCACCGATCAGCTCCGGCAGCATGCTGCCGTGCAACACAGTCACTCGCTGGAATTCTCAACGCTCCTGCGCGCTTTGACGGGATAGCAGTCCTTGACTGCACAAATCCGGCCCTTACGCTTCATATTCGGTGCCCATCGCTGCGAAAGTCGAAACGTCGTGACCGCTTCAACTCGACCGTAACAGCTCTGGTAAGGTATGGAACACTGCGCTGACCTGGAGTTGGAGGCGGCGCCGTGGTCACACCAAGGCTCGATCCCAGTCCAATGGGCTCGCGGTGTTCCGCTCTATATTCGCAATCCGTCGAACTCGATGACCTGACCCAACGCCGTTTCGGTGGTGGCCAGCTCACCGGTATTCGGCAGGGTCGCAACGTCCCGATTCATCGAATGCGCCGCGAACAGCGGTAGGTCAGCCTCTTTGTCTGCTTTCTTCCTGGCCCCAGGCCTGGCAAGGGCGCGAGCCCGCAATCGCTCCTCCTCGCCGGACTGCGTCGTGACCATCTCGGACCAGACCTGCTCAAGTCGCGGGTCGGTCGTGCGTGTGCTGCCTGTCCAATCATCGGCGCGAGCGGGCGGGGCATCAGCGAAAGGGCCGGCGTCCAGCGTGGGCGCAGGAAGCCGCCGCGCCTGGAAATTGGCATCCTCGAAATACCTCAGCTTTTTGGCCCGGATCGGCGGCACCCCCGACACCAGCACCAGCGCGTCGTCCTTGGGCAACTGCAGCACCTCGCCGGGCGTCAGCAGCGGCCTTGGCGTCTGGTGCTCGGAAATCGAGGTGTGCGAGAGCCAGGCGGCGCTGCGATTGCCGGACAGGTTGCGCTGTTCGCGCAGCTGGGTGGCGGTACCGAGCGCATCGGACAGCCGCTTGGCGGTGCGCTCGTCGTTGGGCGCGAAAGCAACGCGCACGTGGCAATTGTCGAGAATGGCATGATTGGCACCATACGCCTTGTCGATCTGATGCAGGGATTGGGCGACCAGGAAGGCGCGCACGCCATAGCCGGCCAGGAAGGCCAGCGCCGTTTCGAAGAAATCGAGCCGCCCGAGCGCTGGAAACTCGTCGAGCATCAGCAAAAGCTGGTGCTTGCGGCGCTGGCCATCGACATGGTCGAGGTCTTCAGTGAGGCGGCGGCCGATCTGATTGAGGATCAGTCGCATCAGGGGCCGAGTGCGCGAAATATCCGACGGCGGAACGACGAGATAGAGCGAGACCGGCTGCTCGGCCGCGACCAGATCGGCCACGCGCCAGTCCGACCGTGAGGTGTTGGCGGCGATGACGGGATCGCGGTAGAGGCCGAGAAAGCTCATGGCGGTCGAGACGACGCCCGAGCGCTCGTTTTCCGACTTGTTGAGAAGCTCGCGGGCGGCGGACGCGACCACCGGGTGGACCTTCGGCGCTTCGGCTGTGCCGAGATGATTGGTCGACAACATAATCTTGAGCGCGCGATCGATGGAACGCGAGGGATCGGCAAGAAAGCTGGCGACGCGAGCGAGCGTTTTCTCATCTTCGGCATAAAGCACATGCAGGATGGCCCCGACCAGCAGGGCATGAGCGGTTTTTTCCCAATGATCGCGGCGTTCGCGCGCGCCTTCGGGATCGACCAGGATATCGGCGATGTTCTGCACGTCGCGCACTTCGGTGGGTCCCTTGCGGACTTCCAGCAGTGGATTGAAGCGCGCCGAGGCGGGATTGGTGGGATCGAACAGCAGGGCATGGGAAAACTGCGACCGCCACCCGGCGGTGAGCTGCCAGTTCTCGCCTTTGACGTCGTGGATGACGGCTGAACCCGTCCAGGTCAGCAGCGTCGGCAGCACCAGCCCGACGCCCTTGCCAGATCGGGTCGGGGCAACGGCGATGACATGTTCCGGGCCGACGTGCCGGAGATAGCGGCCGTCATAGGCGCCCAGCACGAT
>JANLQJ010000347.1:0-5788 GCA_031367715.1 Hyphomicrobiaceae bacterium | reverse complement strand
ACGTGGCATTCGTCGTTGCGCGATGCCGGCCGGTAGGTAGGGGCGGCTGGCGGCCGCCCTCCAACAACCCCATGTGCTGCATGAGGGCGGCCGCTATCCGCCCCAACCCACCGGCCCCGCTCGCAACGTTATCAGCAGATTGGCAGCCGTCTCGCCAAGCACAGGGTGCCGCCAGGCTGGCGCGATCTCGGCCAGCGGCTCCAGGACAAATGTGCGCTTATGCAATTCGGGGTGCGGCAACACCAGATGCGCGGGCCGCGCCGGGTCGTGCGGTGTGTCCCAGCCCTGCACCAGACCGTTATAGTCGAGGATGTCGATATCGAGCGGCCGTGGTCCCCAGCGCGCTCCGGGGCGCCGGCCGGCGGCCGCCTCCAGCCGCTTCAACAGGGCGAGCAGCGCGTCGGGATCGAGCCCAGTCTCGCCCGACGCGGCCGCATTGGCATAGACGGCCTGCGGCAATGGCCCGATCGGCGCCGTGGCGATCAGCAGCGAGACGCGGGTGATGACGACCCCCCGCCGGTCCAGCTCGGCCAGGGCCCGCTCGATGGCTTCGGCTGGTTCCCCCCAGGCCCCCGCCTCATTGCCGCCAAGCGCCAGTAGCACTTTTCTGTCATCAATCATTCAGCAAGCCTTTGCAGGCGTTCCAGTTTCGCCTACACGTCACTGGTTTCATGATCGCATCGATTGTGGCCGCTCAGCATATTGCTCAACTCCAAGGTGATATTCATGCATTTCTATCCGACCGAGCGCGTTGCGCTGTTCATCGATGGCGCCAATCTCTACGCCACCGCCAAGGCGCTGAATTTCGACATCGACTACAAGCGCCTGCTGACCATGTTCCGTGGCAAATGCCAGCTGGTGCGCGCCCTCTACTATACCGCGCTGGCCGAGCATGACGAATATTCCTCCATCCGCCCGCTCATCGATTGGTTGGATTACAACGGCTACACCATGGTGACCAAGCCGACCAAGGAATTCACCGACGCCACCGGCCGGCGCAAGATCAAAGGCAACATGGACATCGAGCTGACGGTCGACGCCATGGAACTGGCCGATCATCTCGACCATCTCGTGCTGTTCTCGGGCGATGGCGATTTCCGCTCGTTGGTGGAAGCGCTGCAGCAGAAGGGCAAGCGCGTCAGCGTGATCTCGACCCTGCAAACCCAGCCGCCAATGGTCGCCGACGAGCTGCGCCGGCAAGCCGATCAGTTTGTCGAACTGTCCGATCTGGAGCAGCTGATCGGCCGCGATCCGTCGGTACGGGCGCAGCGCGAGGCCTCGCCGCGGCATGTGCCGGCGCGCGCGCCGGTTGGCCCCTCGAGCGTTGCGCCGCGCGGTGGCGACGAAGACGAGTTTGTCGACGTCAAATGATGGCGGCGGCGGAACCAGCGCCGGACTGCCAGCTCTGCCCCAGGCTGGCAGCGTTCCGACGCGACAATCGGGCGACCTACCCGGTGTTCCACAACGCGCCGGTACCCTCGTTCGGCGGTGCCGACGCACGGCTGCTGATCGTGGGGCTCGCGCCCGGTCTGCAGGGCGCCAACCGCACCGGCCGTCCGTTCACGGGCGATTATGCCGGCGATCTTTTGTACAAGACGCTGATCGATTTCGGCTTTGCGGCGGGAACATTCAAGGCTGATCCTTGCGATGGCTTGACGCTGGTCGATTGCATGATCACCAACGCCGTTCGCTGCGTGCCGCCGCAAAACAAGCCCACCGCGCAAGAAGCAGCAACCTGCCGGGCGTTCCTGACCGCGCGCATGGCGGCGCAATCGCGGCTGAAGGTGATCGTGGCGCTGGGCCGCATCGCCCATGACAGCGTGCTGTCGGCACTGGCGCTGCGCAAGGTCAGTCATGCCTTTGGCCACGGCAACCAGCATGAGTTGGCCGATGGCCGTGTGCTGATCGATAGCTATCACTGCTCGCGCTACAACACCAATACCGGCGTGCTGACCGAACCGATGTTCCGCGAGGTATTTGTGAAGGTGCGGGGGTGTCTGGCGACGTAAGGTGCGTCATGGCCCAAGTGGGCCTACCGCAGCCTACGCATTCGTCGCGATCCATCGCATAACCTGAACCGCATGCTCCGCAGGCGGATGCACGGGGTGAAAACAGCGCGCAATGTGGCCATCGCGCAACACCAAGGTCAGCCGGCGCAAGAACGTCTCGCCGCCAGTGGCAAAGGTCGGCAGCTGCCAGGCCTGTTGCAAATGTCCGTTGACGTCGCTCAGCACCTCGAACGGCAGCCCGAGCCGCTGCACCAGCTCGCGCTGATGCTCCGTGCTCTGACCGCTGATCGCCGTCACGCGCACGCCCATGGCGCGGAATGTCTCATGCCGATCGCGGAACCCTTCCAGCTCAGGCGTGGAGCCATGCGCGCCCAGCAGTTCGTCCCATTCCAGCGGGTTCTTCAGCCCGGGCCGGCCAGTCCACGGATAGATCACCACCACTGACCGCCCAGCCGGCGCGGCCGGATCGATCAGTGCACCGCGCGTCGAAGCCAGGCGCAGCCACGGCAGCGTCTGCCCGGTCCGGAAATGGCTGGCGGCCGCATCGTCGTAAGGCGCAACCGCCATGGCGTCGGCGACCCAGTAGTCGTACCTCCCGACCAGCTCGAAACCGAAGCTGCGATAGAGCGCGATCGCCGCCACATTGTCGGCGGCCACCTGCAGATGCAGCGTATGCGCGCCTTCACCATGGGCCCAATTTTCGATGCCGCCGAGAATGGCGCGCGCCCCGCCACGGCGCCGGGTTTCCTCGCGGGTGGCCATGCATTCGATGGTTGCGATGCCGTCTTCCAGCGTGGCGAGGCCGCACGACAGGGTGATGCCACGGCGCCGGCAGCTGACATAGGCCAGCGGCACCGGGACCAGGCCAAGGATCTCGGGCGCGATGCGGCGGCGCGGCTCGTCCAGAACGCCGAAATAGACGCGCAGCCAATTGGGCGATGGGAACTGCGTCCACTCAACGCCGGTCAGGTCGGGTTTGCGCAGTTGCGTGGCCTTGGCCATGATGAGCGCGCTGGTCTCGATGCGGTAGTTGCGGGCTCGCAGTGCGGCTTTCAGCTCAGGCGGTTCGCTCACCTCCGAGATGCGGAAGCGGGCGCGCCGGCCACGCCACTGATAATACTGCTCGACCTGCGCGATCGAGGCGTTCAAATCCGTCCCGTCGTAATCGAGCGTGAAGGTCGAATTGCTGCGCCCGTAGCCGCCGCCCGAATGGCGCCACACCCAGCCATCGACATTGGCGCTTTCCAGCGCCGGCCAGGCAAAGAAGCTGGCCCGCTCGACCCGGCGCAGATCGTCGCGGTACGGTACGCTTCCGGCCGGCACGGGCGCGCTCATTCCGACGTGCGTCCGCGATCGCGCACGATGCGCTGCTTCTGCCGGTTCCAGTCGCGCTCCTTGATGGCGTCGCGCTTGTCATGCGCCTTGCGGCCCTTGGCCAGCGCCAGGGTCATCTTGGCCAGGCCGCGCTCGTTGAAATAGATCCGCAACGGCACCAGCGTCATGCCCTCGCGCTGGATGGCGTTCATCAGCTTGGCGCTCTCGCGCTTTTTCAAGAGCAGTTTGCGCGGCCGCTTGGGCTCGTGATTGTAGCGGTTGGCCTGGGTGAAGATCGGGATGGTGGCGTTGATGAGGAAGAGTTCGCCGTTGTCGTCGGTGGCGTAGCTCTCGGCAATGGTGGCGCGCCCGAGGCGCAGCGATTTCACCTCCGAGCCGAGCAGCACCAGGCCGGCCTCGAACACCTCCTCGATGGCGTAATCGTGCCGCGCCTTGCGGTTCTCGGAGACGACTCTGCGGTTGTCGGTGGGTTTGTCGGCCATGGGGCTGGGTAGCGGAGATGCGGGGGAGTGGCAAGGGGTCAGACCCCTTCGCTGAAGGGGTCTGACCCCATTCTCAACGCTGGCACGGTGGTCATGGAACGGACTCCGCGCGCCGCCGCGGTCCGATACGCAGACCGGTTATCGTCGCACCAATGGGGTCAGCCCCCTTCAGCGAAGGGGTCTGACCCCTTGTGGCCCATGCGACCGGAAGATCGAGCTGTTCGAAAATGACAACCCGACCTGGCGGGATTTGTATGACGAGCTGTAGGCTTGGCGGGGACGTGCGTGTGGCGGGGTCACGGCTCGGCCGAGGGTGGTAAAGATCCCGGATATTTGCCGCGCGAAGAAGGAAAGGCGCGCCAAATTCCGGGACGCGTGGAATGGGTGTGCACGCCATTCCGTCCTGCACGCCTCCCGGACGTAGGCGCGTCTTTTTCTTTCTTCGCGCGCCGGAGATCCGGGATCTTTACCTCGTAGAATTGCGCGCTTTTGGCGCCCTACGACGTGCGCTGCCCACACGATTGGAAGATCGAACTGTTCGAAAATGACAACCCGACTTGGCGGGATCTGTACGACGAGCTGTATGTGTGATGGCCTGTGCTTGTCCCGAGTGCGCGGCTTGGCTCTGACCGGTAAGGATCCCGGATATTTGCCGCGCGAAGAAAGAAAGAGCGCGTCAAATTCCGGGAAGCGTGGGGCGGGTGTGCACGCCATTCCATCCTGCACGCCTCCCGGACGTAGGCGCGCCTCTTCTTTCTTCGCGCGCCGGAGATCCGGGATCTTTACCTGCCCGTGGAACGCGCTACTCTCACCCCATGACGTACCCGCCGCAACCAGAGAACTTCTTCGTCTACATGACCGCCAGCCGTGCGCGCGGCGTCATCTACACTGGCATGACCAGCGACCTTTCCGGCCGCGCCTGGCAGCACCGCGAGCGCGTCGTCGCCGGCTTCACCAAGCGCTATTGGGCCGGCCGTCTCGTCTACTACGAGCACCATCTCTCCTCCGCCGCCGCCACCCAGCGCGAGTACCTGATGAAGCGCTGGCGGCGCGACTGGAAGATCGAGTTGATCGAAAAGGACAACCCGACCTGGCGGGATTTGTACGGAGACCTGTAGGCTCGGCGCGGGCGGCAGGTGCGTATGGTCTCCCGCTTCCCGGAATTTGGCGCGCTCTTCAGCGCCAAATATCCGGGATCTTTACGGGTGCAGTTCGAGCGCCGGAGGCCGCCACGACCTCGTGCGGCAGCGGACAGCGTACGGTGGGCGCTGACAGTCCACGGCTCGGCCGAGAGTGGTAAGGATCCCGGATATTTGACGCGCGAAGAAAGAAAGTGCGCGTCAAATTCCGGGACGCGTGGGGCGGGGGATTTTGACGACCATCCAACTCACGCCTCCCGGACGCAGGCGCGCTTTTTCTTGGCGCGCCGAAGATCCGGGATCTTTACCGCCGTCGTGGTGCGCGATGCCCACCCCACGCCCTGTTCTCTAGCGCGTGCGGCGCCAGTAGCGCCCGAGGATAAAACCGCAGGGGTCCCGGATGTTTGTCGCGCGAAGAACGCGCGCGTTAAATTCCGAGGTCTATACCGTGCGCCTGGGGCGCACGGTATAGAGCTGTTGCCATATTATGCTTTTGAGATTACCGTTGGGGCGCTCGTTGCTCGAAAGAAAATTGGTGCGGTTGGCGGCGGAGCTTGTGCTGAAACCAGTCCTCAGACTGCCTTATTAAATTATTTGAATAGCGTCCGCAAGGTGATGAACTATTTTCTCAAATACTTCGGTCTTCCTGGATGGCTGCGGGTTCCGCTAGCCGTGCTTTTCAGGATAACGCAACCTGATGTCTGGACTTTAGGTTGTGGATTTAATCTGCATCGACGTTATTCCAGTTGACATAGGGTTGCAGGGAGGCGGTCCAGGTTTCGTCGATTTCGACGAGAATAGCGGTTGCGAGGCGTTCGAGCGA
>JANLQJ010000104.1:0-5297 GCA_031367715.1 Hyphomicrobiaceae bacterium | reverse complement strand
GGTGTTCCTGGTCACGACCATCATTGGCCTGACGGGTCTGTGGCCCGCCATCCTCGCCGATACCGGCGCGACCGTGCTGGTGACGCTGAATGCACTGCGGTTGCTGGCGGCGCCAAAGCCGGGTGCGGTTTAGGCCACGCCGGCAAAGGTATCGAACAGGAGTTTGAGGTTGAGGGCGAGAATGAGCGCCGCGACCCCCCAGGCCAGCACGGCGACAGAGCGCGGCACGACCAGCGGGCCCATCTTGCTGCGGTCGGTGACGAACAGCACCAGGGGAATGACGGCGAACGGCAACTGCATCGACAGGATGACCTGGCTGAACACGAGCAGTTGGGTCGTGCCCGTCTCGCCGTAGAGGGCGGTGACAAATATCACCGGTATGATGGCCAGCGCGCGCGTCAACAGCCGGCGCGCCCAGTTCGGCAACCGCAGCCGGAGAAATCCCTCCATGATGATCTGGCCTGCGAGGGTCGCCGTCACCGTGGAATTCAGGCCCGAGGCCAGCAGCGCAACCGCGAACAAGGTCGAAGCAATGCTGAGGCCCAGCAACGGCGAGAGCAACTCATAGGCCTGCTGAATATCCGAAACGCCGCTATGGCCGCTGGTATTGAATGCGGCTGCAGCCACCATCAGGATGGCGGCGTTCACGAACAAGGCCAGCGTCAGCGCGATGGTGCTGTCGGTGGTCGCCAAGCGGACAGCTTGGCGGCGGCCTTCATCCGTGCGCTCGTAGGCGCGTGTCTGCACAATCGAGGAATGCAGATAGAGGTTATGAGGCATCACCGTCGCACCGATGATGCCAATGGCGATGTACAGCATCGCTGGATTGGTCACGATATGGGAGGACGGCAGGAAGCCGCGCAGGACGGCCCCAATCGGCGGCGCGGCGGCGATGATCTGGATCGCAAAGCAGCCGGCGATAACGATGAGCAGGGCAATGACGAAGGCTTCGAGGAAGCGGAAGCCTTTGTTCATGAGGAGCAGCAGCAGGAAAGCGTCGGCGGCGGCAATCAGGGCGCCGACCAGCAGAGGAACCCCGAACAGCAACTTGAACGCGATGGCCGTGCCGATGACTTCGGCGAGGTCGCAGGCGATGATGGCGATCTCGCACGCGAACCACAGCAGCAGATTGACGGGCCGAGAATAGCTGTCGCGGCAGGCCTGCGCCAGATCGCGGCCGGTGGCGATGCCAAGCCGCGCCGCCAGCGCCTGCAGCAGGATCGCCATCAGGTTGGACAGCAGAACGACGGACAACAGCGTGTAGCCGAACTGCGCGCCACCAGCGATATCAGTCGCCCAGTTGCCCGGGTCCATGTAGCCGACCGAGACCATGTAGCCGGGACCCGTGAAGGCCAGCAGCCGGCGCAGCCACGATCCGGAAACCGGCACCCCGATTGTCGAATGCACTTCCGGCAAACTTGGGCGATGCTCGGCCTCGGGGCCGGCATTGCGCCAAGCCGGCCGCGCCATCGCACTCGCCACATCATTTGCCAAGCGACATGCTCCCCATCGCAACGCACGACGGTCGAACAATTAACACATGGCTATTCAATATGCAACATGCTATGATTTTCAGTGTGTGGTATCTGTCATGACCATTGGACAGACGATTTCCGCGACAAACAAGTTAGAGTCCGTGCTATCCATGACCGCTCGAAATGCCCGGGGCCGATGATGACAACAAGCGCGCGGCGACAAACGCCAATACGGGACCCGCTTCCCGACGCCAAGCGGCATTCGGAGGGATTCCGCCGCACTCGCGAGGTGCAGCGTACGGCGCTGCTGGAAGACTATGCCGAATTGATTGCCGATCTGATCGACAGTAGCGGCGAAGCCCGCCAGGTCGACATTGCGTCCCGTCTCGGCGTCTCGCAGCCGACGGTGGCCAAGATGCTGCAGCGCATGATCGCCGAGGGTCTGGTGGTGCAGAAGCCGTATCGCGGCGTATTTCTAAGCGAGACGGGAATGCGCCTGGCTGAGCAAAGCCGGGATCGCCATGACATTGTCGAATCTTTCCTGGGCGCGCTCGGCGTCAGCGCCGATACCGCCCGCATTGATGCGGAAGGCATCGAGCACCACGTGAGCGCGGAAACGCTTGAAGCCTTCAGGCGCTATCTGCGCAAGACAAAGACGAGGTAGCGCCGGCGAGCGCGATGAAGCCCACGGCCACGGACAGATTGAATCCGAGCCACCATAAGAACCACAATCCGCCGACCAGCGAAAACGGCAGCGACAGCATGACGATCAATGTTTCAGTCAACCGCCCGAAATTCAAATAGAGCAACAGCAAGATGATCCCCAGCGTCAGCGGCACGACATAGGCCAGCCGCTGCTTGGCGCGTTCATAGTACTCGAACTGGCCGCTCCAGGTGACGTAAGTGCCTTGCGGAAAGGTCACGCCGGCCGCGACGGCCCGTTTGGCGTCCTCGACATAGCCGACCAGATCGCGGTCGCGCACGTCGACAAAGATATAGGCCGCTAGCTGAGCATTCTCGGTGCGGATCGACGAGGGCCCTTGCGTCAGTTCGATTTTGGCGACCTCGCCGAGCGGGATGGACGCGCCGTTCGCCATTGGCACCTGCACCTCGTGCGTGATGGCCTGCGGGTCGCTGCGGATGGCGCGCGGATAACGCAGGTTGACGGCGTAGCGCTCGCGTCCCTCAACCGTCGTCGTTATGGTCTCGGCGCCCAATGCCGAGGCGACGACGCGCTGCACGTCGCCGACCATCAAGCCGTAACGGGCGAGTTGCACGCGGTCCGGCGTGATCTCCAGATAGTTGCCGCCGTTGATGCGCTCGGCAAAGGCGCTGGAGGTGCCCGGCACCTTGCGCAGCACCGCTTCGATCTGGCGCGCCGTATCCTCCATCTGTTTCAAGTCCGTCCCGAACACTTTTACACCCACCGGCGTGCGAATGCCAGTCGCCAGCATGTCGATGCGGGCCTTGATCGGCTGCGTCCAGGCGTTCGAGACGCCGGGGAATTGCAGAGATTTGTCCATCTCAGCGACCAGTTTGTCAGTGGTCATGCCGGGCCGCCACTCGGCCTCGGGTTTGAGGTTGATGATGGTCTCGGTCATCTCGGTGGGCGCGGGATCGGTTGCGGTGCCCGCGAGCCCCGCCTTGCCCCAGACTGAGGCGACCTCGGGGAAGGATTTGATGATTTTGTCCTGCGTCTGCAGCAGTTCGGCTGCCTTGGTGATCGACAGACCGGGGAGCGTGACCGGCATATAGAGCAGTGTACCCTCATTCAGCGTCGGCATGAATTCCGAACCGAGTTGCATGGCGGGTCAGACGCTGACGCCGAGTACAAGGATCGCCATCGCAATCGTCAGCCAGCGTGCCGCCAGCACGCCCTTGATGATCGGCCGGTACAGCCAGATCAGCAACCGGTTCAGCGGGTTCTTCTGCTCCGGGACAATTCGCCCACGCACGAACAGGATCATCAGCGCCGGCACCAGAGTCACCGACAGCAGCGCCGCCGCCGCCATGGAAAACGACTTGGTGAAGGCGAGGGGATGGAACAGCCGTCCTTCCTGGGCTTCCAGCGCGAAAATCGGCAGGAATGATACGGTGATGATCAGTAGCGAGAAGAATAGCGCCGGGCCGACCTCCATCGCGGCCTCGATCAACACATCTACGCGCGGCTTGTCGGGCGGCGCGTGCTCCAGCCGTTTATGCGCGTTCTCGATCATGACGATAGCCGCATCCACCATGGCGCCGATGGCGATGGCGATGCCGCCAAGACTCATAATGTTGGAAGACAATCCGAGTACATACATCAAGATGTAAGCGATCAGGATGCCGAGCGGCAGCGTCAATATGGCGACCAACGCGCTTCGAAAATGCATCAGGAACACCATGCAGACCAGGGCGACGATGATGCTCTCTTCCATCAGCGTCTGCTTCAGAGTGCCAATGGCGCGGTTGATCAGATCGGAACGGTCATAAACCGTGAGGATTTCCGTACCACTCGGCAGGCTCTTGGCGATCTCGGCGATGCGCGCCTTGACGTTGCCGATCACGGTCAACGCATTGGCGCCGAAGCGCTGCACGGCGATGCCGCTGGCGACTTCGCCCTCGCCGTTCAGTTCCGCGATGCCGCGCCACTCGTCGGGCGCCAGTTCCACGCGGGCGACGTCGCGCAACAGAACCGGCGTGCCGCCGCTGGCTTTCAGGACGATCAGTTCAAGGTCGCCGATGTTCTTGATGAGGCCGCGTCCGCGCACCGCGAACTCGGTCTCGGACAGCTCGATGGTGCGGCCGCCGACATCCATGTTGCTGTCGCGGATGGCGTCGCGCACCTTGTCGAGGCCGATGCCATAGCTTTGCAGCCGTTGCGGATCGACGACCACGGCGGCAATTTGATGCGTGCACGCCTGTCCCGTCCCGATGTCATGGCAAAGCTCGGCCGGATTGCTGAGCGCAAGCGGGCCGAGGCGGTGCGGCTATTGTCCATGACGCGGCACATCTTGGGCCTCTTTCACGCTCGCCCGGGTGGAAAACTGTTCCGGCGTGGGGCTGGAGGTGCTGGCCGAAGCGATGGAGCAGGTGGAAGGGCGAACGGAGGCGCGCCATGCGGCCGGCGCGAATCGTGCCGTGGCCGATGCGTCGTAGCCGCCGACTTCATTGTCGCGCGCCAACAAATAGGGTTGCCGCCAATGAGAATCTTGGCAAAGTGGTTGTCGACGCTCGGCAGTTAGCCATGGAGGCCCCCATGTCGTCGAGTTTGCGCAAGTTTGTGCTGACCGTCCATATCGCAACATCGGTGGGATTGCTTGGCGCGGTTGCCGGGTTTCTGGCCCTCGCCGTAACGGGTTTGGCCAGCGGCGATTCGCAAATCGGGCGCGCCGCCTATCCGGCGATGGACGTGTTGGCCTGGTATATCATTGTACCCCTGATGTTCGCTTCGCTGGCGATCGGCATCGTCTCTTCGCTCGGCACCAATTGGGGCCTCTTTAGGTACAATTGGGTCGCGACCAAACTGGTCATAACGGTTGTCGCGACCGTTGTGCTTTTGCTGCAGATGCAGATGATCGGACGGCTTGCGGTCGCCGCGTTGGCGATGTCCTTAGTGAGCCCCGAACACCTGCACGAGCGCATGGGGCTTGTGCTGCATTCCGGCGGCGGCCTCTTGGTGTTGCTCGTGCCGCTGGCGCTGTCGGTGTATAAGCCATGGGGCAAGACGCGATACGGGCAGCGCAAGTTGGATGAACTGCGGCCGGTCTAGTGTTGTGACCCAAACATATGGTTCCCTTTGTCATCCTCGGACTTGTTCCGATGGCCCACCGTTCTACATAC
>JANLQJ010000257.1:0-3733 GCA_031367715.1 Hyphomicrobiaceae bacterium | reverse complement strand
TGCGCCAGTCGCCGGGCGTCGGCCAGTGGCGCTGGAACTGTTCGGTGTCGAGCCAAGTGCGCGTGGGTGCGAGGCCGAGGTGACTGCGGGCAAGCAGATTTCCCCAGTGCCGGGCACTATCTCGGAGCTTTCCTCCATGTTTAGGATGACAGGCCCGGGCAAATAATTCGGTTGGACTGAGGGTGGATTCGGCGGGAAGTGGTTTGTTTTTAGTGGGTTGAGGATTTGTTAGTTTGCTGTGACTGGGTGCGAGTGGCCGGCGGCATTTTACTAGGTTGGTTCATTATGAGTCGGATGGCGCGGCTGCCCTAGCATGACTGGAATCTTCGGGCGAAGGCGAGTTCCGAAGATCGAGAAGGGGTTAAGTATGTTCATTTATAGAGAGTTAGAGACAGGACGGGGTCGCGGTAGGGACGGCCATCGCTGACCGCCCCCCGCACAGATCCGTACGGGCGGAATTACCGCATACGGCTCTGCGTTCGCTCATCCGGCCTGGCCCACTTCGCTCATCTGAAATGGCCCACCTGGAGTATTGATATTCTCCCTCATCCCGCGGGTATGGTTTTGGCCGCGCTGGCGGGAGTGGAGCCTGGCGGCGCCCGAAGGGCGGTGCCGTTTTAGGCGGAACGGACGCCGGCGTGGCCAAAACCGCGCGACTCCGGCACCGGCTGACTCACTTCTTTTTCCTCCCTTCCATCGTGCGCTTGAAGCGGAACGATTCCGTACCCGTCTCGATGATGTGCGCCCGGTCGGTGATCCGGTCGAGCAGCGCTTTGCAGAGCCGCGGATTCGGAAACACGGTCGTCCATTCCGAGAACGGCAAGTTAGTCGTGACGATAATCGCCGCGCGCTCGGCTCGTTCGGAGATCACTTGGAAGAGGAACTCCGCACCGACATCGGCCAGCGGCACGTATCCGACCTCATCGACCGCAATCAATTCATACTTCTGCCAGCGCGCCATCAAACGCCGCACCTGGTTATTGATTTTGGCTTCGACTAACTCATTCACCAGCGCCGCCGCCGTAACAAACCGGACGCGTCGTTTCTGCCGGCAGGCGGCCAGGCAAAGCCCGGTCGCCAAGTGACTCTTTCCCGTGCCGCATTCGCCGATCAAGACCACCGGCTCATGCCGATCGATGTAACCGCCCTCGGCCAGTTCTCGAATCTTCGCCGCTGGGATCCGCGGGGCTTGCCCGAAGTCGAACTCTTCGAGCGTCTTGGTCCGCGGTAGTTGCGCATCGCGGATGCGGTTGGCGATCGCCTGCCGATCGCGTTCCTCGCATTCAAGAGCTAACAACGCTTCCAGATAGCGAACATGACTCTGGCTTTCCTTCACGGCCTGCTCAGCTAAAGTGACGAAGTTAGCGCCGATGGCCGGCACTCGTACCGACTTACAATACTGCCGGATGCTGGCGTGTTCGAGTAACTCGCTTGTGGCCTTCATTGCCCGTCTCCCGCGGCATCGGCCAGGAGTAAGTCATAGTTATCCATTACGGGTAGCGGACGTTTGAACGAAGCTAGATCTTCGGTCAACACGAGCGCATGGCAGCGCCGCTCTTCCGCCGGGGGCAGGCGGAACAGATGCAGCACCGCGGCCTCATCCGACACGCCCAGACGGAGAGCTTCGTCTACGGCGCCGATCAGCCGCGACCAGCCGGCCCCCAGACCGGCCCGGACCAGCGCAATCATGGCGCGCGTCCCCGTGCTCTTGCCGTGCCGTTCTTCCAACTGTCGCCAAAGCGTGTCCAGACAAGCCGGCCAACGCCCCGCCGCCCGCCACTGCGCCAGGGGCGTTGAGCCCGCCATCGCTCCCGGCTTTCGCTCGAGCACCGCCAAATAGTGCTCGAGATTCAGACTCTGCCGGCCTTGTCCTTCCGCCCGTGGATGTTCGGCCACCACCCGGCCGCCATGCTGGATCGATACGGTTAACGGTCCCACCGAGGCAGTTACTCGCAACCCTGGCCGCACGGGCGCCGAGTACCAGTTACCTTTCGCTTTTACGCGGCTCTGACTATCGACCACTAACGAATCGAGTATCTCCGCAATCGGATATCCTTCAGGTGCCAGGGGTGACAAAAGCGTCCGTTCATACTGAGTAGCTTCCTCTACCGAACGATCATGGCCACTTACGGTACGTTGCCGGTTCTGCACACATAGCCGGAGTAAGTCTTCGTTAAACCCGGCTAAGTTCGTAGCTTCCGGAATCGGCACCAAACAGTTCCGCCGGAACCAACCCAGTTCTCCTTCCACGCCGCCTTTCTCATGGCCGCTTGCCGGATTGCAGTACGCGCTCTGATACCGCCAGTGCGAACGGAACGCGATGATGCGGTCGGTCTCGATCCGCTGCCGTCCCCGCAGAATCTTCTTCACCACCGACGTCATGTTGTCGTAGCGCAGTGTGCGGAAGACGCCTCCGAAGTAGGCGAAGGCATGCTCGTGCGCTTCCAGTAACGCTTGCTGTGTCGCATGCGTGTAAGCGCGGTGGAAGCTATCCCCCGAAGCCATGCTGCGCATCGCGAAGATCTGTAACTTACGCGCTTCGCCGCCTAACTTAACCGTGGCCTCAAACCAATCCACTTGCGCTTCCTGACCCCACTCGTAGCTCTGCGGCACGAATACGTCCCGGCCGCCCAGTCCCATCTCGCGCTTCCTTTGCTGCACATAACGCCGCACGGTTGGCTCACTTACCGGATGCTCCGGACACTCCTGGCGCAGCCGCGTCCAGATGCGATGGGCCGTATGCCTCTGCTTGCGCGGCGCTTCCCGATCACTCTCCAACATCCGGTCGATCCACGGCTTCACCGGATCCAGCTTCGGTTGCTCCCGGTCCACCTTCTTCCGCTCCGGCGGAATCGCACTCGCGATCGCTTGCCGTACCATCCGCCGGTGCACCCCTTGCTGCTTCGCCAGCCCCAGCACCGTCTCCCCCGCCGCGTGTCCGCGCCGGATCTCTTCAAATAACTCCACTTTGCGTCTCCTGTCCATCTCGGAATCATAATCCCGGCCGGTCCAGGTGGGCCAATTTACATGAGCGCCGTGGGCCAAATCAGATCAGCGAACTCAGATGCGGTCGTTTCCCATGCCACTTTCCCCTAAATAGTGCCACCCCGTGGATGCGGTCGTTTCCTTTGAGACCGAAAAATGCGGTGAGGTCGGGGTTCGCCGGGGGAAAATAGGCAATAAGTGGTTTAATATTATGGAGTTAGGAAGAAGTCGGGGAATGTCGGGGGTGCCCCTATTTTCGCATCTGATCGCCACAGTGAAGGCCTCTGCGGAAAACGAAAATCTGTGGCCCGTCACGCGACCTTAGGCAGCGGGAGCCACAATGCGGCCACTTGGTGGCATCTCAGCGCAGCCGCTTAAAAGGCAGCGTGTACTCCGTCATTTCTGTACTTGGGGATTCACTTCACACTGGGCATCCCCCGAATTTTCGTACCTATTTGTACGGCTCTTATCCGCAGGAAGCCGAGGAATGCATAAAATTGCAACAGTCCCTCCAAATACTATGCAATTCGGGGGATGCCAGTGGATAGCCCCGAATGACAGCCCCGAATGACCAACAATGGGGACGGGCCGCGTAACGTCCCCATTAGGCTCCCCGCAATTGGCACCTATATGTCTCGTCCAGCCGCCGCAGAAAAATCGGGCGGAGGTGAGTTTCGAAGATTCAATCATGGTTAACTACATGTTTTGAATGGAGTTAGTGAACGGCCGGGGGATACCCGGCGATGCC
>JANLQJ010000098.1:0-2569 GCA_031367715.1 Hyphomicrobiaceae bacterium | reverse complement strand
TTGGCGACGCCGTCTCGCCTTTGCGCACCGCCGCGCCTTTGGCCTGCCACTGCTTGAAAGTGGCCCATTCGCCGGACGCATAGCCGCGCTCCAGCGCGGTCACCCACAAGCTCAGGATGTTGACGCCGCGATAGGCCTGTCGGGTCGCCGCGTTCACGGGCAGCACCGGCCGCGCGCCCGCCCGCTGCCACGGCATGACCGGATCGCCGGGACCGGATTCGATCGCGGCAAGGATTTTATCCGTGATCGTCTCATAGATCGACGGGCGGGATTTTGAAACATTGGAAGCCATGACGCATAACTCCTGAAACGGGGACAAATGACCTAAGCTGTCTGCGTTCTTCAGTGTCAGTATCCTAACACGAGTTCCTATTTTGTTCTAGTCTTTTTTCGCGTTTTATCGTTCTATTTCAATCATATAATGTTACAGGCTCGTCGTCCCCGAAGCGCACAATGCGGGCAATTCATTTGCCTAGGGACTATTCCCCCGGAATACACTTGGGCTTGGTCGCCATGTCTGCCTCCCGGAGCCGCCCGTACCCCAAGGGCCCAGGGGGCGGCTCCGGGAGGCAGACTGCGGCCTGCCTCTTGGTGAGCTTCGGTCTTGGTCGCGTGGACGAATGATCGCGCGGTGTCCCTGCCGGCGTGGTTCGCGCCAGGGACCGTCACCCGGATGGGCCGAGACCCGCTCTCCCGGGGCTCGGGTCTGCGGACCAGCAATCCTGATTGTCATAACAATCTTTATACCGCGGACTAGGGCCCGGCCGCGGCCCCTTTGGCCGCGGGGCGCCCAAGCCATTCGAGCTGGTGGAATTCGAAGCGAACGGCACGGTTGGCGAATGCGAATGAGAATGAGAATTAGAGTGTGTACAGACGGAGTGCTGTTTGGGGCGAAGCCTTCGCAGATCGGGTCAATTCGATGCTGATAGAGACGTGTCCGGATCACGTTCGCGGTGGCAGCGCCCGTCCGCGATCCAAGGTCCAGGAAACGCGATTGGGACCGATGCTGCCAGTGACCTGAAGCCCACGCAGAGGTTCGAGCGCCGGCTTCCAGGGCGCCAGAGTGAAGGTGTCCTGGTGGCGGATGACGGCGATCTTCCCGGTCGGGGTCTGGATGGGACGCTCATAGACGCCAGTGACGCGACGCCCGGGTTCGGAGGGCATGAATTCGGCATTCAATTGCTTGGACAAGTTTGCGACAAGTCGTTCGGTTTGTATCTTCCGCAGGCTGGCCATCATCTCGGGCGCCGGCACTATGGCGTCAGGTGCTCGTGCTGTCGCTAGCTGCCGCGCTGCAAGCCAATAGCCGCGGGCCGAAAGCGCGGTTCGCAGTTCGGCCGCGACACCAGGCATGGCCGGGTCCGGTCGCCACTTGGCGATGATCGCCTCATCGAGCCAGGTCGGACCTTCGTAACTGGCGAGCCGCTCGATGGAGACGGGCGACAGCACATGCAGTCGTGGCAGCGCGTTCGGCTTTTCGTTCTGGTGGCCACCGCCGAGCGCTGCAATCATGCCGCGCGCCGGTACGGCGCCCGGTTGCAGGCGGCCCAGTTCTGCATAATGGACCCGGCCGTCGACGGCGTCGAGAATGACCCAGGTGCGGTCAGTGATTTCGTCGACCATGCCGACCCCAACCACCTTGCCGATCAACGGCGCCTTTCGCGGCGCCTTTTCGAACAGCGCCACGGCGGAGGCCGCCCGATCGATGCCAACCTCCTTGAGAGCACGCTGCATCATCTTGAATTTGTCGGCCCGTTCGCCGAGCTGGCGCAATTTGTTTTCGACGGCGGTGTCGAGTTGCCAGACGCCTGCTTGACGTTCTTCGGCCAATCCCAGCCGTTGCAGGGTCTGGAGGCGTCCAATTCGGAGCGACCGCAACGCCGGGTTGGGCTCGTTGCTCGCGGGCAGCGTCAACACGCTGTCCTTGGCGCGGACCAGCAGCGAGCGGTCGAGGCTGGTCAAGCGCTCCTGGGCGACCTCATTGTTGAGCTTGCGCAGGCGTTCCAGGTCGCTCTCGGGCCCAAGCTGCATCGTCACCAGTCCTTGCGCCCTGGCGCGCACGCCGTGGCCGATATAGCTGCGGGCCATGACGAGATCCTCGCCTCGGTCATCGCGTCCGCGAATGACAATGTGCGTATGAGGATGGCCGGTGTTGAAATGATCAACGGCGACCCAATCGAGCTTGCTGTCGAGATCGCGTTCCATCTGCAGCATCAGATCGCGAATGAACGGTTTGAGGTCGGCGAGGCTTGCGCTGTCGTCGGCCGAGACGATGAACCGGAATTGGTGCGGGTCGGTTTCCGAACGATCGAGAAACGCCATCCCGTCCGCATCGCTACTGCTAGCGTCATAGAGCTGGCCGGCCTCGCCGTCGCGCGTGACGCCATCGCGCTGGATGTATTTGAGATGCGCGCGAGCGGCGCCGAAGTCGCCGCCGGAGATGGTGGTGTAGCGCGCCTTGACGATGACGCGCCGGCTGCCGGGGGCGATCAAGCCGGCGGCGGCGCGCATGCCTGTCCCCATGCCGCGCCTCATGGCGCCGGGCTTGATGTGGCCTTTCGACCACGTT
>JANLQJ010000252.1:0-14552 GCA_031367715.1 Hyphomicrobiaceae bacterium | reverse complement strand
CGGCTCTTGCCTGTTCGCTCCAATCCGTGTTTCATGGGTGGACCGCAGGGTGGACCGAACCTCTGGTTCACCCAGCCGCGACTGACCGGAAACGGAGGCAAAGATGGTACGGGCGTTAAACCGCCTGTCAGCTCGCGAAGTGGCAACCTTGAAAACCCCTGGCCGCCACTTCGATGGCGGCGGGTTATGTCTTTTCATCTCTGCAGATCTCAGCCGTCGGCGCTGGACGTTCCAGTTTCGCTGGCAGGGGCGGAAGTGCGAGATGGGTCTCGGCTCGCCAGACACGGTGCCTCTTGCGAAAGCCCGCGAGTTGGCGGCGGCGGCTCGGCTCACCGTTCAGTGCGGCAGCAACCCGCTTGAAGAGAAGCGTGCCGCGCTGGACGTCCAACGCCGCAGCGTGCAGGCGCAAGAATTTTCCCGATCGAACGCACGAACCTTCGGCCAGGTTGCCGACGACCTGATCAAGTCCAAGGGCGCTGGCTGGCGCAACGCCAAGCATCGCGCGCAATGGCATATGACGCTTGAGATCTACGCGGCCCCGCTCCGGGCCCTTCCCGTAACCGAGGTCACGACAGAGCACATTCTCGCCGCGTTGCAACCAATTTGGATCAGCAAGCCAGAAACGGCTAGCCGCACACGTGGCCGCATCGAAGCTGTGATCGATGCCGCACGCGCTAGGGGCCTCATCCCCGCCGACACCGCCAACCCGGCTCGCTGGAAAGGACACCTTGCCAACCTTCTGCCGCCGCGAGAGCGCCTCTCTCGCGGCCACCATGCGGCGCTTTCCTGGAAAGAACTTCCCGCCTTCATAGTCCGATTGCGCGAACGTCCCGGGCTGTCGCCCCGAGCGCTCGAATGGACAATTCTGACGGCGGCCCGGCTCGGAGAGGCGCTTGGCTCACGGTGGGCCGAAATCGACCTTTCGGACCGCGTTTGGGAAATCCCCAAGGAGCGCATGAAGGCCAAGCGAGTGCACCGCGTTCCCCTGTCGCCCGCCGCGATGGCTCTCTTAGCCTCACTGCCTGCAGGCGAGCCCGACGATCTGGTCTTTCCCGGCTTCAAACCCGGCAAACCTTTGAGCGACATGGTGATGAAATCCCTGTTCACCCGCATGAACGTCGGCGGGATCACCTCGCACGGCTTTCGCTCCACTTTCCGCGACTGGGCTGGCGAAGCCACCAGCCACCTCCGCGAGGTGTGCGAGGCGGCGCTCGCGCATGCGGTGGGCGATGCGGTGGAACTTGCCTATCGGCGCGGCGATGCGCTGGAGAAGAGGCGGGTACTGATGTGCGACTGGGCGACATATTGCGGCAGTGCATTGGGCTCACGCATCGTCCCGCGACGTTCGTGAAGTAGCGGACTGCAATTTCAACGGATCGCGAGGTCTTGCTGTGGCTCAGCTGTTGCTCACGCAAGCAAGGACATCGAACGCTAGGACCCGGACAGCCCCCCCTTATTCGGGGCGGCTTTCGATCCAATCCCAAACGTCCGACGCGCGCCAAGCCACCCGGCCGGGTCCCAGATGGCGCTGGTGCGGGAACAGGCCGAGTTTGACATATTTGTAGAGTGTGGTGCGTGACAGCCCGGTTTTCAACTTTACAATTTTCACGCTCCAGAATTCGTCGCCGAACGGCATAGCGAGTGGCCGCTGCGCCGCATCTACCAAGTCATCTGTCGCCGCTAAATCGGGTCGGTCTTGTTGCAGCAGATTGAAACGTCGCGTTTGCATTGTTACCATCTCCTATTACATTGTCCGAACTCGTCGCGTCTATCGCCTCGTCCAGTCTCGATTTGGCACACGTCTCCAGACCTGGATCGACCATTTATGGTTTGATGATCATGCAGCCGCACCTCTGCGGCTCTGGCGTCACAAGGCTTTCAACCTCCGTGCACCAAGAGACCCATCAACACCCCAAAGAGCGAGGACGAACCAAGCGCAGCGAACCACCAACTGTCCCTGTGAGCCCTGGCTGCGGCAAGTTGCAAGGCCCACTCTCGCCGGGCCACGCAATACGGCGAGACCGACGACAGAGGGCGAAAGGCTTGCCACTGCAAGGCCGGTGGTGGGGCTGGCGATACCTGGACGGTGAGACGTCCGGTATCTGGCCACAGGAACCAGATCAACCCGGCGGCCTGCATGACAAAATTGACGGCGAATGCCATTTGATAGGCCTGGACCGGATGCACGGCGTTGCGAATCTGCCAAAGATCGATGATGGCGCCCGTTGCCCACTGCACAACGAACGCGGCGCCCAAGTGCAAAAGATGCAGAGCCGTGTTGGCGCGCCCGGAGGCTTCTTTTGGAAAGTACGACGCAATGATGGTGTGGCTGAGAACGCCAGACGCTCCCATCAGCGCGACCATGGCCCAACAAAGATAGGACGGGATCGGCCAATGCTGAAGGATGCTCAGCTCAGATACGATCGAAATTAGCGCGATGCAGCCGAATAGCGAGCCGGTGGCGATACCCACTTTGCGCAAGCGGTCAGAAAGAGTTCCAAGCAGCGTGGCGCCGACGCCGAGCGCCACTGCCATGACAAACAGATGCCGGATCACAGTCTGCCGATCAAAGGCTTCGACGTCGCTGAACCAGGGCGCAGCCAAAAACCCTTGCATGGCCCAGGCAGTGCCGACGCAGGCGGCGGACAGCGGCGCGATTTTCCAGAACTGGCGATCTGAATAGATGGCGCGCAGCGTCGTCGAGGACTCGCGGCTTAGCGGCAAGCGTTTGGGTTCAGGGACCATGGCAAAGATGACGACGGCACAGAAGACGGCCGCGCCAGCCAATCCGAGATGCACAAGCCGCCAGCCGAAAGCATCAATCAGAACTGCGGCCGGCTCGGTCGCCGTGATGGCTCCGAGCGCCCCAAGCGAAACGAGCAGGCCATTGGCCGTAGCGATCTGATCTGCAGGGAACCAGGAGGCAATCGACTTCAGCCCCGCGATCAAAATGGTCGCAACGCCGAGGCCGATCATAATCCGGCCGAGGATGAGAACCGCCAAGGTATCGCCAAGAGCAAAGACGATTGCGCCGGCAGCGGCAAATATCAGGCACGCGCTTTGGACCTGGCGCGACCCGTGGCGGTCGATGAGACCGCCGATGGGCAATTGCGCGACCATCAAAGCAAACACGTAGCTGGAAGCGAACCAGCCGAGATCGCTCGAACTCAAGTTGAGCTCGCTTGTCAGCGAACCAGCAATCAGTGGACTGATCAGCCAGAAGACATACGAAACGTAGTATGCGGCCCCAAAGGGCAGCAGGACACAGACGAAGAGGCGCCAGCGCGGTATTGATCGCTGTCTTCGGGTTCTCCTGACCGGCGAGCGGGCAATGCTCGGTGACCGCCTCATCGTTGACGGCTGCAGCGTAGCGGTCCGTGGCTGTCTGTTCGACATGGCCGATCACGCGGCTGGTGGTGATGGTTCGTCACGCTTGGGCCTGCTCCAGAGAAGGCGAATGACGCCATCGTCGGTCGGTTCCAGAAGGACGCCCCAGACCGGTTGCGGCCAGGTCGGGTCATCAAGTCGGACTCGCAAGTAGGATTTCTCCGTGCCCTGTTTGGTCTTGCGCCAAGCCGCGCCGATTTCGGTTGCGCCGAGTGTGATCCTGAAGTCCGGAGCGTCGCTGTTGACCTTGTGGTCGTTGGCCAAGATCCTGACCTGCGCTCTCAGCGCGAGCGTGCGGATGGTTCCGGCATAGCCATCCTTGACGGCGGAAAACGTTCCTATCACGGGCATCGGAGTCTCCATTTCGGGTTGATCAGTTTGGCGTTGCGAGCCGGTAAGGCCTGAGGACGATGTCTTTGTGGACGATGACACGCAGCGGCCAACCCGGCCGAACGGTGAGCGTGGGTTGCACGTTCAAGTCCTTTTCAACCAGACGCTGACCGGCGCGGTTCGTGGTCTGGCCGGTAGACTCGCGCAGGGCCCGGACGATGTCGCTCTCACCACCGGTCGCGCCAAATGCCAGGGTTGAGCCGACGCTGAGAACAGTTGAGAGCAGGACCCCCTCCATCAGCTTGCGCGTATGCGTATCGACCTCTCCGGCGATGCCGGCATAGCCGCCCGAATCCGTGGCCGGCAGATTGTCGATGCCGATGGACGACCCATCCGGCAGGATGAGGCGTTGCCAGACGATAAGCGCTCGCTCTTGCCCGAAGCTCACGACGTTGTCGTAAGTCCCGACAAGACGTGCGCCCTGCGGGATCAACAAAAAGCGACCTGAAACGCTGTCGAAGACGTTCTCGGTCACTTGAGCAATGACGAACCCGGGCAGATCGGAGTTGAGGCCTGTGACGAGGCTTGCCGCGATGATGGTGCCGGCCATCAGTTGGTAAGGCGATGCCGGTGTCTGCAACCGGTGCGGATTGGTGACGCCGGCCGCAGGCGTGGATTTGAGGAAGGCGAGCTTACGTTGTGGATCGGCAGCAGCGTCGGCGAGTTGAGCATCGGGGCCAGTGGCGTCGAACACGGCGGCCCGATCAGGGGCCAGCTGCACACCGCGCCCGGTGAGACCGCCGCCCTCCGGCATTCCCGTGGGCATTGAATCGTCGGACGGTGAATGTGCCGG
Organism: Hyphomicrobiaceae bacterium; assembly: GCA_031367715.1. Classification (GTDB taxonomy): domain Bacteria; phylum Pseudomonadota; class Alphaproteobacteria; order Rhizobiales; family Hyphomicrobiaceae; genus JANYHF01. The sequence goes on along the minus strand of JANLQJ010000252.1, from coordinate 9,982 downwards.
CGCCAGATCGCGAGTCGGATTTTTCGGCTGCAGCCGGAAGAACACGGGCGCCTCGCGTGCTTGCCCTTCCATGCGCGCCAGCCGTTCCTTCTCGACGCGTTCGGCTTCTACTGTCGGGTCCAGGCTCACGCTCTGCAACGGAGGAACGCCAGTCGGTAGCGATTGAGCATCGCGATGATCGCTGGCAGGCGGACGAATGTCCTCGTAGGACGTGGGTAGCTTGGCAAGGCCATCCGTGATCGGCTTGTGGTCGACGGCATAGAGTTCCTGCGCGACGTCGCTCCGGAAGGACGGTGGCCGCAAGGCCAAGAGCACAATGGATGCGATCCCGATCAGCCCGCCAGCGGCGGCGCCCATCAGCAATCGAGGATTTATGCGCGTCACCGGTTGCGGTCTTGCTCTCAGCTCCAGGGTCTCGGGCGCGACCTTCGTTGCGGGTTTTGGCGGCTCGGAAGCGGAACTATCGCTCATGGCGTGATCTCCCGCCACACCGCGTCTGTACGGATGATGCGAACAACTCGTTGCGGATTGGAGTCAAGCCGCAGTTCGGCGGCTGCGAACAGCCGGTCGACGATGTAGGTCGTGCCGCGGACGCGGTAGTTGACCAGTGCTGGTTTGCCGTCGGGTCCCGCGACGAACAGGGGCGGCGCTTCGCCTTGGGCCAGGCCCGATGGGAACCGGATGTAGACCTTGGCGCCGTCATCGAACACCTGAAGAGGCTTCCACGGCGCATCGCCTTCGAGCCGGTAGCGAAAGCGCAACTGATCGAGATTGACGCCGGAGTCTGCAATGGCATTGGCGGCTATGCCGGCTGCCGTCTGTTGTCCCTTGAGGGCCAGCAATTCCGAGGCCGGATAGGTCCACGATACCGACGCCATATAAGTCTTGTCCGAGGAACGCAGTTCCAGGTGATAGGTGCGCCGGCCGGTGGTGATGAGGAGATTGGTTTCGAGATCAGCGCCAATCGGCTTCACCAGAATATGAAACTGGGCCGAGGCGCCTTCGCCGCTGGTCGTGTCGCCAACCACCCAGCGCACGGTATCGCCGGCCGAGACGGCGACCAGAGTTTCGCCGGATTCCAGCGCGATATCAGTCACCTGGTTGACGGCCGCATAAACTTGATAGAGCGCCCCCAGAACAAACGGATAAACCTGGATGGCGTTGATGTAGCCATCCTTGACCGGCTCTATACGCGCGGCGGCAGCGGCAGCGGCTACGCGGTCCTTGGGTGTGGACTCGTCCTTCGGCTTGGCGCTTGCGGCCGAAACCGGCTTCAATTGTCCGGGCAACGGCAAGGGTTTTGGCACCTCGACAATCTGTACCGGTCTTTTAGGCTCGGGCGCGGCCTGGGCCTGGCTGAAACTGTTGCTGTCGAGCAGCGGAATTTCGGGCGCCACCTCTAACGTCTTCTCGCATCCGCCGGCCTTAATGTCGGCACCCTTCGAGCCTCGCCTCCTGTTCGACGGTGCTCGTCCGTAAATGACATGCATCTGAAACTCTAGGTCTTTTGAAGTCAGAAGTCCAAGACACCTGCGTCGAACAACCGATGTGATTGCGTCGAACGTCCGGACAGGTTGGTTGAAACGGATATGCCCGCTCCGAAGTGGGGGCGCGAGTCACGGATACCAACTGCAAATGTCTGCAATCGCGGTGCGAACCTCTTCGACCGCCGACGGTCCTCCAAGGAGAACAGTCAAATTGATTAATGGTTTAGTATTCTCAACAAACTGAAATCGAGGGAGTTTGGAAACCGCCTCCAACATTTCGACCATGAGAGCTTTCGGATTGATGTCTGATTTGAATTCAACTAATTTAGCTAGCAGATTAAAACGTAACTGGTCATCTCGGATTTCTTTGGCAGCTTCAAAGACCGCATCGTGTTTATCGGGATCGAGGTACGGTACCCACGCCGCAAGTCGCGTCGCGCGTACGCTTTCGTCTCGCAACGCAGTGGCTTCTTCAAATGCTTCGGCGCATTGTGCGCCGCTTAGGTGAGAAGCGAGTGTTGCCACGGCATGTGATCGTTCGTTTTCATCGGCCATAGCTTTCACCTGAAGCAAAGTGTCAGTGCGCTGCCCAGCGTCGAGGTGAGGAGCCAACGCTTTTAAGGCGCTAGAAAAACTGACTGTATTAGCTTGGCGCGAAAATTCCATCGCAATCTGTATAGCTTCGGCGCGCTGGTCTGCGTCGAGATGAGGAGCAAGAGCCGTCAACAATTTGCGGCACTCGTCGCGGACGCTCATAACGTGCCGCAAAACATTTGTCCGCTGCTCGTGGTCTAGATGTGCAGCGAGGGCTACGAGAAGTCGAGTTTTGTCGTCGCTATGACGAATTGACTTTACCGCCACTAGAACGTCGGCGCTCTGCTCCGCATTGAGGTGTGGAGCTAGAGCCATCAACCAAGATAAGTATTCACTCGAGTGGTACTGAGCCATTTCGTGGACTGAGGTAACGACGCCATTTCTCAAACCCTCGTCGAGGTGGGGAGCCAACGCCCTAAGTGCACCAACAACTCTTCCTGCCCACGTGCGGGAGAGGCGGTGTGTTTTGAGTGTCCGTAGTACGTCAGCCTGCTGGGCGGCATCAAGATGCGGGGCCAGTGCCGCCACCGAAGCTAGATAGTCTGGCAAGTCGTTGTCAACTCGCTCTAGGGCGTGGGCAACGACAGCAATTCGCAGTTCCTCGTCGAGGTGTGAGGCCAGCACTTCCAGCGCCTGGCATAGAATGGATGTGTCGTGAATCAGCACGACCGCCTTCAGGGCTTCCTCACATTGGGTGCGATCAAGGTATTGAACCAGTACCGTCAGCACTGATAAGTGGACGTTGTCGCCAAGTGCCTGGGCCTTCTTTAAAGCATAGGCGCGCTGCGCGACGTTTAAACGCGGCGCCAGCGCCGATAGCGTGTCGGACCGAAACGGTTCTCTCATCGCAATTGCGGAGTCCAGCGCCTTGACCAGCTGGACGGGGTCGAGATACGGAGCCAATACCTCGATCGTTTTTTCTGCCTGCAACGCGTCCTCGACGGCTTTTCTTCGTTGGGCAGAATGAAGATGTGGGGCTAACAGCGCCAGCACATGATAGCGGGTTTGGTCGTCGCCTATCAGCATTGATGCCCGTAGGGCCACCGCGCGCTGAACGAGGTCGAGCCGCGGCGCCAACCCAGCAAGAGCAAAGGACCGATGTTTAGCGGAGCCGATCGCCAATGCTGCGTCTAACGCCTCTGCAAGCTCGGCTGTGTTGAGTTGCTGAGCCAATGCAGCAATTACGAGAGCGCACTTATAATAAGAATTGCTTCTCCAGGCCTTGGCCATGTGAAGAACGGTGGTGCCCTCCGAATTATAGAGGCGAGAGGAAAAAGCCATTAGCACGATAAATTGATTGTCTTCTTTGGCGTACCCCTGCACGTCATGAAGAACATAGGCTCTTTGCTCGTGATCGAGCAATGGGGTCAGCGCCGCAAACGCTTCCGAGCGATACGTTTCATCTCGAGACATCTTCGCCTCTAAGAATGCTGCGTTAAGCACTTCGGTGCCTTGGACGATGTCGAGATGCGGAGCAATGGCAGTCACCGTTCTGAACCATTGTTGATCCCTCGGGGTTCCCATCAATAAGTTTAGAGCGGAATCCAAAGCCCAATTTCTTAAGGATAAATCAAGCCTAGGCGCGACCGCCGCCAGCATCTGACAACGTGGACCGGCGGGGTAGTATGTCTGAGCGATTTCCAGCGCCGCTACGCTTTGTTTGGCGTCTAAATGCGGACCAACCTCTATTAGGACAAGAGAACCAGAAATTTCGCCGTTTTTGGCTTCTTTAAGCGTCGTTGCGACGACCTCGTCGCGCTTGACTGAGTCGAGGTGCGGTATGAGCGAGGCCAACGCAGGGCCGCGAAGATAGTGTTCGGGAATACTTCTTGCTACCCTCAAAGCGTCGGCCAATGCCCGTTCGATTTTTGGGCGGTCGAGCTGGAAATCTGGCACTGATATCGAGTTATCAGTGACCAAGAAATGCAAGGCATCGAGAGCCTTGGCAATCGCACGTACTCGATACCAATCGGCGCCATCGGAGTTGATCGCGCGATCCACCGCTGCATTAGCCATCTGCGCGGCGGCGCGCGGATTGGCGTAGATCACATGGGCAATACCAACGAGAGCTAGCACCGCCTCATCGGTTACTTCGATGGCAGTGGAATAATGCTGACCTTGTCGTGCTGAGAGAATGCCGTCTCTAACCAACTCCACCAGTAAGGGCCCCGCTATGTTGCGGCCCAGGCTCTTGATCGAGGACAACGTGAGTGCGCAGCGCCACTGGGCTCCGAGGTGGGCGAGGTCGCCGTCGCGGCGACAAGCGGCCCAGGCCGCTTCCACGTCTCGCGCAAAGCCACCCGGGCCGCTGTCAAACCGTTCGCGGGCCCGGCGCCAGCCGTCGGCGACACGGGCGAGATAATCGTCAGTCGTGACGCCGACGCGGGGGTAATGCTTGCGTGCCGTGTCGAGGTAGCCGGTGTAATGCTGCAGCACGTAGGGCGAGAAGCGGCCGCCATTGTTCAGGTGCTGGACGTGCCCTCTGCCGCGTGTGACGAACGCCGCGATCGCTGCTTCCGCCAGCTCGGCGCTGCAGTAGCTGGCGCGGATGTGCTCGCGCAGCTTGGGGTGAATGAAATCGTAAGGTGGGACAGGCCGTCCCTTGCTGGAGATCAGGAACCGCTGGAACGGCTCGACATGTGACCTTGCCTCGGACTCCCAGCCCAGCTTCGGGAAGCCCGCACTGGCGACTTCCTGGAACTCCTCGCCGCTGAGGGGCCCCTCCGCAAAGCCCATGATCGCAATGGCAGGATCGATGGTGTCGGCGTCGCTGCGCCTGCGGCCACCAGTTGCGATGGCGCCGCGATAACGATCCAGCCACTTGTTGAAGTAGGCCGCGAAGCCCGGCTTGTCCTCCGCGAGCGTCGCTAGGGAGACGGACTTCCGCGACTGCTCCAAGGCCCACAGATCCTCAGCAAACAGGCGCAACAGCAGCGGCTCGCCTTCCGTCACCTCTCTCAGACGTGCGACAAACGCCGGGTTGCGGCCAAGGCGCCGCATGGGCCCGCCCATGCCGACGAGCGCCTCGCCGATTGCCTTCTCGTTCAGTGGCCCGACCACGAGATCGTGACCATCTGGCCGTGTGCGCGCCGACCAGCCCAGCCGGTCGAGCCAGCCGGTGTTGTCCTTCTCCTCGCCCTGCCAGCGGGCGGACACCAGCACCTTGAGGCAGGCTGGTAGCGGCCACGGGAGGATGTTGCGGAGCGTCTCCTCCTCCGAGGCTTCGTCGAGACCGTCGATTACCAGGAGAATGCGCTTGCCCGCCTGAGCCAGCTGACCCAGGAGGTTGTGGCAGAGATCACGGTAGTGCGTGTCCGAGGCCTGCGGATCAGGGGCCGTGGCGTGCGCGAACGCGGCAAGCTGGCGCGCGAGCGCGCCGAGATAGATTTGGGGGCGGCTGCTCTCGAACCGCTTGCTGATCGGAACGAAGACGAGTCGCCATGCGTCCTCGTGACCGGGCTGTGGCACCTCGCTCGGGCCCACGATGCGCATCGACTTCTTGAGCTGCTCGACCCAGCGCACGAGCACGGCGCTCTTGCCCATGCCGGCCGGCGCCGAGAGCAGGAGGCTGGGCTCGGCGCTCTCGTCGGCGAGCCATTGGTCCAATTGCTTAAGCTCGTCGTCGCGGCCGCCGAACGGCACCGGGCCTTGCGTGTAGTGCGCGGTGAAGTCGTCGAAGTCGGTTGACCAGCCGGCCTCAAAGTAGGGTTCGGCGTCCGGCAGCTTGCGCAGCAGGTCCAAGGTCCGCTCGTAGACGAGTGCCTTGGGATTGGGCGGTGTGCAGAGATCGTTGTGATCGGCTCCCGGCACGTCGATCGGCTCGACGCCCGTGATTCCCGGGTTGGCGCTGTCAAGTGGTACGACAATAACGCCGAAGGCGCCGCCGGTCTTCTCCGTCTCGCGGAAGACGAGATGGTCGATGCGTTTCCGGAACCTTCTAACGAGACCGATGTACCTTTCGTTGAGCCGCTTCAACCCGGCCTCGTTCTTCTTGAGTTCATTGGTTGAGATGTCGGCCTGGTATCCTGGCAGTGAATTGACAAAGCTTGCGAGACCCGAGCCGAAGTGCGGCGTACCAAGAAACATCACCTGTGCGACGCTGGCGAACAGCTCCTTGACGGCCGGATTAGTTTCTTGCTCATCGCTCTCGAGCAGAATGGTCGCCTTGATGACGAGGCCGCCGAGGCTGTGGCAGATGAATGCTGTTGGCGCGCTGCGTAGTGCCTCCTCCTTCAGCAGCTCGTCGAGCACAGTTCGGTCGCGCCTGAGGAGGGGCTCCGCTTCACCATTCCACCGCCTACCCCACAGTTTCCATTTGGTCCGTGGTGCCGCGTACTCCAAGGTATAGAATGCCAGCCGGTCCAACCCCCGCTCTTTCGCCAGCTGGCGCGGCCAAAACGTCTCGCCTTCGTTGCTCGCGGAAACGCCGCCCCATGTCGTGTACGGATGGCCCGTGAGACCATGCACAAAGACGACGTTTCCGAAATTGCGGTCTGGGTCGGTGGCGACGGTGGCAATGGGGTGCAGCTGGACCATAAGTCGTGATCATCCGGAGCATCGCAATACGGGGTATGTCAGGCATCAGCTTACCGACGGGGCGATCGGCGGACAAGGGGTTCGAGTAGCAGCGGAACAGGATCACTAGGCAAGGCACCTACGCCGCCTCGTCGACCAGCTGATTTGGATACACGGAGCGGGCGCAGCTCGCCAGGGCGACGCGGGCGGTCAGCGTGAAGGCGTAGCGGCCCTGTATGTTGATGTGGTCGTGTCCGAGCGGCGACAGGCGCGCGACATCCTCATCCAGGACCTTGAAGCCTTCTTGGCGCAACCGGTTCAGCGCCGCGTCGGTGTAGATCGTGTTCCAGAGCACGACAGCATTGACGATCAGGCCCGGGACGCAGTGAAGCCGGAGCCCAAGGCCGATGGCGGCCGAGAGGGTGCCGTTCAAGATCACAAAGTTGCGCGGCGCCCCCGCGATCAGGATGGCTTCGGTCAACGAGCGATGCAGCGGCACTTCGTAGCCGGGCATAGCTGATGGTTGCTGCAGCATGGACAAATCCTCAGTTGATCAGGGCACCACCAGCAAAGGCGAAGAACGACAGAAAGAATGAGGTCGCGGCAAACGCGATCGACAGGCCAAAGACGATCTGGATCAGCCGCCGGAATCCGCCGGACATATCGCCGAATGCGAGACTGAGCCCGGTCATGATGATGACCATCACCGCCGATACCTACGCGACTGGCCCCTCGACCGACTCCAGAATGCGCTGCAGTGGCGCCTCCCAGGGCATGCCCAATCCAGTGGCAAGGGCTGGAATGCTGGTCGCAAGTAAAATGATGGCCGCAAACAGAGCCGCCTCTGGCCACCTCGTCCAAATAGTACGGGGGTTCGGGGGCACCCCCCGAGCCGGTGTGGGCGGCAACCCGCTCGCGCAGCGACCGCTCATAGCGCGACGGTCCTGAGAGTAGGCTTGTCGATCTGCTTGAGCTGGTAGACGCCATCGTTATCGAGCCCGTTGAGTTCGTGGATGGAACTTACCCGGCGTTTGTCGCCGCGCCCGTCGAGGAAGACGATGATGTCGATGGCGAGCGAGATGAGGTCGCGCGGCACAGTTACGACGGCTTCCTGGATGAGTTGTTCAAGCCGATAGAGCGCCAGCGTTGGCGAACTTGCGTGCAGCGTTGAGATGCCGCCGGGATGGCCGGTGTTCCAGGCCTTCAACATATCGAGCGCTTCGGGGCCTCGAACCTCGCCGACGATGATTCGATCAGGACGTAGCCGGAGTGTCGACCGAACCAGATCGGACAAATCCGCAACGCCCGGTTTGGTGCGCAGCGAAAGAGTATCTTCGGCGGCGCAGCGCAGCTCGCGCGTGTCTTCCAGGATGACGACGCGCTCGTCGAGCTTCGCGACTTCGGCAAGCAGCGCGTTGACCAAGGTCGTCTTGCCGGTCGACGTACCTCCCGCAACCAGAATGTTCTTGCGTTCACGGACGGCCGTGGCGAGCACGTCGCATTGGATCGGCGTCATAATGCCGGCGGCGACAAAGTCGACGAGCTTGTAGAGCACTTCGGCAGGTTTACGGATTGAGAAACACGGTGCCGTGGCCACTGCTGGCATGACGCCCTCGAAGCGCTCGCCCGACTCGGGCAGCTCAGCAGACACAATCGGCGCTGCATCATTGACCTCGCGGCGCATATGGGCGGCGACCAGTCGAATGATGCGTTCGGCTTCGGCAGTCGCGATGCGTTCGCCGGTGTCACGGCGTCCTTCGGAGGCGCGATCGATCCAGAGCCGGCCGTCGGGATTCAGCATCACCTCCAGCACCGCCGGATCGGCAAGGGCGGCGGCAATTGTTGGTCCAAAGGCCGTGTGCAGCATTTGCCTGCGGCGGCTGTTGGCTTCTTCGGCAGCGACCGTATGGAATAGGTCAGTCATAGCTGTCTTGCTCCTCTGGTTCGTGTCCGTTGGGTTGGATCGGCGGTTTCGGCGGTGCGGTCGGGGCCGGCTTCAGGGGCGCGTCGATGCCCGCCGACGCCAACAGATCAGGGTGCTGCGCAATGACGATTTCCAGCACCTCAGAAACGAGACGCTGGCTTCCGGCGAGTTGCCGGCCAACCTGGGCGACGAAGACCTGGAACCGCTCTTTCCCCAACAGCCGAGCCGATTCCTGATCGTCGGATGGCAACGGCGGCGTGATGGTGAGGAAGTAGCGCACGAACAGCGAGAGGGTTTCAGTCGCAATGGCGACGTCGCGTTCGATGGTCTTGATGAGCGTGCCGAGTTCGTCGAGCCGGCGCGCCAGCACATCGTCAATGCCCGGCACCAGCTGAGGCGTGAGGCTCACCCGAAGGGCTTCCTCGACCAGCGCCGATTTGGCGCCATTCTGCTCGCGGGCCGTGTCATCGAGTTTGCGCGCGAGGGCTCGGGACAGATAGAGCGTATAACGCCGTTTGCTCATGACCGGCTGGCTCCCGAGTGAGTTGAGTGCTGGGAGCCAGCGTCGTCGTCCTGTTTGGCGGATCGACAATATGTGTGCATCTGATCACTCCTGTTCCCGGGGCCATGGTTGGTGGCGACGGGATCAGTGTGTGATCAACGGCACAGCAATGTGAATGGGGTATCGCGGGGAAAGGTGGGATGTCTGAGGTAAACAAAGGAAGACCTGGGATTTCGATCTTTCCCAGTATGCAGAATGCCGTCGCATCTTCCGATGATCTGTATAGCAATTGATGGCAATCGAGCCTCACCACTTTCGGCAGTTGACGTTTCCCGGCATAGCTTGTGGCGCATGGTTTCAAAGACTACAGCGTGGCATTCCCGTCGTCGACGTTCCACCGACTGCAGGAATCTCAGACATTCGTGCCGCAGAAGACTATCCCGATTCCCACGCCGCCACCTGATCAAGCAGAATGCCGCCGATCTTTTCGGCTGAGATTGGTGATCACCGCTGTGCCTGACGTCGCCCAATTCTGGAACCGATGCGGGGACCCAGGTCAAAGCAATTCGGCGCCGCATGGAGTTTCCGACTGGTGCGCACTGAGGCTTTCCATTCAAACTGATGCCGTTCCCAAAACTCGGCCCGGCTGACTACCGTCGTTTCCACTCGTCCAACGGCTTTCCACCCGGCGCGGTGCGGCAACGGCGGAAAGCCGCTGAATCGCAACTCAACAAATGGGAATTTGCACTGGCGAGTATGCGCGGTCATCTCGGCTTTGCAGAGATAAGAAACATGGCGGCGCGATATTCATCACTCCTGTGACTATCGATGGTGCGCCTTCGCTCAATCTCAAACAGCGGACATTCATTCAGTTCGAACCGGAGCAACGAGACCGAGCGTGATCCGTCAATCGTTACTGGAGCTATCATCGCGCTCGTCCTCGTGCGAAAAGTGCGTCTA